>NZ_JBWKYC010000020.1:0-36718 GCF_059423525.1 Arthrobacter sp. GW460-12-1-14-TSB2
TCGGGTTTCTTCGCCGAATGGGCCCTACCGGTCAGGCTGTGACGGTGCTTGCAGTGACCCAGACGGCTACGGCGAAAATCAGAACAGCGAACGAGACGCGGACGTGCCTGTCCTTGAGGAAACGCGCCAGACGCGCTGCGGCGAGTGAGCCGAGGATTGCGGGGACCGTGAAGGCCAGGGCTGTTGACCACTCAATGGTGAAGCCGGCGGCGTGGGCCCCGAAGCCGGCCGCGGAGTTGATGACAATGATGGCCAGGGACGATGCGACGGCCTGCTTCATGCGCAGCCCCAGGAAGAGGGTGAGAGCCGGCGTGATGAGAAATCCGCCGCCGACTCCCAGCAATCCGGTGAGGAAGCCGACCAGCAGTCCGACTCCGACCGCCTTGGGGGCGCAGGAGCGGAAGGCCCGGGTGGGTCCGGTGCTGCACGTTCCCTCGACCTCGCTGGTGCGCATCAGCATACGGATGCCGGCAACCACCATGATGCCCGCGAATGCGAGCATCAATACGTTCGGATCCAGGAGGCGACCCACGGCCGCGCCTCCCCACGCCGCAGGAATGCCGGCGGCGCCGACCAGTAGGACAACGGGCCAGTTGATGCCTTCGCGGAACCGGGGCAGGAGTGCTGCCAGCGAAGAGAGGCCGACCACCAGCAGGGAGGTGGGGATGGCCTCCGCAGGGCTCAGGCCCACTCCGTAGACCAGGGCCGGGACGGCGATGATTGACCCGCCGCCCCCGACCACCCCGAGCACAATCCCAACGAGCAGCCCCAGTGCCAAGGCTGGAATCATGCCGCCTGTGTCCGGTCCGGTTCGATCTGCTCTGCCGCCGCGGGCAGCTGCAGAATGGCGGATTCGCGGGTAGGCTCCTTCGCCGCCTTGTTCCACGGCATGGCCGAGATCGCTTGGCCCATGGCGCAGGTGTTGGTCGCGGCCGAGAAGGTCAGGCCCGTGCCGATGGCGCCCGCGAGCAGGCGGATCTTGGGCGAGACGAATTTCCCGCCGGCCAGGCCCAGCACGACGAGGGAACCGGCAGCAAGGCGGACCTGGCGCTCAAGGTCCCAGCGGGCCTTGCCGCGGACAACGTCGCCGCCGGCAGCCGCGAAGCCCGGCACGCCGCCGGTCAGGACATAGGCGGTGCCGATGCCGGCTCCGCCGAGGCGCTGCCGTGCCTGCTCGGCCCGTGCGCCTGACTGGCACACGAGCACTACGCGGCTTCCCAGCCGGGTGGCCAGTTCGTCGGTGTGCTCGGAAAGCAGCGGGAGCGGAACGTTGTATGAACCGCGGATGTGCAGGGACTGGAATTCTGCGGCCGAGCGCACGTCGATCACCACGAGGTCCTTGTGTTCCTGAAACCAGCTCTGCAGCGTTTCCGGATCCAGGGCGGTGACTGCGGGGGCAGCCGGTGAAGCGGAGGGGCGTGTCATGGATGTCCTTTCAAGACGGATCAGACGAAAGCTGAATACCCCACCGAGTATTGCAGATACCCCCGGGGGTAGTCAAAAACACCCCTGGGGGTATAGCCTTTAACTCTGGCAACCCCTTATCCGGAGGCATCATGGAACTCGATTCAACCGACCTCACCCCGGTCATCAACCGGCTCAAGCGAGCCCAGGGGCAGCTGTCTGCCGTGACCCGAATGCTGGAGGAGGGGCGCGATTGCAAAGACATCGTCACCCAACTCGCGGCGGTCTCTAAGGCGCTGGACCGCGCGGGGTTCGCCATCATTGCCAGCGGGCTTGAGCAATGCATTGTCCGTAAGGACGCAGGCATGAACACGAAAGATCTGGAAAAGCTCTTCCTGTCCCTGGCATAAGCCTCATTCAAGCCGCCAACCGCCAATGCAAAGCCACCGCCAATGCAAAGCCATTCGCCAATACAAAAAGGAGACCCCATGACCTACACCCACACCGTGACCGTCCCGCTGTCCTGGAGCGACGCCGTCGAACGGACGCGTGAAGCGCTCGCCGGACAAGGGTTCGGCATTCTCTCGCAGATCAATGTCCGCGCGACCTTCGAGGCCAAGCTTGGCGCCGACGCTGCCGAAGCGCTCGGCGACTACGTCATCCTGGGCGCCTGCAACCCTGCCCTGGCCAGCCGTGCGCTTGCCGCCGAACCGGACCTCGGCGCGCTGCTGCCGTGCAATGTTGTGGTGCGCCGCGGCAAGGGTGCGGAGGTCACCACCATCCAGGCCATAGATCCGCAGACCATGGTGCAGCTCAGCGACAGCCCGGAAGTGCACGAAGTGGCAAACGACGCCGACGCCCGGCTGCGTGCCGCGCTGGCCGACCTGGATGCGCAAACGAAAGATTAGGTGGCGGCGGAAATCGGCTCAGGACAGGTGGTCCCAGGCGTGGGCTGAGGTTATTTTCGTCACGCTTTCTGCGTCCTGCCGGGATCCTGCATTCGCTGCCTTCATACTGAGATTGACGCGGTGATGTCCGGCGCCAAATGAGTCAGGAGGAAGAGCATTGAACACTGTGATGACCGTAGTGACAAACGAGTATTTCCCTGCTGCGGCGGTGCTCTTTGGCGTAGTGCTTTTCTGGACGGTCGCCTTCTTCGGCGGCCTGTCACTTCTCAGTACCAACCAGCCGCCGATTGCAACACTCACGTGGCTGCTCTTCGTCTACGCCGCGGCCGTTCTCTCGCCGCTCGCGGGGCTCCTGGCCATGGTTGACCTCGTCCGCCGCTGGTGGCGCAACCGCTCGGCCCGTGCAGCCGGCCGCGTGGCCGGGACCAAGTCTGCCTGACAGAACCAAGGGAAAACGGGTAGCGTCCACTCGCACGCGGCGGGTCGTAATCTCCTAAAATTGTTATGGGGCCGGCGGCGAAAAGCCCGCTGAGACCCGGGCTGTCCCCAGTCGCCGTCGGCCCTTTCGAACGGCGTGATTACGCTGCGGGCGGGATGCCCGGCGGTCGAGCGGCGCCAATTTTCCCGCGCCGCTCACCTGCGCTGCGCGTCCGGCCACTGGGCTGCCTGAGTCGCCGGTGCGACCCCTGTCTGTAGGCGGTCCGCGCAAGCCCCATTCGGGCGGTCTTCGTTCAGCCACAGGTCTATCGGCTGCCGTCGCCATTTCCTTCTTCGCGGCCCGTTCCCTTTCCCGCCTTCGTCTCCCACCCCAGGAATCAAAACATGACCTCCGAAAGTCCCTCCCCGCATCGGAAGCCCCGCACTTTGGATGCCATAACCCTGGGGCTGCGGCAGAACCTTGCCCAGTTCATGATCCTGGTGGCAGTCAACGCCCTGGTCGGCGGAACGCTGGGGCAGGAGAGAACCGTCCTGCCCCTGCTTGCCGGCGAGGTCTTCAAGCTGGACCTGTACACGAGTGCCTTGACGTACATCCTGGCATTCGGCGTGGCCAAGGCCGCCACCAACTATTTCGCCGGCACCTTGTCGGACCGTTACGGCCGCAAGCCGGTCCTCGTGGCGGGCTGGCTGATCGCGCTGCCCGTCCCGCTGATGCTGATCTTCGGGCCGTCGTGGGGGTGGATCGTGGCGGCCAACGTCGTCCTCGGCATCAGCCAGGGACTAACCTGGTCCACCACGGTGATGATGAAGATGGACCTCGTAGGTCCCTCCCGCCGTGGCCTGGCGATGGGCCTCAACGAAGCGGCCGGCTACCTCGGCGTCGCCGGGACCGCGCTGGCCACCGGCTACATCGCCTCCACGTACGGGTTGCGTCCCGGCCCCTTCCTGCTGGGTGCTGCGTTCATCGCCGTCGGCCTGGGCCTTTCCGTGCTCACCGTGCGGGAAACCCACCACCATGCCAGGGCCGAGGCTGCCAGCCATGTGTCGGTCCATGAGGGAGCGCACGCGCAGCTGAGCAACCGCGAGGTGTTCACGCTGACGAGCTTCCGCGACAAGTCGCTATCGTCCGTGAGCCAGGCGGGCATGGTGAACAACCTGAATGACGGCCTGGCCTGGGGCCTGTTCCCCGTCCTCTTTGCGGCCGCCGGATTGACGATTGAACGCATCGGCATCCTCGCGGCCGTGTATCCGGCCGTATGGGGCGCCGGCCAGCTGGTGACGGGCGCGCTGTCGGACCGGATCGGGCGCAAGCCCCTGATCGTCGGAGGCATGCTGGTACAGGCAATCGCCCTCGGCATGGTGGCCTTCGGGGCCGGCTTTGAAACCTGGCTGGCCGCGGCGGTGCTGCTTGGAGCAGGCACGGCCATGGTCTACCCGACGCTGCTGGCCGCCATCGGCGATGTTGCCCATCCCGAGTGGCGGGCCAGATCGGTGGGGATCTACCGGCTGTGGCGCGACGGCGGCTTTGCCGTCGGTGCCCTGCTGTCCGGAATCATCGCCGATGCCTTCGGCATTCCTGCGGCAGTCGCCGTCGTCGCCGTCCTGACCGGGCTGTCCGGCGTTGTGGTGGCTGTGCGGATGCGCGGCACTGATCACAAGCCCGCATCCCGCTAAGCGGGTGTTCCCGGTGATGCGGGGCTTACACTTTCAAGTGTGCACGTTAGTGCACGTATGCACTTGAGGAGTTTGAGTTTGATGCTGGCTGTCCTTCGGAACAGAGTCTTTGGGCGGCTGTTCTGTGCCCAGGTCGTTGCCCTGGCCGGGACGGGCCTGCTGACAATCGCCCTGGGGCTGCTCGCCTACGACCTTGCCGGAAGGCACGCCGGGGCCGTCCTGGGAACGGCCCTGACCATCAAAATGGTGGCCTACGTAGGCCTCGCTCCGGTGATCACCGCCCTCGTGGCCCGCCTGCCCAAGAAGCCGGTGCTGATCGCGGCTGACCTGGTCCGGGCAGCCATGGCCCTGTGCCTGCCGTTCATCACGGAAACGTGGCAGATCTATGTGGTGATCTTCCTGCTCCAATCCGCGTCAGCAACATTTACGCCGGCGTTCCAGTCGTTGATCCCGCTCATCCTGAAGGATCCCCGGGACTACACCTATGCTCTTTCGTTGTCCCGGCTCGCCTATGACATGGAAGCCCTGGTTAGCCCGGCTGCTGCCGCGCTGCTGCTGACCGTAATGAGCTACCACGAACTGTTCATCGGCACTGTTGCCGGCTTCCTGATCTCCGCGACCCTGGTCGCCTTTACGGCCGTACCCCGGCCCGGCGCGCCCGGGGAGCCACAGCCGTCCTTGTGGCACCGGACCACCCTGGGGGTGCGGATCTTTTGGCGCAACCGGAGGCTGAGGTCCCTGCTGGCACTGAACCTTGCGGTGGCCGCCCCGACGGCCCTCGTGCTGGTCAATACCGTGGTCTATGTCCGGGACGTCCTGCACCGTCCCGGATCCGATCTTGCCGTTGCCCTTGCCTGCTTCGGCGCCGGCTCCATGGTTGTCGCCCTGGCCGTTCCGCGGGTCCTGGACCGCTTCGGCGATCGAGCCGTCATGCTGACCGGCGCCGCCCTGATCCCCCCGGCACTTGGCGCCGCCGCCGCGGTGATGTTCATGGCATCGCAGGGCGTCGGATGGTGGCCGCTGCTGGGGCTATGGTTCGCGCTCGGCGCCGCCACGTCCGCCGTCATCACCCCGTCCTCCCGGTTGCTCCGGGAAGCTGCCACGGAGATCACGCTCCCGTACGTTTTCACGGCCCAGTTCTCGCTCTCCCATGCCTGCTACCTCCTCAGTTATCCGGTAGCGGGCTGGATCGGTGCTGCCGCAGGCCTGGGCTGGGCTGCCGCGGCGCTGACAATCCTTGCGATACTTGGCAGTGCAGGAGCCTTCCTGTCCTGGCCCCGGAAGACCTTTTCCGGACCGGGTCCCGCCGTCACCGAGGAGCAGGCCATTGAGCAGCCAGCCGAGCAGTCCGTTCAGCGCCGGCACTGATGGGCCCTCGCTCGTCCATCCCGTCACGCCTGGACCGGAGTTGCTGGAAAATGCAGCCGCCACGTTGCGGATGCTGGCCGAACCTACGCGCCTGCATCTGCTGTGGCAGCTTGCGCAAGGCCCCAGGAGCGTCACCGAACTTACGGAGGCGGCCGCCGTTCCGAGGACGGTGGTCAGCCAGCACCTGGCCAAACTGAGGCTCAGCGGGATGGTGAACGCGCGGAAGGACGGCCGGCATGTCATCTACTCGCTGCACGACGGCCACCTCGTCCGGCTGATCCGGGAGACCATCAACCATGCGGACCACCGAACCACGGGCGAACCCTCCCACGGGTGACCCTCGACGTGGCGCCGGGCGGGAGGGCAATTTGGGGCTTAAAGACCGTGCGCCGGGGAGCCGGTCTGCGGTATTCTGGCTTCGGGTTATGCAGGCAGCCTCCGGATTCTTTGCTGAGGAGTTTCCATGGGCCCGACATTCCGCGCCGTCTTCGCACCCGCTGCCACGGATCCCCCTGCGGGGGCCGCATGAACGCGAACAGTGGCCGCCTCGCCGGCATTGCCGAACGGCGTATCTTCAAGTGCTACGCCTCATTGTCGTCCGTCCCCACCGGCGAGCTCGAAGCACTGGCCTGCCTCTTGAGGAACAGCGACAACACGCCAGGCCCGAACCATGCCGGCCTCGTGGGGCCGGTGGTCTTGGCAGAGCTGGCGCGCCGGAACGGGGCCGAATGCCAAGGGCGTTCCCGCCCGGACGGTCCGGCACGCTAAGGCCATCTTGCCGGCTAAAACATTCCGGCCCGGACGCTAAGCCGGCCCGGACACTAAGCCGACCCTGCACGCTAACCGGGCCCCGAAAAACCTCAGTCAGATAGCCCGGCACCCCACAGTGCTTTGCGCAGCAGCGCCTTGAGCTGCGCCGATTCTTCCGCGGGCAGCCCTTCCAGCACTTCCGCCTCAGCCCGCTGCGCAGCGTCGCTGGCCCGCTGCAGCAGCTTTCCTCCCTTGGCGGTGGCCGTCACGGTCTTTGCCCGGCGGTCCTGCTTTCCCGGCGCCCTGGCCACTAGGCCCCGCTTCTCCAGCTCATCCACGAGTGCCACAATCTGGCTGGGATCCAGGCTGAGGAAGTCCGCCAGTTCACGCTGCGTCGGTTCCAGCCCGCTGTTGGCGAGGATCAGGACCGAGTATGAACGCTCCTTCAGGTCGAACTCGGCCAGCGCCCTGTTGTTCAAAACGGACCCCACGGCGTGCAGCTTGGCCAGCAGAAATCCCAGGTCCTGGCTGATGGATGCGGCCACAAGCTTGTGGGCCTGTTCGGTCCGTTGACCGCCCTGTGTCTCGATCGTCATGGCCGACTCCAATAATCCTCAAAATAAATCGTTGACATTTTCAACTATCCATAATTTCATGGATACAGAACAGCATCCCACGTCGAGAGCCGGGATGCACAAGGTCAGCTAGCAAAGGAGCAGCCATGAGCCTGTCAGGCAAAGTAGCAATCGTCACCGGAAGCGGCCGTGGCCTGGGCCTGTCCTACGCCCGGGAACTCGCACGGCAGGGCGCAGCCGTCGTCATCAATGACGTCGACGCGACGGTCGCCGGGGAGGCAGTGGCGCTCATCGAGGCCGACGGCGGAAAGGCCGCCGCCGTCGTCGCTCCCGTCGGCAGCACGGAAGTGGCCCGGCAGCTGGTGCAGGCGGCCGTCACCGAGTTCGGGCGCCTCGACATCCTGGTCACCAACGCCGGGATCCTGCGGGACAAGTCCCTGCTGAAGATGACCGACGAAGACTTCGACGCCGTCATCAACGTCCACCTCCGCGGCACCTTCACCTGCGTCCGGGAAGCGTTCGCCTACTTCAAGGAGAACGGCATCGCCGGCCGGATCATCACCATCGGCTCGCCCACCGGTCAGCGCGGCAACTTCGGCCAGACCAACTACGCCGCCGCCAAGGCCGGCATCGTGGGCATGGTCCGCACCTGGGCCCTGGAAATGAAGAAGGCAGGCGTCACCGCCAACGCCGTCATCCCCGTCGCGGCCACGGCCATGACCAAGACCGTCCCGTACTTCCAAAAAGCCGTGGAAGCCGACGAGCGCGGCGAGGCCATGCCGGCCTTCTTCCGCCACGAACTCGGTTTCGGAACGGCCGACGACGTCTCCGGACTGGTCGCATTCCTCGCCTCCGATGAGGCGGCCGGCATTACCGGCCAGGCCATCGGCGCCGGCGGGGACCGGCTGCAGCTCTGGACCCACCCCGAGGCTGCTGCCACCGAATACCGCGAGGGCGGCTGGCGCTACGAGGACCTCATCGAGAACTTCGGCCCGCTCTTCGGCGCCAAGCTCCAGAGCGTGGGCGAGGAATTCCTGCCCCTACCCGAGGACCTGAAGCCGGAGGCACAGCCTGCCGCAGCTCCCGTGAAGGTGGGCTAGCCATGGCTGCCACGCGCTACGAGCCCCGCATCGACGCCGCCAAGCTGGACGCGATCGACATGCACGTGCACCTCGAAGTGGACGGCCACGGCCACGAATCACTCCCGGAGGCCCTCACCGAAGCCTCGGCCAAGTACTTCAAGGCCGAGGACCGCACGCCGTCGCTGGACCGCATCGCCGAGGTCTACCGGGAACTGAACATGGCCGCCGTCGTCTTCACCGTGGACGCCCGCACCCAGCTCAAGCACGAACCCAACAGCATCGAGGACCTGATCGCCGGCGCGGCACGGAACAACGACGTGCTGATCCCGTTCGGCAGCGTGGACCCCCGCACCGGGGCCGAGGCCATCCAGGGCGCCAAGCACCAGGCCATCGACCTGGGCGCCCGCGGCTTCAAGTTCCACCCGTCCCTGCAGGGCTTCGACCCCTCCAACGAGCAGTTCTACCCCCTCTGGGAAACCCTCCAGGAACTCGGCCTGCCGGCCATCTTCCACACCGGCCAGAACGGCATGGGCGCGGGCCTTCCCGGCGGATACGGCATCAAGCTGGCCTACTCCAACCCGCTCCTGCTGGACGCCGTGGCCGCGGACTTCCCGGAACTGCAGATCATCATGGCCCACCCCTCGGTGCCGTGGCAGGACGAAGCCAACTCCATCGCCACGCACAAGGCCAACGTGTTCATCGACCTCTCCGGATGGTCGCCCAAGTACTTCCCGGAGTCCCTGGTGCGGATGTCCAACTCCGTGCTGCAGGACAAAGTCCTGTTCGGCACCGACTTCCCGCTCATCACGCCGCAGAAATGGCTGGCCGCGTTCGCGGACCTGCCGCTCAAAGACGAGGTCCGGCCCAAGATCCTCAAGCACAACGCCGTGCGCCTGCTCGGACTGGGCGGCTGAGATGAGCGCCACCACAGCTGAGCAGACCCCTACCGCCGAAAAGACCCGGCTCTACGGCGTCTGCGACTACTACGACGCCGAGTCCCTCCTCACGGAGGATGAGCGCCGTGTGCTGGGACGCCTTCGGGATTTCCTGGACCGGGAAGCGCAGCCGCTGCTGGCCGATTACTGGGAACGGGGCGAGTTCCCCACACAACTCGCGCAGCCCCTGATCGACCTGGACCTGATGGAACCGGCGGAACTCACCGGCGCCATGGGCCCAAACACCGGTCCCGCCCGCGGCATCTACCAGGGTTTCCGGATCTTCGAGCTGGCCCGCACCGACGCCTCGCTGGCCACCTGGTACACGTCCCAAGCCGGGCTCTTCCGCACCGCCATCCGGGTGGGTGCCTCGCCGGAGCAGCAGGCTGAATGGATGCCGAAGGTAATCGACTTCTCCCTCAAGGGGGTCTTCTCGCTCACCGAACCCGACTCCGGTTCGGACATCGCCGGCGGCCTGTCCACGACGGCCCGCCGGGAGGGGAACTCCTGGATCCTGGACGGTGCCAAACGCTGGATCGGGGGTGCGGTCAGCGCTGATGTGCTGGCGGTGTTCGCCAGGGACCATGAAGACGGCCAGGTCAAGGCCTTCCTGGTGGACCGCGAGGCGGACGGCGTGACGCTGGAGAAGATCCACGGCAAGACCGCGCTGCGGATGATGCAGAATGCCCACATCACCCTCGTGGGCGTCCGGGTGCCGGAATCCATGCGCCTGCACAACGTGGACTCCTTCAAGGACGTGGCCGCGATGCTCCGCGCCATGCGTTCGGACGTTGCCTGGATTGCCACCGGAATCCAGGCCGGAGCGTTCGAAGCCGCCCTGCGCTATGTGACGGAACGCCGGCAGTTCGGCCGCCAGCTGGGATCCTTCCAGCTGGTCCAGGAAAAGCTGGCCCGAATGCTCGGCAACGTCACCTCGTCCCTGTCCCTGGTGGTCCGGCTGACCGAACAGCAGTCCCGGGGCATCTACCGGGACCAGGACTCCGCTCTGGCAAAGATGCAGACGTCCCTGCTGATGCGCGAAACGGTGGCCCTGGCCCGCGAAGTGGTGGGCGGCAACGGCATCACGCTCGAGACGGACGTCGCCCGGTTCCACGCCGACGCCGAAGCCGTCTACTCCTACGAAGGAACGCACGAAATCAACGCGCTCATCGTGGGCCGCGCCCTCACCGGCGAAAGCGCCTTCACCCGCTGACGCAGCGCCAACTGAACAGCACTAACCGAACCGAACAGCAACTGAAACCCGACGGCGGAAGCACCGCTCCGCCGTCGTACTTCCGCAACTCCAAAAACCACACCAGGAGGCAAACATGCCCAATCTTGTCGTCGACTTCGACAAACTGCTCACCCTCGCCGGGACAGACCTCGGCGTGACCGAATACCGCGAAATCACCCAGGAACAGATCAATAGATTCGCCGATGCTACCGGTGACGACCAGTGGATCCACGTGGATCCGGAGCGCGCCAAGGACGGCCCCTTCGGCGCCCCGATCGCCCACGGCTTCCTCACACTCTCGCTCATCATCCCGTTCTGGGGCGAGCTGTTCGACGTCGATGGCGTCACCACCAAGGTGAACTATGGCCTGGACAAGGTCCGCTTCACCTCACCCGTGAAGGTGGGCTCGCGGATCCGCATGCAGGCCACCATCGCCGAGGTCACCGAAGTCAAGGGCGGCGCCCAGATCAAGGTGTCCAACACCATCGAGATCGAAGGCCAGGAACGCCCCGCCGTCGTGGCCGAATTCCTGGCCCGCTTCTACAAGTAAGCCGCTTCCGCAAGCTAAAACCACCAACCGTCCCTCCTTCCCAAGGAACAGCCATGTCAGGACAAACCACGCTCGCGCCAGCGGGCACGGCCGCGAAGCGCAAGGAAGCGCGCACGGTCATCATGTCCAGCTATCTGGGCAGCACCATCGAGTTCTACGACTTCCTGCTGTATGCCACGGCCGCTGCCGTGGCCTTTCCCAAGGTCTTTTTCTCCGGCATGGACGACTGGGTGGGCGTCGTCGCCGCCTACGCCACGTTCGCCGCCGGCTACGTCGCCCGCCCCCTCGGCGGCATCATTTTCGGCCACTTCGGGGACCGCGTCGGCCGTAAGGGCATGCTCATCGTCTCCATGGCGGTGATGGGAATTGCGTCCACGCTCATCGGCCTGATCCCCGGCGCCAGCTTGATCGGACCCTGGGGCGCCGTCATCCTCGTGTTCCTGCGGGTCTGCCAGGGAATCGCCGTCGGCGGCGAGTGGGGCGGGGCCGCGCTCATGGCCCTGGAACACTCTGATCCCAAACGGCGCGGCTTCGCAGCTTCGTTCGTCAACGCCGGCGCCCCCACCGGAGCCGTGCTTGGCACGGTGGTGATGGGCATCTTCTCCGCCTTGCCGCAGGAGGCCTTCCTGGCATGGGGCTGGCGCGTGCCCTTCCTGCTGTCCTTCGTGCTCCTGATTGTGGGAATGTTCGTCAGGCTGCGGGTCTCCGAGAGCCCTATCTTCGCCGAGGCAGTGGCCAAGGAAAGCATGCAGGGCACCAAGCGCAAGATCCCGCTCCTTGAAGTGCTGCGCCGGCCCAAAGCGCTGATCATGATCATGTTCGCCGGTGCGGCGGGCTTCGGCCTGCAAGTGGTGCTGCCCACGTTCTCCATTACCTACGCGGTGTCCAAGGGCGCCCCGCAGCAGGGCGTGCTGTACGCGTTCGCCGGGGCCTCGGCCATTTCCATCCTGTTCGTCCTGCTCGGTGGACGGCTGTCCGACCGCCTCGGACGCCGACCCGTGATGGTGGCCGGACTGGCACTGTTCATCGCCTACCTGTTCCCGATGTTCGGAATGCTCGGCTCCGGGAACGTCGGCCTGGTCTTCCTGGCCTTCACCGTGGCCCTGGTGCTGCACTCGAGCCTGTACGGACCGCTGGCGGCGTTTGTGTCGGAGCAGTTCGGCACCACCTCCCGCTACACCGGCGCCGCTGTGGGCTACCAGCTGGCCACCCTGATCGGCGCCGGATTCACACCAGGCATCGTGGCCGGACTGTACAAGGATTCCGGGCAGAGCATCGTCCCGGTGGTGGTCTTCCTGTCCGTCATGGCAACGGTTTCCATTGTCTTCATCCTGCTGACGCGGGAGTCTAAGAACAACGACCTCACTGCGGTCGATTAGGAGCACAAACATGGACAACAACGGAGTTGGATCCTGGCTGCACCGCCGCCGCCGGAAGTCCGGACCCAAAACGGCCCTCGTCTCGGGGGACCGTGCCGTCAGCTACGAAGAGCTCGCCGAGCGTACGGACCGGCTCGCCAACGCCATGGGGCGCAGGGGAGTGGCCAAGGGCGACCGGGTGGCCTACCTCGGTGAAAACCATCCGTCCTTCGTGGAGACGTTCTTCGCCTGCGGCCTGCTCGGGGCCGTCTTCGTCCCGCTGAACACCCGGCTGGCAGCGCCCGAGCTGCAGTTCCAGCTGCAGGACTCCGGAACCCGGCTGCTGGTGAACGCCGGTGAGCTCGAAACCCTCGCGGCAGCGTCCGCCGAAGGAACCGCGGTGACCCACCGCTTCGTGGTGGCGCCCGACGGCGGCGCGGAAGGTTCCGTCGTGGAGCTGCCATCCGGCGTCGAACGCTATGAAGGGGTGCTTCACGCGGCAGCCGTGACCCCGCGGGACGAGGCCGTGGCTTTGGACGACGCCGCCATGATCCTCTACACCTCCGGCACCACCGGCCGCCCCAAGGGTGCGCTGCTCACCCACGGCAACATCACCTGGAACTGCTTCAACACCGTGGTGGACATGGACCTGAACCGGAACGACGTCGCCCTCATGATTTCGCCGCTGTTCCACGTGGCGTCCCTGGACATGGGCCTGCTGCCGATGCTGCTCAAGGGCGCCACCGTGGTGCTCGAGGCGAAGTTCGACGCCGGCCGGGTCCTTGACCTGATCAAAGAGCACAGGGTCACCACCCTGAACGGGGTCCCCACCACGTTCCAGATGCTCTGCGACCACTCGGCCTGGCCGGCGGCGGACTTGAGCTCCCTGGACAAGCTGACCTGCGGCGGGTCGGCCATTCCGCGCCGGGTCCTGGACGCCTACGAGGAGCGCGGCATCGGCTTCACCAGCTGCTACGGCATGACCGAAACCGCGCCCGGCGCCACCATGCTGCCGGTGTCGAGGTCCCGGGAGAAAGCAGGCTCCGCAGGCCTGCCGCACTTCTTCACGGATGTCCGCATCGCTGATCCCCTGGGCGGTCCTGCGGCACCGGGCCAGGTGGGGGAGATTCAGATTTCGGGCCCGAACGTCATCACGGAGTACTGGAACCGGCCGGAAGCCACCGCGGAAAGCTACGCGGACTCCGTCTGGTTCCGCTCCGGCGACACGGGTTTCCTGGACCAGGAGGGCTTCCTGTTCGTCTCGGACCGC
The DNA here is from genome assembly GCF_059423525.1 of Arthrobacter sp. GW460-12-1-14-TSB2. NCBI lineage: Bacteria > Bacillati > Actinomycetota > Actinomycetes > Micrococcales > Micrococcaceae > Arthrobacter > Arthrobacter sp. GW460-12-1-14-TSB2. The sequence continues at coordinate 13,547 of NZ_JBWKYC010000020.1, forward strand.
ATCAAGGACATGATCATTTCCGGCGGCGAGAACATCTATCCGGCGGAGGTCGAGGCGGCCATCTCCGAGCTGGACGCGGTGGCCAGCGTTGCCGTGATCGGCGTCCAAGATGCGAGGTGGGGCGAGGTTCCCCGTGCCATCGTGACACTCCGCGAAGGCGCCTCGCTGTCCGAGGACGAGGTGCGTTCACACTTGGACGGGAGGCTCGCGCGCTACAAGATCCCCAAATCGGTGGTGTTCGTGGAGGAGATGCCGCGGACGGCCAGCGGCAAGATCCGCAAAATGGACCTGCGGAAGCAGTACGCCGCGAACGGACAACTGCAATAGCGCGAACGGACAGTTGCGGCCCCGACCAAGACTGCCCGGACCCGGATCCTTCGTGGATCCCGGTCCGGGCAGTCTTGTCTTTGGGCGGGCGGGCGGTTGCGTCGCCGTCGCCCTCGCACTGCACAAGGGTAAAAGGTCAGTCCAGGAGGAAGATCCGGATCAGCACATGGTCCGGATGCCGTTCGCCGGTTCCCACCGCCAGGCGTGTGTTGAGCCAGTCCCATTCAGGACAGGCCGCAGCGAGCCGGGGCCAGCAACGGAAATAGATGCTGCCGGCGTCGACCGCTTCGCCGCGGTTGAGCCGGGCGATGTCATCGACGCTTCCGTGGCGCAGTGCCGAATTGTGCACGTAGATGCGGCGGCCGTCCAGGGTCTCCAGCACGTAGCGGGCGTCCAGTTCCGTCAGCGTGGCGCTCCGGAGGAGCTGATAATCCGCGCCGCCCGGGATGACCCGTCCGTTCAGGGCCGGGCCGCTCACCGTTCCGCCGGTGATAGGGATGACGCGGCGGTGCCCCTCGGGGGTTTGTCCGACGTCGATCGGCTCGCCGACCGTGACGGAAAGTTCCGCAAGGAAGGTTAGCCCCGGTGCCTCCGGAGTTTCCGCTCCCGGAAATGGCGCGGTCACAAAATCCCCGCAGTCAGCCGGCTGGGAAAGTCCGGCCCGAACAGGATGGTCTGCCGGGCGACGACGGATTCGGCGGAGTCATATGCCAGCTCGCCGGTGTTGAGGTTCCGGTCCCAGCGAGGGTGGCAGCTGGAGGTCACCTGGACGCGGAGCCTGTCGCCGGGGGCAAAGGTATAGGCGGTTTGCCACAAGTTAACGGTGTACTCGTACGGCTCGCCGGGCTCGATCAATGACTGCTCGTAGCCCCCCTGGTACAGCCCTGTCCCGGCATGGCTGTCCCGCCAGGAGGCACGGACAATTCCGTCGGCGATGCCCAGCGATGTTCCGTCCGGAGCGACCCGGCACAGCCGCACCACGAAATCCGTGTCCACGGCGGTGGAAGCAGCGAAGAACGTTGCACTGACCTCGCCGAAGAGCGTGACCGGCTCCTCGAACGCACCGGTGGTGAACGTGAGGACGTCCGCGCGGGACTCGACGGCGTGCTGGTTGGCCGGCCCCGCGGGGAACACCCCGTGGATCATGGTTGCGCCGCCCGCGGTGGGGACCGGGTCCAGGGGGTCGTAATCGTATTCAGCGGAGCCGCCGGGCCCCGGCGCGTCCGCCAGGGACCCGCCGGCCGCCAGGAACCAGGAGCGGTGGCTGCACGGTGCGGGAAGTTCATCGAAACTGCGCCACCGGTTTTCACCCATGAAGTACAGCAGCACGGGCGGCACCTTGCTGATCCGTTGCGGTTCACCCTTGAGCACTGCGTCGAACCACGCCGTATGCAGGCCGGAGAGGTCGCCGAGACCGTTCATCATGCCACCGGCCGCATTGAGCCCGAAGCTCACTTCCGGGAAGGCTCCGGAGAAGTTGGTGTGCGACCAGGGGCCAACGATCAGCCGGGGTGCGGGAGCGGCTCCGGCGCGGCTGTGTTCCAGCTGCATCGCGTACTGGGAGAGGGTGCTGGGGCAGAAGATGTCGAACCAGCCGCCGATGTGCAGCGTGGGCAGCGGTACCGGCTCTGCAGAGGCTTCGTCCCACAGCTTTGTGAAACTGCTCCCCGGTGTTTCGCCGGCCGAGGGAAGGACATGGCGGTTCATGAACGTGCCGAACCGTGCGGAGAGGTCCCGGAGTGGCAGGGTGCCGAATGCGCTGCCATCGGAAAACGATCGGTCCAGGTCCAGCCACGTCTGGAATTCCTTGTCCCGAAGTTCAGGATCGTCCGCAAATTCGCGCAGGAGCTCGTTGGCAGAGATGGAGGCATGGCCCCAGCTGAACCGGCTGCCGAGCTCGTAGGCTCCGCCGCGGTAGAGCGAGCCGTTGTTCGCATTGCCCCCGGCCGAGATGCCGGGCGAAAGGGCAGCGAGCCCGTCAGGGGCCAGGGACGCTGCCCGCCACTGCGTCTCCGCGAAGTAGGACCGGCCCCACATCCCTACAGCACCGTTGGAGTACGGCAGCCGCGCCGCCCACTCGACGGTTGCGGCGCCGTCGGACGCTTCATTGGCGGACGGATCGAAGGCCCCGTCCGAGCCGAAGCGACCTCGGCAGTCCTGCATGATCACCACATAGCCCGCGGCTGCGACCGTTACGGGGTTGAAGTAGGCGGAGTTGACGGAGAGGTCGCGTCCGTACGGTGTCCGGGTGAGCAGGACCGGGCACCGCTCCCCGTCCGCCGGGCGGTACACCGTGGAGCGCAGGATGGTGCCGTCCAGCAGCGGGGTTTCGACGTCTTGTTCAATGAGCACGGGGCGGGATGTCACAGGGGTCTTCCTTTCGGTGGAAGTTCAGGGGAAGCGGAAAGGAGCGGCCGGGCAGGTGCCCGGCCGCTCCTTTCCTGGTCCGGGATCAGGATTTAGGCGTTGATGGATTCCTCGGCACCGGAAGTCCTGGCACCCAGTGCCTCAGTGGGAACCAAGTAGGTTTCCTTGACCCAGATGGCGGTGACGGCTGCCGAAGCAAGGCAGCAGGCCGCGGTGAAGGCGGCCACGGGAATCCAGCCGGCGGGGCCGGGCTGGACGATGGCGGCGGCGATGGCCGGCGCGAAGCCGGTGACAACGAGGCCCAGCTGCGACGCGGTGGCCGCGCCGGAGTAGCGGATCTTTGTCGGGAACATTTCCGCGGTCATGGCCGGGCCGAGCGGATTGACCATCCCGTAACCCACGGTCATGAACAGGATGCCGCTCGCGTAGATCAGGGGGACCGACGTGGTGCTGATGGACCAGAAGAAGGCGAACGCGGCGGCGGCGCAGATGAGGTTGCCCGCGATGAAGACCGGCTTGCGGCCGATCCTGTCGGCGAGGATGCCCGCGGAGGGCTGGGCGATGACGGCCAGCCCCGCCGTGAGGATGGTGACCCCCAGCATCGCCGGCGCCGGGATACCGAACTTGCTGGTCGCGTAGGCGAGGCCGAAGGCGGCGAAGACGGAAGAAACCACGCTCCAGAGCCCGAAGAAGATGACCTTGATGATGGTCCGCCAATGATCGCGGAGGACGACCTTGATGGGCAGTTCCGGCTCGGTTTCGGCATCCTTCGCGGCTTCGAACACCTCGGATTCGGGCAACCGGACGCGGATGTAGAGGCCGACGCCGACTACCAGGATGCTGGCCAGGAACGGCAGCCGCCACCCCCAGCTGAGCAGATCCTCCTGGGGAAGCATCGACACCGCCAGGAAGGCCAGGGACGCCAGCATGATTCCGGCAGCCGCGCCGGTGTTGACCCAGCTGCTGTAGAAGGCCCGCTTGTTGCTGGGGGCGTGTTCCATGGTCATGGTGACTGCACCCACCGATTCGCCGGCGGCTGAGGCTCCCTGGAGCGCCCGAAGGAGAACCAGGAGGACGGGGGCTGCCGCGCCAATGGCAGCCGTCGGCGGCAGGCAGCCGATGAGGAAGGTGGCAACGCCCATCACCACGAGCGTAAGCACCAGCATCTGGCGGCGTCCGATGCGGTCGCCGTAGTGCCCGATCACGCTCGCCGCCAACGGCCGGACGACGTAGCCGATGCCGATGGTGGCCATGGACAGGATGGTGCCGAGGGCGGGGTCGATGCCGGGGAAGAAGATCTTGTTGAAGATCAGCGCCGAGGCTGAGCCGTAGATGAAGAAGTCGTAGTACTCGAGGGTGCTGCCGATGAAACTGGCGGTGGCGGCACGGCGGGCGTGCTTTGTTCCCCGGTGGGAATCAGGGCGGGCATGTTCCGCGGACGACGTCAACGGCGTCGGCGGATTGATGGGACCAGCGGTCATTGCGGATCTCCTAAAAGGGCAAGGGAGGAAGTTCTGTGGGGCTCGCATGCTGAGCTGGGCGGCGGGGTCGGCTGTGGCCTCCGTCACGCCCTGGATAAATAGTATGCACTTGATTCAGCGTCCGTCAAGAAATGTGCAAGCATTAGTCGACGGGCTCTGCTGGCATGATGGAGGCGTGATGAGCAAGCCCCTGGCCTCCGGACCCGGCATGGATCCGGACATGGCCATTGATTTTCCCCGGCCGCTGAAAGGCCCCTCCAGTCAGCACCAGCTGGTGACCCTGCTGGTTGACTACTGGTTCGACAGCGACGCCTGGCTGCCTTCCCGGCTTATTGCCGCCCTGGCCGCCGACCTTGGCATTACGGCGTCTGCGTCGGCCACGGCACTGAGCCGCCTGGCTACCCGGGGAGTGCTGGAGCAGTCGAGTGCGGGGCGGACTTCCCGCTACCGGATCACGGAGGGTGCGCGGAAGCGCCTGCGCGGCGGCCTCGAACAAGTCTCGGCGTTCGGGGAACAGTCCCGGCGCTGGGACGGCCACTGGACAGTCATCGCCTTTTCCATCCCGGAAACATCCCGCGACGTGCGCGAGCTGTTCCGGTCGCGGCTGCGGTGGCGGGGTTTTGCGCCGTTGTTCGGGGCCGTGTGGGTCTCGCCCCGTGACCACGCCGCTGAGCTTGAAAGCACCTGCAGCGCCTTCGGGGTTGATGACTACGTCATTTTTCGAATAGCCGATTCCAGCCTCCGCGGCAAGCGGCTCATCGACGCCTGGTCGCCGCAGGAGTTCAGGGAGCAGTACCAGCCATTTATCGACAGGTTCAGGCCATGGCTGGAAAGGTTCGACGCCGGGACGGTGGGTCCGGCGGACGCCCTGCGGGTCAGGACCGAGCTCATGGATGCCTGGCGGGCATTTCCGTGGAGCGACCCCGACCTTCCCGCCGAACTCCTGCCCGAGGCGTGGCCGCGGACCGAAGCGCGTGACCTCCTCGTCCGCCTGTATGACGGGCTGGCGCCGGCTGCGCTTATCTTCGTTGAAGAGACGGTGGCCAGGGAAGCCCCGGAGCTGGCAGGTTCTGCCAAGGCCTTGCCGGTGTGGTCCGGCAGCCACTGAGCGCGAACGGACAGTTGCGGCCCTAAGTTGAGCGCGAACGGACAGTTGCGGCCCCGGTTTTCGCCGGCCGCCCGTTAGTGGATCAGCGCCAGCATGACGCCCACGGCCACGAAGAGCACCCCGAACGTCCGGTTCAGGATCTTCTGCCCGTGAGCGTTGTGCGTGAACCGCTGGAAGGACTTGGCCGCGGCGGCAAAGAAGAACCACATGACCAGGATGTCGATGACCACCACCGTGGCAGTCAGCACCAGGTACTGGGGCAGCAACGGCTGCTCCGGCCTGATGAACTGGGGCATAAACGCCAGGAAGAAGACCACGGCCTTGGGGTTCAGCAAGTTGACCCACAGGCCGCGGCGGAACATGGAAGCGGCCGGCTCGTTGCGCAGTTCGGCCGCTTTCTCCTGGTCCAGGTCCGGCTTGTGCAGGAACTGCCGGATGCCGAGGTAGACCAGATACGCGGCGCCGGCGTAACGGATCACGTTGAACGCCACGGGTGAACTGGCAACCAGGACGCCCACGCCCAGGGCCACGATCAGTACGTGCACCACCAGCGCGGCCTGCTGGCCCAGGATTCCCCAGATGGATCGCCGGAAACCCGAGTTCAGCGAGTTGCTCATGGTGTTGATGGCACCCGCTCCGGGCGTAAAGCTGATCAGGACGCCGGCGCCGGCCAGGGCCAGCCAAAGGGAGGGTTGCACCCATACAGTTTAGTGGCTGTGGCTGTGACGAAGTTTTGTCCCGGAGTATGGTCAGGTCATGGCAGGGGAGAGGGTGAGCCACTCCGGCTACTCACGGCCGCGGTCGAAGCGCTGGCCGTGGGCTGTCATCCTGGCTGTGGTGGTGTTCCTCAGCTTCCCGTTGCTGACAACCACTGTGGGGGTCTGCATTGACTACGTTGATCGCCCGGGTGAGTGCACGTCCTACCCGCTGATCGCCGCCCCGGAGTCGGTGCCGTGGGTCATTGGTGGTGGATCCATCGCCGCCATCTGCGTATACCAGCTGGTTCGAATCTCGGCCCGACGGCAGAACAGCGGGCCTCGGGATCCGAGCTAGGCGCCCGGCCGGACACCGTAACTGAGGATCATGTTGCCCTTGCTGGTGCGTTCGGAATCCTGCAATTCCAGCCGTGTCACCGGATCGCCCCCCTCGAACAGCTTCCGTCCGCTTCCGGCGATGACCGGGTGCACCATGAGCATCAACGTGTCGAGGAGTCCGGCGAACAGGAGCTGCCGGGTCAGCGAGATGCTGGCGAACACGGCAATCTCGCCGCCGTCGCCTTCCCTGAGACCAGCGACGAACTCCTCCAGCGGGGCGTCCATCAGCCGGGAATTCTGCCACTCGAGCTCGCCCGAAAGCGTCCGGGAGGCTACGAACTTCGGCAGCTTGTTGATGAACTCGCCGAAGTCGGCGTCGTCGGCCGCGCTTGGCCAGTAACTGGCCCACTGCTCGTAGCCGACCCGGCCGAGGAGCCCCGTTTCCACCCGGGCCATCATCTGGTGCATACCAGCACCGAGTTCCTCGTCGAAACTGTCGAACTGCCAAAGGTTGGGCGACTCAACCACGCCGTCCACGGAGTAAAACAGGCCGGCCGTCACTTTGCGCATGGGGTTCTCCTCGCCGATGGTTTTCCTTCGCATCCTAAAGGCAGACCGGTGGCCAGGGAACGGGCTGCCTAAAGATTCGTCAGACTCAGCAGTACCAACAGGTGCTGGCCTTCGAATTCACCCAGTGCGTCATGGTGCAGGGGAGCTCGTCATAGCTCGGGTATTGGTCAAAGTAGGAATGCGCTCGGGCAGACATGTATCCGGTTTCGTCCTGGCCAAAATGTCCGATCATCTGGAATCCGCGACGGGCCGCCACCGTTTCCAGTTCCCCTGCCTCCTCAAGGATCGGGATGTCCCATGGAAAGCAATTCTCCGTCCATGTTCCGGCATGGGCGATCGCAAAGTACTTGGTCCACTCAGGGTCCAGTGCAGCCAGAATTGCATCGAAATGGGGTTCCAGCGATCCGCTAAATCCCTCACTAACAACCTCTACGCCGTCCAGCTGCATCTCAGAGTCAAGCCGGATCACCACAAGCCTGGGGAGGATCTTTCCTGCTTGAACTATGAGCGGCCGGGCCAGGATCTGAAGGTCAAAGCCTGCTTGAATGATCATTTCTTGAGGCTATTCCCGGCAGTGGGCGCGGCCCACAGGGTTGGTGCCCTATGTGGAAATCGGCACCACCGCGCATTCAGGCCCGCGCGATGACCTCGCCGTTGGGGATCAGGAACCAGCCGTCGTCGGTGGAACCCCAGCGGTGCCAGCCTGCGGAGATCCGGGCAAGGTCAGCGGCGTTAGCGAAGCCGTACTCAAGAGCCTGGTCCGCGAAAGCCGAGTGCAGTACCCGTTCGCCCCAGACCCGGGCCTGCCACCGGCGCTGCTGGCCCGTGGCGTACAGCCAGTTGCTGCTGGTGGGGGCCACATCCGTGAATCCCGCCGCCTGCGCCCATGAGACCAGGCGGCGTCCGGCGTCGGGTTCGGCGCCGTTGCGGCGGGCAATGCGCTGGTACAGCTCCATCCATTCGTCCAATTCCGGGATGGCGGGGTACCAGCTCATCCCGTGGAAATCGGCGTCGCGCACTGCCACGATGCCGCCCGGCTTGGCTACCCGGCGCATTTCGCGCAAAGCCTCAACAGGGTCTGTGAGGTGCTGGAGCACCTGGTGGGCGTGGACGACGTCGAACGTTTCGTCGTCGAAGTCCAGATCGTAGATGTTCCCGGCCACGAACTCGACGTTATCCACACTGCGTTCGGCGGCCAGTTCGGCGGCGTGGGTGATCACATCCGGGGAGCGGTCCAGCCCGGTGACGTGCCCGGGCGCCACGAGGGCGGCGAAGTCGCAGGTGATGCTGCCCGGCCCGCAGCCCACGTCCAGGACCGAGCTGCCCGGGGCAAGGTACGGGATCACGAACGCGGCGGAATTCTCGGCCGTCCGTGAGGCATGGGCACGGACCACGGACTCATGGTGTCCGTGCGTGTACACATCTTCAGGCTGCTGCGCACTCATAAGGAAACGCTACCGCCCCGACGGGAAAATGCGCGGCAATCCGGCGGACCAAAACAGGCAGTTAATTGTGCTTCGCCGTCAGTTTCCCCGCTTCTGCGGCCCGCCGTTCTGCGGAAGATTGGAGGAGTGGGAAACAACAAAGCCGGCAGTTCAGCGGGGCTCGGGCTGTTCCGGGCAACAGGCATCTATGTGGGCGCAATCCTCGGATCGGGCATCCTGGTGCTCCCGGCCATCGCCGCCCGGGAAGCGGGTCCGGCCTCGCTGCTGGCCTGGGCGGCGTTGCTGGTGTTCTGCACACCCGTCGCCTTCAGCTTCGCTGAGATGAGCCGCCAGGAGCCCGACGCCGGCGGGATTGCCCACTTTGTGACCCGGGCTTTCGGGCGCCGCGCCTCGGTGGTTGCCGGCTACCTGTTCTACTTCGCGATTCCGTTTGGCGCTCCCGCCACGGCGGTGATCGGCGGCAACTACATCGCCAATGCACTGGGCGGCGGCCAGGGGACTGCGCTAGTGGCCGCGGCGCTGCTGCTGGCGGCCGGGTTCGCGAGCAACGCCGTCGGAATAAGGTTGTCCAGCCGCCTCCAACTGGTGCTGATGGTCCTGCTCGTGGCGCTGCTGGCGCTCGCCGTTGCCGTGGCCGCCCCGTTAGCGAAAGCGGAGAATTTCCAACCGTTCGCGCCGCACGGCTACTGGGCCGTGGGCGGAGTGGCCAGCCTGCTGTTTTTCTGCTTCGCCGGGTGGGAGGCAGTGACGCACCTGGCGGCCGAGTTCCGCGATCCCGGCCGCGACCTCAGGCGCGCCACGTGGCTGACGCTCGTCGTCGTCGGTGTGGTGTACATCGGGGTCGTGGCAGCCTCGGTGGCCGTGCTGGGCCCGGCCCTGCCCGGAAGCGCGGTGCCGGTCGCCGACCTGCTCGAAAAGGGGCTGGGGCCGCTGGCTGCCCCGCTGACCGCGGTTGCTGCGGCTGTGCTGACATTCGGCCCGCTCAACACGTTCATTGCCGGCGCCAGCCGGCTCGGTTCCAGGCTGGCGGCCGACGGCGTGCTGCCGCCGGCGATGGCTCGCGGCGGCGGGCCGGGCGAGGTGCCTTCGGTGAGCCTCGCCGTCCTGGCCGGGATGACTTTCCTGTCGTTCGGGGCGGCAGTGTCCGGGCTGGCCAGCATGCAGTTCCAGATCGGCGCGGCCTCGGCCTGCTTCACCGCGGTGACGGCCTTCGGGCTCGCTGCGGGCACGCGGCTGCTGCGGCCCGGGACGCCGGCGTGGTTCGGGGTCATCGTTGCTGCCGGGGTGATGCTGCTGATCCTGCTTTTTAGTGGCTGGGCGCTGGCGGTTCCGGCGCTGCTGTCCGCTGCTGCGGTGTGGTCGGGGGCGCGTTTCCTGCCGGTTCCTGCGCGGCCGCTTCCTGTGCTGCGCTGATGGTCGCCCCGATCATGGATTCCATGAAGCGGGCGGCGACCTCCAGCTCCGCTGCGGTGAACTCCGCCATGGCGGCGTCCATGTGGCGGGCCAGCGGAAGGAACATGGCGCCACCGTCGCGGTAGGCCTTGGGCGTCATCCGAAGCTGGACCTGCCGGCGGTCCGCTCCCTGGCGTTCGCGCACCACGTGTCCCGAACCGTGCAGCCGGTCGATGAGCGCCGTGGTGGCGGGGGAGCTGAGGTTGAGTTCCTTGCGGAGCACACCGGGGGTGACAATCTGGTCCTTGGCGGCATGGCGCATGATCACCGCCAGGGCATTGAGGTCCGTGCGGTGCATGTCATTGCGTCCGCCGGCGGAGTCCACATACCGGTTGGCCTCGAGCGTGAACTCCTGCAGCAGCCGGACGAGGCCCTGGGGCGCGGCCGGTTCGGGGCGCTCGGATGACTCTTCTGACACGGCGACCCTCCTTCTGCAATGGCGTGTTCGGTAGTGGCTGGGCAACTGCGCCAGCCTAGCCAAAATTCTCTCACCGACGGCTCTGAGCAACTATTTGTGCCGAAGTGCTTATCTCCATGATGGAGATAGTCTACTATGGAGTAAATTCTACTCCTCCGAGTCACCCCAGAAGGACACATGAAACAGAGGCATCCCGGCACCGCGCACGTCCCGTTCTGGCTCCGCTGGCTGGTCCCCGTACTGCTCGTCATCACCTGGCTGGCCATCGCCGGCGTCGGCGGACCCACTTTCGGCCGCCTCGACGAAGTGTCCTCCAATGACCAGGCGTCCTTCCTGCCTGCCGGCGCCGAGGCCACCGAAGCCCAGGACTGGCAGGCAAAGTTCAGGGACTCTGACGAGATACCGGCCGTCATCGTCGTCGAAAGCGACTCTGCCTTCACTCCTGCGCAACTGGGCGAGTCCGCCGCCCTCAAGGACAAGCTCGCGGAACTGCAGGCAGGCAGCGCGGTTCTCGGGCCCATCCCGTCGGAGGACGGCAAGGCGGTCCAGTTCGTAGTGCCCATATCCTCGTCGGGGGAGGTCAAGGAAATCGTCCAGGAGCTCCGCCAGGAAGTTCAGGCGTCAGCCCCGGACGGAATGCAGACATTCGTCACGGGCCCCGCCGGACTCACGGCTGACCTGGTGAGCGCCTTCGCGGGCATCGACGGCATCCTGCTGCTGGTGGCACTCGCTGCCGTGTTCATCATCCTGCTGATTGTGTACCGCTCGTTGCTCCTTCCCATCGCGGTGCTTTTCACGTCGGTGTTCGCGCTGTGTGCGGCCATCCTGCTGGTGTTCGGCATGGCCAAGCTTGGCTGGATCCAGCTCAGCGGCCAAAGCCAGGGCATCCTCTCCATCCTGGTGATCGGTGCGGCGACGGACTATGCCCTGCTCTATGTGGCCAGGTTCCGCGAAGCGCTGACCCACACCACCAACCGCACTTCCGCCGTCCTGACGGCCTGGAAAGCCTCCTTTGAACCCATCCTGGCCTCGGGTGCCACGGTGATCATTGCCCTGCTGTGCCTGCTCTTTTCCGATCTCAACTCCAACAAGGCGCTAGGTCCGGTGGCCGCCGCCGGTATCCTGTGCTCGCTTTTTGCAGCCCTCACCCTGCTCCCGGCCCTGATGGCCCTGCTGGGCCGCGCCGCCTTCTGGCCGTTCCGTCCCAAGCTGATTCCGGAGACCGAGCGCGAACCGGAACTGGTCACCGGCCTCGAAGGCCAGAAGGGCCTGTGGCGGGCCACCGGCTCCCTCGTTTCCCGCCGGCCCCGTGCCGTCTGGGTCGCGTCGGTGCTCCTGCTCCTGGCGGCTTCCGCGGGCATCCTTCAGCTGAAGGCCAACGGAGTGCCGCAGACGGATGTCATCCTCACCGCCTCCAACGCGGTGGACGGCCAGGACGCCCTGGCGCGCCATTTCGATGCCGGCTCCGGCAGCCCCGCGGTGATCGTCGCCGACGAAGCGAAGGCGCAGGAGGTGCTGGACAAGACCAAGGCGACCGACGGCGTCGGCGATGCCTACCTTCTGGCGGGGGGGAGCATGCTGATCACAGGGGCCCCGGGTGCCCCAAGCGCACCTGATGTCCGCGAGGGGAAGGTTCTGATCAACGCCACCCTGAACTACGCGGCGGACTCCAGCGACGCCGAGAACGTCGTGGTGAAGCTCCGCGAGGATCTGAAGAAGATCGACGACGGCGCGCTGGTGGGCGGTGTCACGGCCACTGCGCTGGACACCAACACCACGGCCCAGCGCGACCTGATCGTCATTATCCCTGTGGTCCTCGCCGTCATCCTGCTGATCCTCATTCTGCTGCTGCGCTCCGTGCTGGCTCCGGTTCTGCTCGTGGCCTCAGTGGTTCTTTCCTACGCCGCCGCCATGGGAGTTTCAGCCCTGGTGTTCAACAACATCTTCGGGTTCCCGGGGGCCGATGCCACGGTTCCGCTGTTCGGCTTCGTTTTCCTGGTGGCACTGGGCGTGGACTACAACATCTTCCTGATGAGCAGGGTCCGGGAGGAGTCCCTCAAGCACGGCACCAGGCCCGGGATCCTGCGAGGACTCGGTGTGACCGGCGGCGTCATTACGTCCGCGGGTGTGGTCCTCGCCGCAACGTTCGCGGCGCTGGGCGTCATCCCCATCATGTTCCTGGTCCAGCTCGCCTTCATCGTGGCCTTCGGGGTCCTGCTGGACACGGTGCTGGTTCGCTCGTTGCTGGTCCCGGCGCTTGCCTACGACCTGGGCGGACGGATCTGGTGGCCCAGCAAGCTGGGGCGGCTGGACGACGACGGGCGGGCATCCGGCGGCTCACGTGATGCCAAGGGCAGCCTGGAAACGGATCTGGAGGGCGCCGCGCGCAGTTAGGCGCAGTGGCGGCGTCACGCCACGCGCATTTTTAGGACTCCACTCAGGGTGCGGCCGTGAATTTACGCGGCCGCACCCTTCTTGGTTGGCCAAAAGCCTGCTCTGCGTGACCTCCAACGGCTCAGCCCTGCGCCCGCCACCACGCCACAGTGGCCGCTGCGGCTTCCGGCAGCGGAGTCGGATGCAGGCCCAGGGCGGCCTCGCTCACGTGCGAATCCATGACGAACGGCCGCTCGAACTGGTACAGCATCTCGGCCAGCTCGCGGGTGCCGCCGGAGAACAATCCGATGGCCCGGAGCGCCCAGCCCGGCACTGCGCCCATTTTGGGAGCGGGCACCCCGCCGGCTTCCGCGAAGGCCGCTGCAAGCCGGCGCTGGGTGACCGCCGGGCCTGTGGGCGCGTGCCACACCCGGTTCCACAAAGCCGGCGTCTGCGCGGCGCGGATCATTGCAGCGGCAAGGTCCGGCACGTACGTGAAGGAATGCGGCTGGTCCGCGCTGCCGATCACCAGCAGCCGCTTTCCGGCCAGCACCGCCGGCACGATGCGCTGGCCGGCGTGGGAGGTCCGAACGCGCGGGCCGAAGAAATCGCCCGCCACCACGCTGACGGTATTCGTGGGGGAGGCTGCGCGCGCCTTCAGCAGCGCTGTCCGGACCCCGCGCTTTCCGCCCTGCGCCTCGCGGGGGCTGTCCTCCGCCATCACAGCGTCCGGCCTGCTGTAGGAGTACAGGCTTTCTGGAAATACGACGACGGCGCCCGCCCCGCCGGCCGCCGCCAGCACGGCTTCCTCTGCCCGGGGGAGCTCCCGCTGCCATGCGTCCGCAGCGTAGGCGGAGCCGTGGATGCAATGGAAGACGGCGGCCGCTCCGGCAAACGCTTCCCCCAGTAGTGCTGGATTGGCGACGTCTACGGACATCCTCTCGATGAGGGCGTGGTCCGGGCCGCTGCCGGAACGGGTGAGTACCCGCACGCGCTTGCCCTGGCCCGCAAGCTGCTCTGCCACGGTCCAGCCCACCGGGCCGGCGCCGGTGACCACATAAAGTTCGGGCATTGGATTCTCTTTTCTCGGGATCTTCAGTCTGCTCTGGAATCTTTGAGAGCGCCGCTCTCGAAATAAGGATGCTCGGCAGGGCCCTCAAAGTCAAGAGCACTGCTCTCAATTGTTGACAGTGCTCTGAATCGTGGAATGCTGGAGGCATGTCAGCCATCAACGACTCCACCCCTGCGCCGCGTACGCCGCGGGAACGCGCCCGGGCACAGACCACCGCCGACATTGTCCGGCTGGGCCGGGAGCACCTGGCCGTCCATGGCGCGGCGGCCCTGTCGCTGCGGGCGGTGGCCCGGGACCTCGGCGTGGTGTCCTCGGCCGTGTACCGCTACGTACAAAACCGGGACGAGCTGCTCACCCTGCTGCTGATCGACGCATACGGCGAGCTGGGCGACGAAGTGGATGACGCCGTCGCCCGCGTGGCCGAAACGGATTTTGCCGGGCGGTTCCAGGCGCTGGGGCGCGCCGTCCGCGACTGGGCCGTCCGTGAGCCCGCCCGCTATGCACTGCTGTTCGGCAGTCCGGTGCCCGGGTACCGGGCCCCGGCGGAGCGGACCACCGGACCCGGGACCAGGGTGATCCGCAGCCTGACTGCCATCGTCGACGCCGCCTGGCGGGCGGGCGCTTTGCGCTCCGGACCGGTGCCTGCGGCCGGGGTGCATGCGCCCGCGGTGCCGCCCCTGTTGGCGGGCGACCTGGCGGCGATCCGGGAAGAGCTCGGGCTGGCTATTCCGGACGGGCTGCTGGCGCGCGGTGCGCTGGTCTGGACTTCCCTCTTCGGTGCCATCAGCTTCGAAATCTTTGGCCAGTACGGGGAGGGCACCTTTGTGGCGAAAGACGCATTATTCGAGCACCATCTGCAGGTGCTGGCCGGTATAGCCGGACTCGAATGACTGGTGCCGCCTCGGAAGAAGGAGAGTGGCAACTCCCACTTTGTGAGCGCTAACAAATTCTTCTTGTATCTCGATTTACAACGATATAAAGTGTGTTTCAGCCCACAGTTGTCCGGCCCGCCCCGAAGGGCCGCAGCAGCCGGACAGTCGGCGATTTTTACCAACGGCTACGTCCAAAGGAGTGACGGTGAAGCAAGTTGATTCACGCCCGATGCAAATGACCCGCAGGCAATTGCTGCTCGGGGGCGGGGTGCTCGCAGGCAGCCTTACCCTCGGAGCGAGCCTGACGGGCTGCGGGGGCGCGGCCCAGGCGGCGGCCAACGACATCCGCTTCTGGCACCTGCTCTCCGGCGGAGACGGCATCAAGATGATGGCCATGATCGACAAGGTCAACACGGACCACGCAGACTTCAGGGTCAAGCCCACCGTGCTGGCATGGGGTGCGCCGTATTACACCAAGCTGGCCATGGCCTCCGCCGGCGGCCGGCCCCCGGAGGTGGCCGTGATGCATGCCGCCAGGGTGCCGGGCTACGCTCCCGGCGGACTGCTGGATGCCTGGGACCTGGACCTGCTGGCGGAGTTCGGCGTGCGTCCGGAGGACTTCGGCCCCAGGATCTGGGAGAAGAGCCAGTTCAACGGCAAGGTATTTTCGCTGGCATTGGACTCACACCCGTTCGTGATGCTCTACAACACCGAAGTGGCGGACAAGGCCGGCGTCCTGGGGAAGGACGGCCGGCTGGCTGAGATCTCCTCTCAGTCGCAGTTCCTGGAGGTAAGCCGTGAACTGCAGCGTGTCACCGGCAAGCACGGGCTCTCCTACGGATACCTGGGCGACGGCGCGCAGATGTGGCGGCTGTTCTACACGCTCTACCGCCAACATGGCGCGGACTTCGTGCTGGAGCCGGGCAAACCCGCCCAGGTGGAGCGGGACGTCGCCATCGACTGCCTGGAGTTCATCACGTCTCTGCTGGACAACACCATCTCCACGAAAAGCGGCGACGGCGGGACTGCCATCGCGGAGTTCGCCGGCTCGGGGTCGGGGCTGCTTTTTACCGGTGTGTGGGAGCTGCCCACCATGAAGACAGCAGGTGTTCCGTTCGGTGCCAGCACCATCCCGACCCTCTTTGGAACGCCGGCAGCCTTCGCCGACTCGCACTCGTTCGTGCTGCCGCACCAGGCCAGGCTGGACGAAACAAAGCGCCGCGGCGTCTACCAGTTTGTGGCGTCGATGCTCAAGGGTTCCCTGAGCTGGGCCGAAGCCGGACACATCCCGGCCTACCAGCCGGTGGTGAAGTCCAAGGAATACGCGGCACTGAAGCCGCAGGCGGACTATGCCCGGGCGGCGGACATCATCAACTACGATCCCGTGGCCTGGTTCACCGGTTCGGGATCCGATTTCCAAGGCTACTTCGCCGAGAACGTCCAGAACGTGTTCCTCGGACGGGACAAGGCCGCGGACGGCTGGGATGCCTTTATGAAGCGCATCAACACTGTCCTTGCGATGCCGAACCCGGTGTGAGCATGGCCGCCGAATCCGCCGCCGAATCCCGCCTGAACCTTGACCCGCCCGTGGCAAAGTCCGTGACAAAGGAGTCCTCATGAGCACTGCCCGCACCACAGCGCCCGCAGCAAAACCAGCGCCCGCAGCAAAACCAGCACCCGTGGCGAAATCACTGCGCTCCCGGCGTGACAACATTCACGGCTGGGCCTTCTCCGCCCCGTTCCTGGCCTTCTTCCTGATGTTCCTGGTCTGGCCCATGATTTCCGGGGCAGTCATGAGCCTGACCGGAAAGTCCCTCACGGGCGCCAATAGCGGGTTCATCGGCCTGGCCAACTACAGCGAGGCGTTCGCCGACTCGGACATGTGGCGATCGCTGGGGAACACGCTGTACTTCACACTGATCAGCACTGTGCCTCTGGTGGTCATCGCCCTGGCGCTGGCAGCACTGGTCAATATGGGCCTTCCCGCGCAGTGGCTGTGGCGGCTCTCCTTCTTCTCCCCGTTCCTGCTCGCCTCCACCGTGGTCTCGCTTTTCTTTGCCTGGATGTACAACCCGGAGCTAGGGCTGTTCAACGACATGCTCGCAAATCTGGGCATTCCGCCGGTGGCGTGGCTGAACGATCCCGCGGTGGCGATGTGGGCCGTGGTGATCGCCACAGTGTGGTGGACCGTCGGCTTCAACTTCCTCCTGTACCTGGCCGCGCTGCAGAACATCCCGCAGCAGCACTATGAAGCCGCCTCGCTCGACGGCGCCGGAGGCTGGCGCCAGTTCTTCTCCATCAGCCTTCCCCAGCTCGGCCCCACCACAGTGATGATCGTGATCCTCCAGATCCTCGCGTCCTTGAAGGTCTTCGACCAGATTTACCAGATGACCGAAGGCGGACCGGGCGGAGCGACGCGTTCTATCGTGCAGTACATCTTCGAGGCCGGTTTCACGGGCTACCGGCTGGGCTACTCCGCAGCCATTTCCTACATCTTCTTCGGCCTGATCCTGCTCATCGCGCTGGCGCAGGTCTTCATCACACGGAAAAGGAGCGCCTAGCCATGGCCACCACCACACTTTCCAAACCCGCGCTCCAGCCCAAGGGCTACGCCGAAACCGTGGCCAACCGGCGTGCGAAGATCCCGCTGTCCCGCGTCCTTGCCACCGTGGTCGTGTCTGTCCTCGCTGTTGCGTGGCTGGTGCCCTTTGCCTGGGCCACTGTCACCGCGCTGAAGAGCGAAACCGACGCCGCGTCCACCCCCATCAGCTGGATTCCGGCGTCGGGCTTTACCCTCGATGCCTTTGCCAAAGTGCTGCAGAGCGGCAATATTCCCACCTGGACGCTCAATTCGCTGTTCACGTCAGCGGCCATCACTGCCATCACGCTGGTGATTTCAGCGTCCGTCGCCTACGCCATTTCGCGGATCGATTTCCGCGGGAAGAGGATGCTGATGGGCGTGATCGTGGCCTCCATCATCATCCCGCCGCCGGTGCTGATCATCCCGCTGTTCCAGCAGATGCAGTCCCTGAACCTGATCGACACCTACTGGGCCCTGATCCTCCCGCAGGTGATCCACTCGCCCATGGTGTTCGTGCTCAAGAAATTCTTTGACCAGATCCCGCGGGAACTCGAGGAAGCCGCGCTGATGGACGGCGCCGGACGGCTGCGGATCTTCACCACGATCGTGCTGCCGCTGTCCCGGCCCATCCTGGCCGCCGTCGCGATCTTCGTGTTCATCGGGGCCTGGAACAACTTCCTGTGGCCGTTCATCGCCACCAACGAGAGCTCGCTGCTCACCCTGCCGGTGGGCCTGCAGACCATCAAGAGCGCCTACGGCATCCAGTACGCCCAGAACATGGCGTCAGCGCTGCTGGCCGCACTGCCGCTGATCGTCGTCTTCCTCTTTTTCCAGCGGCAGATCATCAGGGGCGTGGCCACCACCGGCCTGGCCGGCACCTAAGCCATCCCGACACCCCGCACCATCCAACCCAAGCCAAAACCAGGACAGGAGCAAAATGTCCCGCGCACGCATCACCATTGACCGCGACTTCACCGTAGCCGAGGTTCCCCGCCGGATCTTCGGATCCTTCGTCGAGCACATGGGCCGCTGTGTCTACACCGGCATCTACGAACCGGGGCATCCCCGGGCCGATGAGCGCGGTTTCCGCCGCGACGTCATGGACCTCGTCAAGGAGCTTGGCGCCACCGTGGTCCGCTATCCCGGCGGCAACTTCGTCTCCGGCTACAACTGGGAGGACGGCGTCGGGCCCGTGGCGGAGCGGCCGCGCCGGCTTGACGGCGCCTGGCACACGCTGGAAACGAACGCCTTCGGCCTGCACGAATTTGTGGACTGGTCCCGGGAAGCCGGCGTGGAGGTCATGGAAGCGGTCAACCTGGGCACCCGCGGCGTCGACGCAGCCCGTGAGCTCGTGGAATACGCCAATATTCAGTCCGGCACCCGGCTGTCCGACCTGCGCCGCAAGAACGGCCACGAGGATCCGTTCAACATCAAGCTGTGGTGCCTCGGCAACGAGATGGACGGACCCTGGCAGATCGGGCACAAGACCGCCGAGGAATACGGCCGGCTGGCGCAGGAGGCCGCCAAGGCCATGCGCTTCGTGGATCCGGACATCGAACTCGTGGCGTGCGGCAGCTCCAACTCGGGGATGCCCACCTTCGGCGCCTGGGAGCAGACGGTCCTGACCCACACCTACGAGCAGGTGGACTATGTCTCGCTGCACGCCTACTACCAGGAGCACGACGGCGACGCCGGCAGTTTCCTGGCCAGCGCGGTGGACATGGACTACTTCATCGAATCCGTGGTCGCCACCGCGGACGCCGTCCGGGCCAAGGGCAAGCACAAGAAGCACATCAACCTGTCCTTCGACGAGTGGAACGTCTGGTACACCCGGCCGGGCGATGCCGACAGCCCTGAGCAGGTGGGTAAGCACGGCTGGCGTGAGCACCCGCGCGTCATCGAGGACCAGTACAACGTGACGGACGCGGTCGTCGTCGGGACCTTCCTGAACTCCCTGCTCCGGCACGGTGACCGCGTCAAGATCGCCAACCAGGCGCAGCTGGTCAACGTGATCGCCCCCATCCTCAGCGAGGAAAACGGCCCGGCATGGAAGCAGACCATCTTCCATCCCTTCGCCCGCATGGCTGAGCTGGCGCACGGTCAGATCCTCCGGCTCGCCGTGGACTCGGACAAGTACAGCAACGCCAAGTTCGGCGATGCCGACCTCGTGGACGTCAGTGCCACCTGGAACGAGGAAACCGGCCGCATCGCGCTGTTCCTGGCCAACCGCGGACTGGAAGAAGCCGCCGACGTCGAAGTGGTCCTTCGCGGCTTCGACGCCCGGCAGGTGGTCCGGGCTGACGTGCTTCGCATCCCGGACGGTGCCGACCGGTTCATCACCAACACGCAGGCAAACCCCGGTGCAGTGGGCCTCGTCCCGCTGGAAGGCGTCAAGGCCGCCGGCGGCGAAGTCCGGGCCACCCTGCCGGCCCTGTCCTGGACGGCCATCGAACTGGAGGTCGTGCGCGACTAAACAGCGGCGATCCGGCGCAGGAACGCACGACGGCGGGCGGCACCTTTCGGGGCCGCCCGCCGTCGGTCTGCGGGCTGGCGTTCGGGCCGGGATCCGTGCCGTGCGCCCCTGTTGAAGCGCCGGGCCGGTGGATAGACTGCCCGTGCGCCCGTCCGGGCGTCCGATGCTTCCAGGAGGGATCCGTCAGTGTCAGAGAACAGTGAATTTGAAGCAAAAAAGCAGCAGAACGCCGAACCCGCGCCGACAGCCGAGGGGGACAGCGGCCAGTACGTCGAAGGCGACTACGGAGCGGCCGGCGCTGTTCCGGATGAGGCGGCGGGGGCCGTCGAAGGTGGGTATGAGTCTGGCGACTACGGGGTGGCCGGAGCCGGCCAGGAGCAGGCGGCGGGCGGCGTCGAAGGCGAGTACGAAGCCGGCGACTACGGCAAGGCCGGCGCCACCGGCGAGAACCTGGTGACAGGCGACGAAGCAGAGTATCCGGACGGCGACTACGGTACTGCCGGTACTGCCGGTACTGCCGGTACTGCCGGTACGGCCGGCACTGCTGAAGCCCCGGCTGCCGAGGAGCACAGGCTCGTCGAGGACGAAGTGCCTGTGAAGGACGAAGCCGTCGACGACGACTTGCCGCGAGACACTCCCTGACTGTTGACCCGCTCCCGCGGACCGCGAGTGACGCCCGGGAGAGGGTTTCACGCACAGCGAAACCCTCGCCCGTAGTCAGCTTTCCCCGGCGGAATTCTGCGGATCGGCGCGATTTTCCGGCCTCCCCTGCGCCCGCGCCGTGACGTCCAAATCCAAAGTTGAGCGGATGTGGCTCAACTTTGGATTGACTTAAATCCGGCCGTGGGTAGAGTTGAGTGTAGATCGCTCAATCAGTGGGCGTGCCTGAATCTCGACCAGCGTTTCCACGGAAAGAAGGAAGCAACACATGTCACGTGCAGTAGGTATCGACCTCGGAACCACCAACTCCGTCGTCTCCGTTCTCGAAGGTGGCGAGCCCACCGTTATTGCCAACGCCGAGGGTGGCCGCACCACGCCGTCCGTCGTTGCGTTCTCCAAGTCCGGCGAAGTCCTGGTCGGCGAGATCGCCAAGCGCCAGGCCGTCAACAACATCGACCGCACCATCGCCTCCGTCAAGCGCCACATGGGCACCGACTGGACCGTCGGAATTGACGACAAGAAGTACACCGCGCAGGAAATCTCCGCGCGCATCCTGATGAAGCTGAAGAACGACGCCGAGTCCTACTTGGGCGAAAAGGTCACCGACGCCGTCGTCACCGTTCCTGCGTACTTCAACGACGCCCAGCGCCAGGCCACCAAGGAAGCCGGTGAAATCGCCGGCCTCAACGTCCTCCGCATTGTCAACGAGCCCACCGCTGCGGCCCTGGCCTACGGCCTCGACAAGGGCAAGGAAGACGAACTCATCCTCGTCTTCGACCTCGGCGGCGGAACCTTCGACGTCTCGCTCCTCGAAGTCGGCAAGGACGAAGACAACTTCTCCACCATCCAGGTCCGCGCCACCGCCGGTGACAACCACCTCGGCGGCGACGACTGGGACCAGCGCGTCGTTGACTACCTGTTGAACCAGCTCAAGGTCAAGGGCATCGACCTGTCCAAGGACAAGATCGCACTGCAGCGCCTGCGCGAGGCCTCCGAGCAGGCCAAGAAGGAACTCTCTTCCTCCACCAGCACCAACGTCTCCCTCCAGTACCTCTCCGTCACCCCCGACGGCCCGGTCCACCTGGACGAGCAGCTGACCCGCGCCAAGTTCCAGGACCTGACCAAGGACCTGCTGGACCGCACCAAGAAGCCGTTCCAGGACGTCATCAAGGAAGCCGGCATCAAGCTCTCCGAGATCGACCACATCGTGCTCGTGGGCGGTTCCACCCGTATGCCCGCCGTGTACGAACTCGTCAAGGAGCTCGCCGGCGGCAAGGAGCCCAACAAGGGCGTCAACCCGGATGAGGTCGTCGCCGTCGGCGCAGCCCTCCAGGCTGGCGTGCTGAAGGGCGAGCGCAAGGACGTTCTCCTGATCGACGTCACCCCGCTGTCCCTCGGCATCGAAACCAAGGGCGGCATCATGACGCACCTGATCGAGCGCAACACGGCCATCCCCACCAAGCGTTCCGAGACCTTCACCACGGCTGACGACAACCAGCCGTCCGTGGCCATCCAGGTCTTCCAGGGCGAGCGCGAGTTCA
This sequence comes from Arthrobacter sp. GW460-12-1-14-TSB2, assembly GCF_059423525.1. Lineage (NCBI taxonomy): Bacteria > Bacillati > Actinomycetota > Actinomycetes > Micrococcales > Micrococcaceae > Arthrobacter > Arthrobacter sp. GW460-12-1-14-TSB2. Next base: position 35,321 of record NZ_JBWKYC010000020.1, read on the forward strand.
CCCGGGACAACAAGCCGCTGGGCACGTTCGAGCTGACCGGCATCGCACCGGCCCCCCGTGGCGTTCCGCAGGTCGAGGTCACCTTCGACATCGACGCCAACGGCATCGTGCACGTCTCGGCGAAGGACAAGGGCACCGGCAAGGAACAGTCCATGACCATCACCGGCGGCACCGCGCTGTCCAAGGAAGACATTGACCGCATGGTCAAGGACGCCGAGGAGCACGCAGCCGAGGACAAGGCCCGCCGCGAGGCAACCGACACCCGCAACACCGCCGAGCAGCTCGCCTACTCCGTGGACAAGCTGATCGCGGACAACGCCGACAAGCTGCCTGAAGAGGTCAAGACCGAGGTCAAGGCCGACGTCGACGCCCTGAAGAAGGCCCTTGAAGGCACGGACGACGCAGCGGTGAAGACCGCCTTTGAGAAGCTGCAGGCTTCCCAGAGCAAGCTGGGCGAAGCCATCTACGCCCAGGCCGGTTCGCCGGACGGCGCCACGGGTGCGGCAGGTGCAGAAGGTGCCCACGCCGGGTCCGGTGACGCCAAAGCCGATGAAGACATCGTCGACGCCGAAATCGTTGACGAAGACGAGAAGAAGTAATCATGCCGCATCACGGTAACGAAGAAGAGCACCACTCTTCCAAAGACCATGGCCGCGACAACCAGGAGAACGAGCCGCAGAAACCGGTGATCCACGACAACCGCAAGGTTGATCCGAAGACCGGCCAGGCCCGCCACCCTGACCAGGAACACGCCGCCACGGGAAGTCACGGTTCCGGGGACGCACTGTCCCAGGCCGAGGACATCCTCAACAGCGTTGAGGTTCCGGCCGAGGAATCGGTGGCCCAGGGCGTAGGCGCGGAGGAGGCGGAGGAACTCAGGAACGACCTCCGCCGCCTGCAGGCCGAGTACGTCAACTACCGCAAGCGCGTGGAACGTGACCGTGCCGTGGCAGGGGAGATGGCCGTCATCGGCGTCCTGAACTCGCTGCTTCCGGTACTGGACGACGTCGACGCCGCCCGGCAGCACGGCGACCTCGCCGACGGCCCGTTCGCCGCGATCGCCGCCAAGCTGGAGAACGCGCTGAAGACCTACGGCCTGGTGCGCATCGATGAGACCGGCGTGGAGTTCGATCCCACGATCCACGAAGCCCTCATCCAGCAGCCCGGCCCGGACGTCGAAATCGACACCGTCAGCCAGGTCCTGCGCTCCGGCTACAAGTCAGGCGAACGGGTCCTCCGGGCAGCACAGGTTATCGTCGCAGTGCCGGCCTAGCTCAACCGGCGCCATGGGCGGCTAATGTCGCCTAAGGTGAGTTGATTACAGGCTCGGAGCGATACATGGGCCCCGGGAGTGGCATCGGGCCTGCCGGAGCGTGGGGGGGGGGGGGGGGGGGGGGG
>NZ_JBWKYC010000020.1:36728-75179 GCF_059423525.1 Arthrobacter sp. GW460-12-1-14-TSB2
GGTCCGCAGGACCAAGCCACCACGCGAATGGGCGGGGGCCCATGTATCGCGCAGAGCCCGTCACAGTAGAACTTGAAAGGAAACGCCATTGGCTAGCCAGGACTGGGTCGACAAGGACTTCTACAAGATCCTTGGAGTCGCCAAGGACGCTTCCGACGCCGATATCAAGAAGGCTTACCGGAAGCTTGCGCGGCAGCACCACCCGGACACCAATGCGGGGGACGTCGCGTCGGAGAAGAAGTTCAAGGACATCTCCGAGGCTTACTCCGTGCTCTCGGATCCGGACGAGCGCCAGCAGTACGACGCTATCCGTGCCATGGGCGGCGGCGCCCGGTTTGCCCCTGGCGGCGGGGGCGGCGCGGCTGGCGGTGCCGGCTTCGAAGACCTCTTCGGCGGCCTCTTCACCGGTGGCGGCGGGCGCCACTCCGGCGGCTACAGCACCTCGGGCGGCATTCCGCCGGAGTTCGCCGATCTCTTCGGCGGACAATTCGGCGGGCCCGGCTCCGGAGCGGGATTCCAGCGTGCTCCGCAGAAGGGCGCCGACCGTACGGCCACCACCACGATTTCCTTCGCCGGTTCCATTCGCGGCACCACCATCGGGCTACGCGAACCGGACGGAGACGTCATCGACGTCCGTGTTCCCGCCGGGATCAAAGACGGCCAGAAAGTCCGTGTCCGCGGCAAGGGCCAGTACGGCCCGGCCGGCAACGGCGACCTGATGGTCACCGTCAATGTCAAGGGCCATGATTTCTACACGCGCGACGGCGACAACCTCCGCATCCATGTTCCGGTCACCTTTCCGGAGGCTGCGCTGGGCGCTGACATCGAAGTGCCGACGATCGACGGCGAAAAGGTCAAGGTCCGTGTTCCCGCGGGGACGCCCTCCGGGCGGACCCTGCGGGTCAAGGGTCGCGGAGTCAAGCACGCGAAGGCGACCGGTGACCTGCTGGTGACCATCGACGTCGTGGTTCCGCAGAAGCTGACCAAGGAGGCGGAGGACGCCGTGAAGGCGTTCGCTGCAGCCACGGACGGACACGATGTGCGGGCCGGACTGGCCGCCAAGGCACGTCTCTAGGGAACACACGGACTGGGATTAGCGGGAGGAGCCGGCGCCATGGACATTGATTTCGATCAGCCGATCTTCGTGATCTCGGTGGCGGCTGAGCTGGCGGACATGCACCCGCAGACGTTGCGGCAGTATGACCGGCTGGGCATCGTCTCGCCCAGCCGCGCGCCCGGAAAGTCCCGGCGCTACTCCCAGCGGGACGTCAACGTGCTCCGCGAGGTGCAGCGGCTCTCGCATGAGGGGGTGTCGCTGGAGGGCATCAAACGGATCCTCCAGCTGGAGAACCAGGTGGCCGCGCTGCAGCGCCGGGTGACTGAACTGACCGAGCAGCTGAGCAGCCGCCGCAGCCCGCTGGATTCGCGCATTTTCGCGGCCGGAGCAGCGGGCGACGTCGTGAGCCTGGCACGCGGCCAGCGGCCCCGTGCCCGCTCCCAGGCCGTGGTGGTGTGGCGGCCCCGTTCCACGGAGTGAACCCTGCTTCCTTGACAGGCGTAACCTGCCGGAACAGAGTGAATGGTCAAGCCCGTTCACTGCCCCGGAAGGAACGCCCTCATGGCCTTTGTGTCTGTCGGAAACGAAAACAGCACCACCGTTGAGCTTTACTACGAGGACCACGGACAGGGACAGCCGGTGGTCCTCATCCACGGATACCCCCTGGACGGCGCATCGTGGGAACGGCAGACCAGTGTGCTGCTGGAGGCAGGCTACCGGGTCATCACCTACGACCGCCGCGGCTTCGGCAAGTCCAGCCAGCCCACGGAGGGCTACGACTACGACACCTTTGCTGCCGACCTCAACACCCTGCTCACCGAACTTGACCTCACGGACGCCGTGCTGGTGGGCTTCTCGATGGGCACCGGCGAGGTGGCCCGCTACCTCAGCACCTACGGCTCGGGCCGGGTTTCCAAGGCAGTGTTCCTGGGTTCCCTCGAGCCTTTCCTGCTGAAGACGGAAGACAACCCCGACGGCGTCCCGCAGGACGTGTTCGACGGCCTGCTCAGTGCAGTGAAGGAAGACCGCTACGCGTTCTTCACGGAGTTCTTCAAGAACTTCTTCAACACCGACGACACCCTGGGCAGCCGCCTCAGCGAAGAAGCCCTGCGGGCCAACTGGGCCACCGCCAGCAAGTCCTCCGCCCATGCCTCCGTGTTTGCCCAGCCCACCTGGCTGACGGACTTCCGCGCGGACATCCCCAAGATCGATGTTCCTGCCCTCATCGTGCACGGAACGGCGGACAACATCCTGCCCATCGACGTCACCGGCCGCCGTTTCAAGGACGCGCTGCCCGCCGCGGACTACGTGGAGATCGAGGGTGCTCCGCACGGCATGCTGTGGACCCACGCGAAGGAAATCAACCAGGCCCTCCTTGCCTTCCTGAAGAAGTAGCCGGGGAGAAGAAGTACCTGGAGTTGCACGCCGCTAGGCGGTTGCGGCGCTGACCCTCAGCTGCATCAGGGCCAGGTCGATCAGCGGCGTGTCCGCCCCGAGGATTCGTGCCCGGCGGGTGAAGTCGCCCAGCAGGTGTTCTGTCTCGCCGGCGCGGCCGGCCACAACGTCTCGGTAGAGGGACGACGTGAAGGTTGATCCGGGCTGCGTCAGCATGTCCACGGACAGCTGACGTTCGTGGTCAGGCACCGGGTAGCCGGCCGCAACCGCGACGGCGCCGGCTTCGGCCAGCACCGAGTGCACGAAGTCCGTGCCGCCGGGTACCGCGACGATGGCGCCCACCGGTCCGCGCATCAGGCAGGTCACGGTTCCGGCGGACACGATGAATGCCCACTTGTGCCACATGGAGGCCAGGGCGTCCGCGGTGGCCGAAGCCTTGAAGCCAGGCACCGTCAGGGTTTCAACGGCCCGCAGGACGCGGTCGCTCGGCGGGCCGGACTGTTCCCCGACAGTGAGTGTGGCCAGCGGATTCATCTGCAGGATGTCGCCGTCCTCGGTGAGGGTGGTGACCACCTTGACGATCCCGCCCAGCACCCGGTCGGCGCCGAAGGCCGCTTCGAGAGCGTCCATGTGGGCCATGCCGTTGAGGAACGGGATGACCACCGTTTCCGGCCCCACTACCGGCGCGAGGTCTGCCAGCGCCTGGGGGAGGGCGGCGGCCTTGACCGTCACCAGCACCAGGTCGTACGGACCGTGCAGCTCAGGCGCCGTGACCAGCGCCGGTTCCATGACGTCTTCGCGGCCCAGGCCCGTGATGCGAAGGCCGCGCTGGCGCAGTGCGGCTGCCCGTCCTTCCCGCACCAGGAACGTCACGTCCCGGCCGCCCTGCGCCAGGCGGCCGCCGAAGTATCCGCCGGTTGCTCCGGCTCCGACAACCAGGATTCTTTGTGCGTTCTGCTGGCCGCTCATGCTGCTCCTCGGGGGGTTTGTGTCGCCGCCAATACCAAAATGACGGCGGGAAAGTTTCCTTCAGGTTAACTTTGCCACCCGCACTTTCCGCTATTTTGTCAGCGAACTTACCGTTTCCGGGCTTCGTATCCAATGCGGACGCCCGGTCCGAAATCGTGCGGAAACGAACCATCATGCGTATTGAAACAATTCGCTCCTAGATTGAGCCGCAGGGGGCCTGTCAGGACCCTGGAGACCAGCCGCTGCCGCGAGGCAGCGCGGAGCGAGAAGCAGGTAAACATGAGGGTTTCAGTAACGAAGCGCGCTTTGATCCCCCTGGCCGCGGCGGCAATGGCAACGGCCCTGGCCGGCTGCGGAAGCCAGATTTCGGATCCGGCGTCCGCCAATTCCACCGCCAGCAGCGGCAGCTCTTGCGTCGACACGTCAGGCAGCAGCGTCAAAGTCGGATTCATCAACTCGCTCTCCGGCACCATGGCCATTAGCGAGAACACCGTTTTTGATTCCCTGAGCCTGGCGGCCGAGGAAATCAACGCCGCCGGCGGAGTCATGGGCAAACAGCTGCAGGTGATCAGCGAGGACGGCGCCAGTGAACCCACCAAGTTCGCCGAACGCGCCGGGAAGCTGATCCAGCAGGACTGCACGGCCGCGGTGTTCGGCGGCTGGACCTCCTCCAGCCGCAAGGCCATGCTCCCGGTTTTCGAAGCCAACGATGCCCTGCTGTTCTACCCGGTGCAGTACGAAGGCCTCGAAGCGTCCAAGAACATCTTCTACACGGGCGCCACCACCAACCAGCAGATCATCCCCGCCCTGGACTACCTGGCCGAGCAGGGCACCAAATCCATCTTCCTGGTGGGCAGCGACTACGTCTTCCCGAGGACGGCCAACAAGATCATCCAGGCCTACGCCAAAGCCCACGGCATGGAGGTCCTTGGCGAGGAATATGCCCCGCTCGGGTCCACGGAGTTCTCCACCATCGTGAACAAGGTGCGGGATTCGAAGGCCGACGCCGTCTTCAACACCCTCAACGGCGACAGCAACGTGGCCTTCTTCCGGCAGTACAAGAGCGTTGGCCTGACCGCTGCATCCATGCCGGTGGTCTCGGTATCCATCGCCGAAGAGGAAGTTCCCGGCGTCGGACTGGAAAACGTGGAAGGCCAGCTCACGGCCTGGGACTACTACCAGACCCTTGACACCCCGGCCAACAAGAAGTTCGTCGCGGCGTTCAAGGCGAAGTTCGGCGCCGACCGCGTCACCAGCGACCCCATGGAAGCGGCGTACACCTCGCTGTTCCTGTGGAAGGCCATGGTGGAGAAAGCCGGTTCCTTCGAAGTGGACAAGGTCCAGGCAGCCGCGGGCGGAGTGACGTTCGAGGCGCCTGAGGGCACTGTCACGGTGGACGGCGAGAACAACCACATCACCAAGACTCCCCGGATCGGAAAGATCAACTCCGAAGGCCTGATCGAAACGGTCTGGTCCTCGCCGAAGGCCGTGGAGCCCGATCCGTTCCTGGCCAGCTACGACTGGGCCAAGGACCTGGCCAAGTAGCCGTTTCCACCGCCCCTGCAGAAACCCGGAGGAAAGGCCCGCTGGAATGGAACTGCTGATTGGACAGATGTTTGCCGGACTCAGTCTCGGCTCGGTGCTGCTGCTGGCCGCACTGGGGTTGTCGCTGACTTTCGGCCAGATGGGGGTCATCAACATGGCCCATGGCGAGTTCATGATGGCCGGTGCATACACGGCCTTCGTGGTGCAGCGGAGCATCTCCGATGCCGGCATCTCACTGCTGGTTTCCATTCCAGTGGGCTTCCTGGTGGGCGGCCTGCTGGGGCTGGCGCTCGAAGCGGTGCTGCTGCGGCGGATGTACCACCGTCCCTTGGACACCCTGCTGGTCACGTTCGGGGTGGCGCTGATCCTGCAGCAGGCCGCCCGGGACATCTTCGGCGCCCCCAGTGTCGACGTCCGGGCCCCGGCCTGGCTCCAGGGCAACGTCGAACTGCTGGGAGCGCCCATCCCGCTCACCAGGCTCTTCATCCTGCTGCTCTCCCTGGTCTGCCTGGCAGGACTCGTCGCAGTCCTCAAGGCGACTCCGCTGGGCCGCCGCATCAGGGCGGTGGTCCTGAACCGGGACCTGGCCGAAACCAGCGGCATCTCCACCCGGCGCACGGACCAGCTGACGTTCTTCGTCGGATCGGGCCTCGCCGGAGTGGCGGGCGTCGCCGTCACGCTGATCGGTTCCACCGGCCCGTACCTGGGCACGAACTACATCGTGGACGCCTTCCTGGTGGTGGTGGCCGGGGGAGTCGGCCAGATCAAGGGGGCAGTCATCGCGGCCTTTGCACTGGGCGTGCTCCAGTCCGTTTTTGAATTTTCGACGACGGCGAGCATCGGCAAGGTGCTGATGCTGGTGCTGATCGTGGTCTTCCTCCAACTGCGGCCGCAGGGCATCTTCAGCCTCAAGACAAGGAGCCTGGCATGAGCACCTTCCTGCAATCCCGGTGGGGAGTGCTGGCCGGCTTCGCGCTGGGCGCCGTACTGCTGCTGGTGGCGGCACCGGCCGCGCTCTCCGTCTTCAACCTCGCCCTGCTGGGAAAGTTCATTTGCTTCGCGATCGTTGCTGTGGGGATCGGACTCGCCTGGGGGCGCGGAGGCATGCTCACCCTGGGGCAGGGGGTGTTCTTCGGGCTCGGCGCGTACATCATGGCCATGCACCTCAAACTGGCGGACGCCTCCCTCTTCGGCGGGTCCGGCGTGCCGGACTTCATGTCGCTGTACGGCAGCGGCGAGGTCCCCGGGTGGTGGGAGCCGTTCCGGAGCCCGGTGGTGACCCTCCTCGCCGTCGTCCTCGTTCCGGGACTGGTGGCGCTCGTCCTGGGGCTTGCCGTCTTCAAACGACGCGTCAAGGGAGCGTATTTCGCGATCCTCAGCCAGGCGCTGGCGGCGGCCTTCGCCGTCTTCCTGATCGGCCAGCAGGCCACCACCGGTGGCTCCAACGGCCTCAGCGGCTTCCGGTCCTTCTTCGGGTTCGACCTGAAGGACCCCTCCAACAAGCTCATGCTGTATTCGATCGCCGCGGTGGTGCTGCTGCTGGCCCTGGCAGCTGCCCGGCAGCTCATGCACAGCCGGTTCGGCGAGCTCCTCGTCGCCGTCCGGGACCAGGAGGAGCGGGTCCGGTTCCTGGGGTACGACCCGGCAACCATCAAGACAGTGACCTATGTGATCGCAGCCGTCATGGCAGGGATCGCCGGCGCCTTGTTCGTGCCCATCGTGGGGATCATCTCGCCGGCCGACGTGGGCGTCATTCCGTCCATCGCCTTCCTGATCGGCGTGGCAATCGGCGGCAGGGCAACGCTGCTGGGACCGGTGCTGGGCGCCCTCAGCGTGGCCATCGCCCAGACCAGCCTGGCGTCCACCTTCCCGTCGTTCTGGGTCTACTTCCAAGGCCTGCTCTTCGTCCTGGTCATCGGGTTCATGCCCGGCGGCCTCGCGTCCCTGCCGCGGCTCGTCTCCCGGCTGAAGCAGCCCAACACGGAAAAGCGCAGCACTGCACCGGCGTCCGCACCGCAGGTGCCGGCCTCCGCTGCTCCAACCACAGCAACCACGGCAACCACCGTCCCGGAAGAGGCAAGCCGATGACCACCCCCACGCTGCTTCCCGACGGCGAACCCCGGGCCGGCGGGCTCCGCCACGGCCGGCCGAAGTACCTTGAGGTCCGCGGTCTCACAGTGGCCTTCGACGGCTTCGTGGCCGTGGACAACGTCAACCTCGATGTCGTCCAGGGCGACCTTCGGTTCCTGATCGGCCCCAACGGTGCCGGCAAGACCACCATCATCGATGCGATCACGGGGCTGGTTCCGGCCACGGGGTCCGTGAACCACACAGGCACTGAGATCCTGGGCCGGAAAGTGCACAAGATCGCACGGCTGGGCGTGGGCCGGACGTTCCAGACAGCCAGCGTTTTCGAGAACCTCGCGGTCCTGCAGAACCTGGATATTGCCGCCGGGCCCGGCAGGAAGGCCCGGGAGCTGCTGAGGAGACGGAAGGGCGTGGACGCGGCCGTACAGGAGGCACTGGAAATCATCGGGCTGGAGCGGGCCGCCGACAAGCAGGCCGGCACCCTGGCGCACGGGCAGAAGCAATGGCTGGAAATCGGCATGCTGCTGGTCCAGAATTCGGAGGTGTTGCTCCTGGACGAACCCATCGCCGGAATGAGCCAGGACGAGCGCGACGAGACCGGACAGCTGCTCCGTCGGATCGCAGCCAGCCGCATCACCCTGGTGATTGAACATGACATGGACTTCGTCCGGGAGTTCGCCACCTCGGTGACAGTCCTCGCGGCCGGGAAGGTCCTGAGCGAGGGAAGCGTGGCGCAGGTCCAGGCCGACAAGAAGGTGCAGGACGTCTACCTCGGCACTGCCGGAATGGAAGGGCACTGATGCTGGAAATCACGGACCTGCAGACCGGCTACGGGCGAACCCAGGTCATTTCCGGAGTGGATATCACCGTCCCCGACGGGTCGCTGGTTTCCCTGCTGGGCCACAACGGTGCCGGCAAAACTACGCTGCTGCGCGCCGTCGTCGGGCTTCTCAAGCCCACCCGCGGCACCATCACGCTGGATGGGGAGGACATCTCCGCCCTCCGGCCGCACCAGCGGGTGGCGCGGGGCATGGCCTATGTTCCGCAGGGGCAGCAGTCGTTCGGGCAGCTGACCGCCCTGGAGAATCTCCAGCTCGTGGCTGACGGCCGCCGGAACGGCAAGGAACGCGTGGCCGAGGCGCTGGACATGTTTCCAGCGCTCAACCCGCTGCTGGCACGCCGTGCCGGCCTCCTGTCCGGGGGGCAGCGGCAACAGCTGGCCATCGCCCGGGCCCTCATCACCGAGCCCACGCTGCTCATCCTGGACGAGCCCACCGAGGGCATCCAGCCCAACGTGGTGGCCGAAATCCAGGAGACCATCATCAAGCTGTCCCGGCGCAGCGGCATGCGGGTCCTGCTGGTGGAACAGCACATCGGCTTCGCGCTGAACGCCGCCGACAGCTATTACGTGCTGGCTGCCGGACGGGTCAGTTCGCACGGCACGGGCGGTGCCGAATCCGCGGGCAAGGTGCGCGAGGGGATGCTGATCTGACCGGCCTGGCGTCGGACCGGCCTGGGGTCGGGCGACGGGGCGCTAGCTTGAACGAGCGGCATCGCCCTGCGCGTTGCCCGGAGTCGTCGCCGGCCCTTGCCGTTCGAGCGTCTCCCCGAACGGGACATCTTCGCTGACGGCAACGGTGAACGTGGTGTGCCCCAGCCGCGTCACCAGGATGCCGCACCTGCCCTCCTCCATGGCATGCTGCCGCGCTTGCTCCACTGCGGCGCTTAGCTCCGTGTCGATGAGGCGGGGGTCCGTGGCTTCGACGAAATAGGTGCGTCCGGCCTCGATCGTGCTGATCATCCTGCGCTTCCTGACTTTGGTTCCTCGTTGGGTTTGATCGTTTTGGTTTCGATCATCGGGTTCCGCCCGGCGTCTGAGATCGCGCGAAAGATGCGCTCCTGCGACGCCAGTTCGATGCCCAGGGCGGTCGCAGCGATGTCCTCGAGGGCCTCGTGCATCCAGTCTGTGGCGGTCTTGTTGTCCGGGTGCGACGGGTCGGTGCGGGACGGGTCGGTGCGGGACGGGTCGTTGCGGGACGGGTCGGACCGGAGGAGCGAGTAACGTGCCACTTTCGCCTTCAGCTCGGCGACGAGGTCTTCGATCTCCGCTAACAACGGGTCGTTCCACCGGTCGGAGTCCTGCGTGTTGAAATCCTGCACCACTTCGGGCCGCCCTGCGTCGGACGGGGTTCGGTTCAGGCGCAAATCGGGTTGCCTCCACTGGCTCGTTGCCATGGCAGCCCTGAGCAGCTCGCCGTGGTCCTGGCGTGCCACCTGCGTGAGCGAGACTTCGAGGAATGGGTTGCCGCGCATCGAGTGGACTCCTCCTGGATAGTTCGCCAACAAATGGCGCTACCAGGGTCCGGGGCAACTAATTAATTGTATCCGGCGCCTCGGGACGTGAACAGGTGCCGCTGAACCTGCCGGTGCGGGGGCCGCACAACCGGGCAGGAGCAAACTCCAATTGGCTGTTGCCAACCGGTTGATCCGGGAGCGGGCATAAACTGTACAAACAGCAGTTGATGCATGGAAGGTGCCTTTCCGATGGTTTTAGCGACGTCCTTCCGTTTCCCGGATCCGGCTGTCGCCGCGCGGGGCCGTCATGGTTGAAAGTTCCTGTTCGATGGCTGAGGGGCTGGACGGCGGCCTCTGTACGGTGTTCCTGGAATCACTGCCCATTACCGGCGCCTCAATTTCCGTATTCTCCGGATTGGCACCGGAGACCATGGTGTGCGCCAGCAACCGGGTTTCGGCGCGGATTGACGAGCTCCAGTTCGACCTGGGTGAGGGGCCCCGCTGGGCTGCACTGGAGCGACGGCGGCCGGTGCTCCTTCCCGACGTGCGCGCGGGTTCGCATTCCGCCTGGCCCGTCTTTGCGAACGCCATACGGGACCTTGACGTGTCAGCCTTTTTCGTCTTCCCACTCGTGCTCGGTGCCATGGACATCGGGGTTGCGGAACTCTACTGCTCGGTGCCCGGTGCGCTCAGCCCCGCTGACCATTCGACGGCGCTGCAGCTCGCTGATGCCGCGACCTGGCAGCTGCTCCGGCAGCTCCTCACCCTGGCCCCGGCGGACGGCGCGGACGCACCGCAGGACGGCTCGCCGCTCTCCCGGCGCGAGGTGCATCAGGCGACGGGAATGGTCCTTGCCCAGACCGGGGCTTCCGCCACTGACGCACTGCTGCTACTGCGGGCGCACGCGTTCTCGCAGGGCCGCACGGTCCGCGAAGTGGCCCGTGACGTCGTCGCCAAGACCCTGGATTTCACGCCTGCCGACGGGGTGACCGGCCACCCATGACGTGCAGTAGAATCCCACTATGGCGATGATGAGCCGCGCCGGACGCGTGAGTGCCGCTTTCGTCAAGATAGCGGACACGCTGGTGGCGGACTACGACGTTTTCGACCTCCTGCACACCCTGGTGGACGAATCTGTAGGAATACTCGACGCCGCCGCAGCCGGGCTGGTACTCGTTGACCCGGGCGGCGACCTCCAAGTGATGGCTTCCACGAGCGAGGCAAGCCAGCTTGTGGAGGTTCTCCAACTCGAGGCTGGCGAGGGCCCGTGCGTGGACTGCTACCGCACCGGCGCCGTTGTAGCTATTGACGACATTGCCACGGACGGGTCCCGGTGGCCGCTGTTCCAGGCTTCCGCGCTGGCCCAGGGTTTCCGCTCCCTGCACGCCGTTCCGATGCGCCTGCGCAGCCGGACCATCGGTGCCCTGAACCTTTTCGGCCGCGAGGCCGGTCGGCTCAGCGCGGATGATGCTGCCATTGCGCAGGCATTTGCCGACGTCGCCACCATTACCCTGCTGCAGGAGCGTGCGGCCAGGGAAAACGCATTAATCAACGAACAGCTGCAGCGCGCGTTGAACAGCCGCATCCAGATTGAACAGGCGAAGGGTGTCATCTCGCACACGGCCAACGTGGACATGAACCGGGCCTTCTCGATGCTGCGCGATTATGCCCGTGCCCACAACGAGACCATTTACGATACGGCCGCCAAAGTCATAGACCGCACGATCACCATCTGACGGGCCGGTCCGCGCCGGTCCGGGCAGATCCGCAAGTCCGGAATGGTTGGCCGGTCCGAACTGACTACCTAGGCGCGTGCCCCGGGGTCGGCGAGCAGAATTAGAGTACTCACTACTCGTGACGGACCGGAGCGGCAGCGGCTTGAATAGAGCCCAGCTGGGTCTCACAGCTGTGGTCTCTGGTCTCTGGGGGTTTCCTATGTGTGTGTTCTGCAATGCCAAAGTGTCCCTGCCGCGCCCTGCGACACCGGGCGGCGTCTGATGAGCGCGGGAATGGAATCCGTAGCCATGTTCGCCGGCTCGCTTGCGGGCCTGGTGATCCTGTCCCTGGGGCAGGCCATGGTGGTGGCCTGCCTCTGCTTCGACATGGTCCGTGCCACGTCCGTGCCCAGGTCCCACCGGCGCTACGTGGCCAGCACCGTCTTCCGGACCCTGGCACTGCCGTCGGTCCTCGTCATGGGCATCAGCGTCCTGGTTGACGCAGTCTTCTGGTCCTGGCTGGATGCGGCCATGGGGGTCTTCGTGATGGTGATGATCATCTTCCGTCTGCACCACGACAAGGACGAGGACAACTGGTGGAAGGGCAAGGGCAAGAAACTCGCCCGCTGGGCCCGGACGCAGCTGTCCTCGGGAAGGTCCCTGGCCCCGGCCATGGGCTGACGGTTCGCCGGCCGCTGAACGTCAGTCGTTGAACAGGCCGGCCAGGTCTTCGGCCGTCAGGGAACCGCCGGAGAGCGCATCGCCTTCCATCACGTCCGCGAACAGCTGCGACTTCTTCGCCTTCAAGGCCATGACCTTTTCCTCGATGGTGTCCTTGGCAACCAGCCGGTAGACCATCACGTTGCGGGCCTGGCCGATCCGGTGGGTGCGGTCCACGGCCTGCGCCTCGGAAGCCGGGTTCCACCACGGATCCAGCAGGAACACGTAGTCCGCCTCGGTCAGGTTGAGGCCGAAGCCGCCGGCCTTGAGGCTGATCAGGAACACCGGGGCGGCGCCGTTCTTGAACTCGTTCACCACGTCCGTCCGGTTCCGGGTGCCGCCGTCGAGGTAGCAGAATTCGATCTTCTCCTCGACAAGCCGTTCCCGGACCTTGCCCAGGAAGCCGGTGAACTGGCTGAAGATCAAGGCCCGGTGCCCCTCGGCAACCAGGTCCTCCAGCTGCTCGAACAGCACGTCCAGCTTGCTTGACCGCACGCCGGACAGGGAAGGGTCCACCAGGGAAGCGTCCAGGCTGAGCTGACGCAGCAGGGTGAGCGACTGGAAGATGGTGAAGCGGTTCTTGTTGACGTCTTCGATGAGGCCCAGGATCTTTTGGCGCTCGCGCTGCAGGTGTGTCTGGTACACCTTCTGGTGCCGCGGGTTCAGCACCACCTCCAGGATCTGCTCCTGCTTTGGCGGCAGGTCGTGGATGACCTGCTCCTTGGTGCGGCGCATCATGAGCGGACGGACCCGACGGCGGAGCTTGTCCAGCTGTCCCTTGTCACCGTTCTTTTCCACAGGCTTCTGGTAGTACTCGGCGAACCGGCTGGGGCTCGCGAACAGGCCGGGGGCCACAATCGAGGTAAGAGCCCAGAACTCCATCAGGTTGTTTTCCAGCGGTGTTCCGGTGATGGCCAGCTTGAACGCGGCCGGCAGCTTGCGGGCGCACTGGTACGCCTTGGACTGGTGGTTCTTCACGAACTGGGCCTCGTCCAGCACCAGGGCGGCCCACTCCCGGGACGCATACGCCTCGTAGTCGATCCGGAAGAGGGCGTAGGACGTAATCACGATGTCCGCGCCGGCCATCGCCTCGGCCGGGTCCACTCCGTTCTTGGCGAACGTTTCGCCGATGGCGCGGACGGTGAGCCCCGGAGCGAACCGCGCGGTTTCGGCCTCCCAGTTGCCCACCACACTGGTGGGGGCCACTACCAGGAAGGGTGCGGAACCGGGGGCGGCGCCCGGTGCGGTGGCGCCGTCGGCCGTTTCCCCCGCGTCTTCCGCGGCTTCCTTGGCAGCGCAGACCAGGGCCAACGCCTGGACGGTCTTGCCCAGGCCCATGTCGTCCGCCAGCACCCCGCCGAGCCCATGCTTGTAGAGGAAGCTGAGCCAGTTGAAGCCTTCCAGCTGGTACGGGCGCAGCTCGGCGTTCAGGGTGGCCGGAAGGGGCAGTCCCTTGATGCCGCCCTCCAGCAGCCCGCCCACGGCTTCGCGCCACGCGGAAGCCTGCTGGTCCACGATGCCGAGGTGCGCGAGCTCGTCCCAGAGCCCGGCCTGGAACCGGCTGATCTGCAGCGGCGCGTCCTTGTTGTCCTGCAGGGAACGCGCCTCGTCAATCAGTGCGCGCAGCTGGTGCAGTTCGGGCAGGTCCAGGGAGAAGTACGCGCCGCTGGGCAGGAGCATCCGGGTTTCGCCGGCCGCGAGCGCGGAGAACAGTGCAGCGAAGGAAACCGGCTGGCCCTCGAGCGTGATCACAATGCCGAGGTCGAACCAGTCGCGCTGGTCCGTGGCCTTCGTGGAGATGGCCACCACGGGCGCTTCTTCGGCCTCGCGGTAGTCGGCGATGTCCCCGGCGGTGTCCACCACCACGTCCGGGGTGTTGCGGAGCCGGGGGAGCACCTCCTCCGTGAAGGCCAGGGTATCCAGCCCGCCCAGCTCCACCGACGGCGCCAGCCGCGGGGTTCCCCAGCCGCCCGTAGCGGATTCGCCCAGCTTGGGGACCACTTCCCAGGGCTGGCCCACAGCCTCGAGGATGCGGGCCTCCGCAGGATCGTCCCGGTAACCGTGGTCGCCCGGGTGCCGCCACAGCGGCTGCGCCGTGACCAGGTTCCCGGTCGTGTAATGCCACTCCCAGTGCAGCCGCACCTTATGGTCGCTGCCGTAGTTGGCCAGCAGGGACAACGTGGGAACGGCCAGCGAGGGGAGTTCCACAGATTCATCCGACGCCGTGACCCGGGCAGCCTGCTTGAGCTTGGGATAGAAGCCGGTGAGGAAGCGGGTCTCGTCCCGGGCCGGAATGTGAAGGGTGCTGCCGGCCGTGACGAACGTCAGGAGTTCTTCGCTGAGGCCGGTTTCCAGGGGAGCAAGGGTGATGATCGATCCGCTGCCCACGCCCGGAAGGGCATCCGCCCCGGACGTCAGGAAGATCCCGTGAGCCGGCCGGCCGATCGTCCCCACGGACGCCGGATCAACCACTTCCCCCTCTACGGTGATGGTGGGAGCCAGCGTCAGCCCGCCGTCGTCGGACGTTTTGCTGTTTTCGACGGCGGTACCGGCGGCGGGTTCGACGGCGGTACCGCCGCCCGCGCCCCCGCCGGAAGTACCGAAGCGGGTCAGGTTAAGGCCGACGGCGGCCGGCTCCTCCACGAACCGCACCGGCTCCTGGCTGCCGGTGTGGACCAGCGCGACGCCGATCTTCCGGGCCTGGGCGAGCAGGCTCCACAGGTTTTTCCCGGCATAGGTGTTCAGCCCCAGCCAGGGCGCGGTGGAATTGTGCTGGCGGTTGGCGAGAGCGGTATGGGACGCAAGGAATTCCTGCATCCACTCCACATGCGCTTCGTTGCATTCGCGCCGGTAGTTGAGGTAGCTGAGGGTGTTCCAGGAGACGTCGCCGCGGATCCACTTGCCCTTGGCGCCCATGATCACCGGGCGGGCCTTGAGCTGCCGGACACTGCGGAGCGGATCGCGCCGGCCGGTGTAGGAGAAGTGCGGTGCCGGCTCTTCGATGTCGAACTGCAGGGCCAGCGGGATGCCGTTGGTGGACGGGGTGATTCCCGGCCGGGCAATGAGCGGTCCCAGGGCTTGTTCCCAGTCCGGCATCTCCTGCACGAGGGGCTCACGGGACAGCCGGGTGGATTCAGCCGGGGCCAGGAGCTGGACGCGGGTGGCCGGGTTGTCCTCGGCCGCGAACAGCAGCGCGGCCACGTGCTTGCAGTCCTTCCGTACGGGGCAGCTGCAGACGCCGACGGTGCAGCTCCAGCCGCCGGCCTTGCGGACCAGCTTCGCGGTGGTTGAATACGGCGCGTCCGAACCGCCGCGGACCTTGCCGAGCATCAGGCCGGTGGCGGCATCAAAGGAGATCCCCGAAACCCGGCTGCCCATGGCGTAGGCGAGTCCGGCCGCGAGGGAGCGGTCGTTGATCGCGGGGGTCTGTATTGCCAGTGCCGCACTCTCGTCCGGTTGGGATGGCATGGTGCGCGCTACTTTCAGCAGGTCAAAAATCTGCAGGTTATCTGATCCATCTTAGCGAGCCGGGAGGGGCCCTGAAACTTCGCCCAACGTTCAACTCCGCCTCAACCCGCAGACCGGTGTGCCGCGTAGCGTGAAAGGGTCCCAAGCACCACCCGCTTTCAGCAGTGAGGATTTCCCATGAGCACCGGTCAGCCCGCCAGCAATCACCCCGTCGTCCTGGCAATCGAAAGCACCGAAACGGCCAACGAAGACGTTGTCGACTCCAACGTGACCGTGGTCAACGCCATGTACGCGGAGATCCTCGACGCCCCGGAAATCGCGCCCAACGCACTCCGCAGCTACTACGTCGACTTCTACCTCACCCAGGCGCTGGCCGGCGGCTTCGCGCAGTACGTCTTCACGGTGCCGGAGCGCGACGAGATTGACGCCTACGTGCGCGAAGGCCTGGAAGGAATGGGCGCCACCGCCCACCTGGCGCTGTTCAACCGCACCGCCGCGGCCTTTGACGCGCTCAGCGAGGACGACGCCGACGCGTATCTGGACGGGGATACGGAAAGCTTCGGCGAAGCCGACGGCGCGACAACCTCCCCGGAAGCAGTCAGGGAGCTCGAAGAGCTCGACGAAGCATTCGAGTCGCTGCTGGAGACCGAGGACATCCTCGAGCTCAACGCCGCGTGGCTCCGCGGCCAGGAAGGCCTGCTGCTGCTGGACGACGAGCAGCTGGAGCTGCACATCGCCGAGCGTGTGGCCCGGATCCCCAACATTGCGGAGCGCCAGGCCGAGGCCGCGGAGGAAGCCCTTGAGAACGCGCCGGAGTTCGAACTGATCATCCGCGAACTTTGTGACGTCGCAGGCCAGGAGCTCCAGAAAATCACCATGGGCGACCCCAACTACGAGCACAACGGTGAGACAGTCCTCGCCTGGCACTTCACCACGGACCAGGGCGATTTCATCATGGTGGAGGAGGACGACGAGGCCTACATGATCAGCCCTTCGACCAGGGAGATCGTGGCCGCGGTGGAGTTCGAAGAAGCCGACGCCTAAAGCCGCCGCCAAGGCCGTGCCAAGGCCCTGCCAGGACTCCGGCGGGACCTCGGAGGTGCAAACCTGTAAAATTGAGCGGAATCAGACCAACATGAACGCCGGCGCCGGCCAAAAACCGGCGCCGGCGTTTGTGCATCCCGATGATCGGTGGACATGTCTCTCAGGTTCCTTCCCAGCAAAATCACGCCACGGGCCCTGTGGGCCGCAGCGGCCGCCGCCTTGGCTCTCGTGCTGGTGGCCGTGGCCATTGTGGTGGGTGCGGGGCAGCAGCCGGACCCTGCCGGCCCCGCCGCGGGGGCCCTTGCTGACGTTGCTGACGCCCAGGCGGAAGCCAAGAAGGACTCCGGACGATATGGCTCGTTCTGGCTGGCCGGGGGAGACCGCAGCCTGGAGAACCTCGCGCGCCCGCTGCGGACCGACGGCGTCTCAGACCTTCGCGCCATCGAATGCGCCGACGGGTGGGTGGCCGCCGCCCGCGTGGGGCAGGACGTGACGGTGCGGTCCAGCGAGCAGGACTCCGCGGTACAGGCAAAGGCGGCGCGCGCGGGCTCCGCGGATATTTCCCGGCCGGACTGCGTTACCCCGGAAGCGGTGGATGCGATGCTGGCCGACCTGGGAGCCGGGCCGGAACAGCAGGCGCCGGCGGAGTCCGCTTTCGCGCGTCCGGAGGGCGCCTCCGGCTACCGGCCCGGCTACCACATCACGCCACGCGAGAACTGGATGAACGATCCCCAGCGGCCGTTCTTGCTGGACGGTCTCTGGCACTACTACTACCTCTACAACGCCGGCTACCCGGAGGAAAACGGCACCGAGTGGTACCACCTCACCAGCACCGACCTGGTGCATTGGAAAGACGAGGGGGTGGCCATTGAAAAGTACAAGAACGGCCTGGGCGACATTGAAACGGGCAGCGCCGTGGTGGATTACGAGAACTCCGCAGGGTTCGGCAAGGGCGCCGTTGTCGCCGTCATGACGCAGCAGGACGAGGGCATCCAGCGGCAGTCTCTCTTCTATTCCACCGACAAGGGCTATTCGTTCAAGCCCTACGACGGGAACCCCGTCATGGACAACCCGGGGGAGCAGCACTGGCGCGACCCGAAGATCATCCGCGATGAGGCGAACGACCAATGGGTGATGGCCCTGGCCGAGGGCGGGAAGATCGGGCTGTATGCCTCGGCCAACCTGAAGGAATGGAACTACCTGTCGGGCTTTGAACGCAAGGGCCTGGGGATCCTTGAGTGCCCCGAACTCTTCCAGCTCGACGTCGACGGCGATCCCGCCAAACGGACCTGGGTGCTCGCTGTCAGCGCCAACGGCGCCGAGGAAGGAAGGGCCACGGGCGTCGCCTACTGGACCGGCAACTGGGACGGGACCCGGTTCGAGCCTTCGGACGACAAACACCAGTGGCTGGATGACGGCTCCGATTTCTACGCTGCCGTGACCTGGGACGACCCCCGGCTCACGGAGGGCCAGCGCATGGGATCCCGCCACAGCATCGCCTGGCTGAACAACTGGGCCTATGCACGGAAACTGCCCACCCAAGACTGGCACGGCGGTGCTGACACCGTGGTGCGGGATATCCGGCTCAAGACCGTCTCCGGGAAGCCCACGCTCGTCTCCACCCCCACCAACGCCCTGAAGTCCCTCCAAGGTGAAACCGTGACGGCGGGGGAGCGGAAACTAACTCCTGACGGTGCGGCCGGCCTCCCCGAACCGGGCCTCCCCGCGCAGGGCCTTCCCGCACCGGCGGGGGGAGCGTACCGCCTCGACCTCACGCTCGAACGCGCGGCGGGCGACGACGGCTCCGAAGCCCGGGTGGAGCTGGTGGCCGAAAACGGCGTCTTCGCCACCGTGGGCTATGACTTCGAATCGGAAGCGGCCTTCGTCTCCCGGGACGGCGCCGCCAAGGAAACCGCCGGACTCGCGCCCGACTACGGCGCGGTCCGCCGGACGGCATCCGCACCCCGTGACGGCAAGGTCGAGCTGACGGTCTATGTGGACCACAGCACCGTGGAAGTGTTCGTCAACGGCGGGGAGCGAACCCTTACGTCCCTCGTCTTTCCGTCCGGCGCGCCCAAGGGCCTGAAGGCGCTGACCAAGGACGGGACACTGACGCTGAAGTCCTTCAGCTACACGCCGATGGCCACTGCGTCCTGAGGAGGCACGGCCAGGCCGCCGCGTCCTGAGACGGCCGGTCCCGGCTCAGTCCTCGTCCTCCACTCTGATCCGGTACGAGGCGAGGAAAGCGGCGATGCGGCGCACTGCTTCCTCGATGTCCTCGACTGACGGCAGGATGACGAAGCGGAAGTGGTCCGGCCTGGGCCAGTTGAACGCAGTACCGTGCGAGACCAGGATCTTCTGTTCACGCAGGAGGTCCAGGACGAACTGTTCGTCGCTCTTGAACGGGTAGAGTTCCGGGTCCAGACGGGGAAACAGGTACATGGCGGCCGCCGCCGGGACACACGTGACACCGGGAATCGCGGTGAGCAGCTGGTGGGCGCGGTCCCGCTGCTCGCGCAGCCGGCCGCCGGGCCGGACCAGGGCCTCGATGCTCTGGTAGCCGCCGAGGCACGTCTGGATGGCATGCTGGGCGGGGACGTTGGGGCACAGGCGCAGGGAAGCCAGCAGCTCCAGGCCTTCCCGGTAGGCCTGGGTTGCCGCGAGCGGGCCGGTGACGGCTACCCATCCGGCGCGGTATCCGGGCATCCGGTAGGCCTTGGAGAGGCCGCTGAATGTCAGGACGCAAATGTCCTCCGCCACGGACGCGGTATGGATGTGCTGGGCCTTCTCGTACAGGATCTTCTCGTAGATCTCGTCCGAGAAGAGCACCAGGTGGTGTTTGCGGGCCAGGGCCGCAAACTGCTCCAGGACATGCCGCGGGTAGACGGCGCCCGTGGGGTTGTTCGGGTTGATGATCACGATTGCCCTGGTGCGCTTGGTGATCTTTGATTCGACGTCGGCCATGTCCGGCCACCAGTGCTCGTCCTCGTCGCACAGGTAGTGCACGGGTTTGCCGCCGGTCAGGGTGACGGCGGCTGTCCACAGCGGGTAATCGGGGGCCGGGATGAGGACCTCGTCGCCGTCTTCCATGAAGGCCTGGAGGCACATGGAAATAAGTTCGCTCACGCCGTTGCCGATGAAGATGTCCTCGACGCCGATCTGCATCAGGCCGCGGGTCTGGTAGTACTGCGAGATCGCCGTGCGCGCGGAGAAGATGCCTTTGGAGTCGCTGTAGCCCTGCGCCCCGCGCAGGTGGTGGATCATGTCCACCACTACGGACTCGGGGGTCTCCAGTCCGAACGGCGCCGTGTCGCCAAGATTCATCTTGAGGATCCGGTGCCCTTCGGCTTCCATCTCCTTCGCCGCCTGGAGGATGGGCCCGCGGAGTTCATAGCGGACGTTCTGGAGTTTGCTGGAGTGCTGCATGGGACGCATGCTTGATCTTTTCACAGCGCGCGGCTTAGGGCACCGGCTGCCTGCGGCGCGGGGTAGCGTCGCAATGCCGGTCCGGCCTCCAGGCGGTCTACACTGAGGTCAGCGCCCTTGAAGCAGCCCGGGGGATTCTTTTCTGTGCCGGGGGGACAGACAGATGAAACGTATCCAAGCAAGCGGCCCGATCGACCTGAGCCAGCGGGTGGCAGCGCCAGGCAATGACAGGCCACCGGCGGATGCCGCATCGCCGGGCTGGGACGCGCTGCTCGCCGACTGGATCGACCGGTTCGTCGGCAGGCTCGGGGTCCGGGGCCGCGTGGTGATGAGCCAGCTGCCTCTGTCCGTTACCTTGTTCCTGGTTGTGGTGGCTGCTGCGATTTTCAGCCCGGCAACGCTGGCGGACGACACCTTCAGGATTGCCGTGCTGGCGCATGCCACGTTGTTCGGACTCTGCCTTGCCGTTCCATGGGCGAAGCTGCATCCCGAGGCGTTCACGCTGATACCGGTCCTTGATTGCGTGGCCATCGGCTTTACACGGCAAGCCGGCGGCCCCAGCTTCAACGTCCTGAGCCTGCTTCTCGTTTTCCCGGTGGTATGGCTGTCCGTGAGCCGGCACCGGCACCGGGTGGTCCTGGCAGTTCTCGGCACAGTACTTAGCACCTTCGTCCCGGCCGCCGCCCTGGGAGCTGACCCGCTGCAGGGTTCAATGATCCGGACAATCTTCCTGCCGCTGGTGATGGCGGCAATCGCCGTGACGGCCCACGTGGTTGCCGGTGCACTGTACCGGCAACGCGGGACCCTGGTCCGGAAGGACCGTGACCTGGCAGAAACCCTCGCCGAGAGCGTCCGGCGCCAGCGGCTGCTTGATGCCGTGCTTGCAACAGTCGATGTGGGCGTCTGGGTGGTGGACGCAAACGGTGAGGATGTGCTGACCAACAGGGCGATGCGGACCGACCCGTCGTTGGTTCGGCTGATCCCCGCCACCGGGTCTCCCGAGCTTTTTTATGGCGACAGGACCACCCCGGTGCCGCCGGACGGATTCCCTGCGGTGCGGGCATCCCGCGGTGAGGCATTCACCAATGAGCTGTACTGGGCCGGCGAGGAGGCCGGGCAGCGGGCCTATTCCGTCAGCGGCCGCGCCATTCGGTCCGTGGACGGGACCAACACCGGAGCCGTCGTCACCTTCGCCGAGGTGACAGCGCTGATCAACGCACTCGCTGCCAAGGACAACTTCGTCGCCACGGTATCCCATGAGCTTCGCACGCCGCTGACGTCAATACTCGGTTACCTGGAACTGGTCATTGACGAACCAGGCCACGAGGACATCCAGGCCGAGCTGCGGATCGTGGAGCGGAACGCCGGCCACCTTCTGGGCCTCGTGAATGACCTGATTGCCGTCGCTTCCGAAAACGTGGAGCTCGTCCCGCAGGAGACGGACATCGCGGGCCTGCTCGCCGCCGCCGTGGCCGCCAACCACGAGAAGGCCGCACTCTGCGGAGCGGCCCTGGTGCTCGACGCGGAAGAACCGCTGACTGCCCGGGTGGACCCGGTCAGGATCCGGCAGGTGGTGGGAAACCTGATATCAAACGCGGTGAAGTACTCACCGGACGGCGGACGGATCACCGTCCGGGCCCGCAGGAACGGCAAGGCACTGGTCTGCTCCATCAGCGACACGGGCATAGGCATGACCAAGGAAGATCAGGAACAGGCCTTTACCAAGTTTTTCCGATCCGCCAGATCCCGCGATACAGCCATTCCGGGAGCAGGCCTTGGCCTTCCCATCAGCAAGACCATCATCGAAGGACACGGCGGCTCGATCAGCCTCACCAGTGCCCCGGGGGAGGGCACAACGGTGTCCTTCGTTCTTCCGGCGACCCAAACCTGACACAGGCTCAGCTGTTCCGGCTCAGCTGTTCTGGTGGAGCGCTTCCCCGAGGAAGCCCAGGACGTCGTCGTCCACGTCCTCGGCTGACGTCAGCCGGACCTTTCGGTCAAAGAAATCGCCATCGCGCACTTTGACTGCGCTGAGCCGGCCCTCCGCCGGAGCGTCCAGCCGGAGCGTAAGGTCCACGCTGGTGTTGTTGGCCCGCGCGACCTGGGCGAACTTCCGCCGCGGCGAGTGGAGGGACACGTAGCCCTTCCTGAGCTGGATCTCCACGCCCTCCGTTTCGGCCGCCCAAGCCAGGAGAGCGTCCGCGATCGGCCGCAGTCCGGGGTGGCCGGCGTACTGGGCGTCGATCAGTTCGTCGGCGTCGCGCAGCATGAATTCGGGGTAACCAAACATCTCCCAGGACACGGCATACTGCGCGTAACCGGTTATGCCGTGCCTGTCCCGCATCCAGTTGCGGAGCTCCGCATCATTCCGCAGCCCCGCCTCACGGCCCTGCGCAGCCCACCAGCCGGCGTCGTGGCCGGACTTGCGCAGGAGCAGCGCACGGTTGCTGTCCACCATGGTCTGCCAGGTTTTCGCAGCGTTCTTCAGATCGGTCGGCTTGCCCATGCCCTGATCCTAGCGCCGGTCCCGATTCGGCCGGCGGGCATGCGTTCTCAAAAGAATTTGCGGGGCCGCGTAACTTTTCCGGAGCCCGGGGCGATGTAAGGGGAGTACGGACCAAGTCCGCACCGCTTGAGTGGCCGGATCAACCTGGCCGTTTACTGACACTGTTGTATATGTTTTCGGAGGGTTTCATGTCCTTGTTCACTGTTTTTGCCACTAGCAAGATTGCCGCGAGCGCATTGGCGGCCGGCACGCTGGCGGTCGGTGGCACCGGCGCAGCCGCATTTGCCGGAGCCCTTCCTGCTGACGTCCAGCAGAGCGCCCACGAACTGCTCGGCGCCCCCGCTCCGCACGTAGGCGGCGTCTCCGAGACCGCCACGTCCGACGCCACCGCCGACGCTTCAGCTTCCGCTTCGGCCACGCCGTCCGATTCCGCCGATGCCGCCGGCTCCGTTGACGGCGAAAACGCCAGCGGCGAAGCATCCGCATCCGCCGTCGGCCCTGACGCCACCGGCCCGGCCGCTTTCGGCCTGTGCACCGCCTTCACCAAAGGCGGCCTGGACGCATCCTCCACCGGCTTCAAGTCGCTGGCCATCGCCGCTGAAGGCGAAGCCAACATCGACGGCTACTGCGCTGATGTAACGGCCGCAGCCAACGCAACTGCCAAGGCTGACAACAGCAAGGCTGAAGTTTCCGGCAACGGCGGCGCTGCAGTCGACGTTGAAGCTCCGAAGGTACCGGAAGCACCGGAACTGCCCACCCAGGCAGCTGTTCCGGCCGCCCCGGAGATCCCCGCCGAAGTCCCCACTGAGCTCCCGGAGCTGCCCACCTCGGCTGGCCGTCCGTAACGCAGTTACCTATGGTGGATCGCGGGACTCCTTCCCTTGGCAGGAGTCCCGCGGTGCAACAGGGGCCGGTCCGCAGCCTTCCGAACCCGGAAATTTGTGACCGCGCTCCGCGGATGGAGGAGCCTCAGGGTGCTCGACACTTTGGCAGATGAATACGTGCACACGGACGGGGCCGACCCCGCCGTGCTGTTCACCCTTGTCTACCGAAAGTTTTCCGGCGCCGTCCTGGGTTACCTGAGGGCGCGCGGAGTGGATGACCCGGAAGCGGTCACCCAGGACGTATTCCTTGCCTTCTATCCGAAGCTTGACGGCCTGCGCGGCGGGCTCCAGGGAGCCAAGTCACTCATCTTCTCCATCGCCCACGCACGGATGGTGGACCATTACCGCCGCAACGAGCGCACCCCGACACTCAGCCCCTATGAATCCGAGTTCGACGCCCGCAGCACGGCGTCGGCCGAAGAGCTGGCGCTGGCAAAGGTGAGTGGCGGCGGTGCGGGAGCCCTGCTCGAAGGGCTCAGCCCGGACCACCAGGAAGTCCTCGCCCTCCGGGTGGTTGCGGACCTGTCCGTGGAACAGGCCGCCGAGATCATGGGCAGGACCCCGGGAGCAGTCAAACAGTTGCATCGCAGGGCGCTCAGCGCCCTCAGGGAACGCGCCACAACAGGAAGCCAGGCACATCATGAGTGACACCTCCTCGTCCCGTGACCAGCAGATCATCGACGAACTGCTGGCCGACGCCGGCATGGACGATGCCGGGGACCTCCGCCCGGTGCTGCTGGAACTGCGTGCCCTGGCAGCGGACAGCCCCCGGCCGTCCGCCGCAGTGGAAGCACTGATGGCGCCGGCCGCCGCGCAGGCTACTGTCCCGGTCGCAACACTCTCCCTGGCTCCGGCTGTCCCCGAATCCGTGGTCCCGGAAACGGCGGTTGAAGAACCGGCCGTCGACGAACTGGCTGCCCGACGGCGGCGCAAAGGCCGCCTGCCGCTCACGGCCCTCACGGTTGCTGCGGCCCTGGCTGCCGGCGGTGCCGCCGCCGCTGCGGCCTCCGATGAGAACTTCCGCCACACCCTGGGGAACGTCGGCCACGCCGTGACCTTCGTTGTGGGGACCATGACTTCCGGACCTGCCGGCAGGACTGCCGGTCAGCCTGCCACGGATCCCGCCGGAACGGTGCCGGGTTCGCCCGCGTCCACGCCCGCGGCGCCGGCCCCGTCTCCGGCCGACGGCAGTTCCGTGTCCGGCGGGCAGCCCGGCAAGGGGACGCCGGCCGTGCCGGCCTCCCCATCGCCAAGCCGGACCCACACCCCGGAACTCAACCTGCCCAAACCCGATCCCCGGGACCTGGGCTCATTGCCGGGATCAGGCGAGCTGCCTTCGGCGAAGCCGCTGCCTTCTTCGCCGGTGAGTCCCGACCCCTCCGGGTTGGTGCCCGCGCCCCCGGTAGAGCTGCCGCTCCCCGGCCACAGTCCGTCGCCGGGGTACTAACCCGCTCCACAGCGGCGGTTAGTACCCTCCGGCGGCCGCCTGCACCATCCCGCCCTCCGGGTTCACGAGATACCAGACGTTGCCGACGCCCTGGCCGGTGATGTCACCGGCGGCTTTGTCCTTGACGTAGTAGTACACCGGCAGGCCGTTAATGGTCACCTGCTTCTTCCCTGCCGGCGTGGAGATGGTTCCTACAGTGCCTGTCACGCCCTCAAGAGCGGGCGCGGCCGATTCCGTGAGGACCGGCGGCCACGCGGCAATGCACGCGCCCGTGCATGCGCTGGTGCCGGAGTCCTTCACATCCTTGGTGAAGAAGTAGACACTCATACCTTTCGCGTCCACCACGATCTGGCCTGCGGCCGAGGACGCCGTCTTCAGTTCAGCCGCGCCTGCCGGCACCGGGGACGACGAGGTTTCCGCCGGGGCGGAGCTTTCCGCGGGGGCGGAGGCCGACGTCGTACTCGCCGCTGGGGTCGACGCCGCAGTGGTGGGCGTTGATCCGGTGCCGCCGCCACAGCCGGTGAGGGCCGCGGCCAGCGCCACCACGGACAGGCCGATGCCCCATTGCTTTTTCATATCCTGCTCCTTGGATTCGTGCCGGCCAGGCGGCCAGGCGCTATCCGGTACGACGTGCAACGACGCAGAATGGTTCAAACGGCTGCCCGGTGAACCGGCTGCGCCGGTGAACCGTTTGGGGCCGGGCGGCGTCGTAACGGGGGAACGGCGGGCGTCCTGCCCGCGGCGGCAGCACAAAGCAGCACGAGGCAGCACACACAATGCAGGGGACCATCAGCACGGCAGGAGGGGCGGGGATGCCGCTCGATGAGGACGTGGTAGCGGCGATCTACCGGGAGCACGGCCCGGCGCTGCGGCGCTTCGTGCTGAGTGCCTCCCGGGATCCGCAGCTCGCTGACGACGTCGTCCAGGAGACCGTGCTCCGTGTCTGGCAGCAGGCTCCGGAGATCACCGGGAGCCTGCGGAGCTACCTTTTCCGCACCGCCCGGAACATCATGATCGACAACTACCGCAAGGCCCAGCGCCGTCCCGTCGAAGCGACAGAGCGGGACGTTGCGGACCCGGCGGAAGCCAGCGAACGGGTTGATGAGCTGCTCAACCGCGTGCTGATGGAAGAAGCCCTGCTGCGGTTGAGCACCGAACACCGCGACGTCCTGGTGGCACTGCACTACCGCCGCTGCACTGTCGCGGAAACGGCCGCGGAGCTGAACATCCCGGCCGGGACAGTGAAGTCCCGCGCGTTCTACGCGGTGCGGGCGCTGCGGACCATCCTCGACGAAATGGGGGTGCAGCGGTGAGCAGTGCGGAATTGCACCACCTGCTGGGGGCCTACCTGCTGGGCGGCCTGGAGCCGGCCGACGCGTCGCGGTTCGAGCAGCACCTTGCCGGGTGCGCGGACTGCCGCCGGGAGCTCGACGAACTAGCCAGCCTGCCGGCACTGCTGGACGCCCTTCCCGTTGCCGACGCCGTCGCCCTGACCGGGCCCGCCTCCGCGGCGCCGGCAACACCGGAGGCCACTGCGTTGGGGGCAGTGGCTTCCGCGGCGGAACCCGCCGCCCTGCTGGACGAACTGGCGGCCCGTCGGAGGAAATCACGACGGCGGTGGGCGGCGTTTGTCGGGGCGGTGGCCGCCGCGTGCCTGGCACTGGGAGTGCTGGCCGCTCCGCTGTTCAACCAGCCGCCCCGGCCGGATGCCAGCTACTCGGTGGAGGCCCCGGGCGGCCTCCAGGTCCAGCTTGCCCTCATGAAGAAGGCATGGGGGACCGAGGTTTCGTTTTCCGGCACCAGCCTGCCCACCCAAGGCACCTTGTCCCTGTGGGTCAAGGGCCAGGACGGCACCGAGGACCGGGCGTGCAGCTGGTCCGCGACGCCGGGGGGCCGCTCCAGGATCACCGGGGCCACGCCCACCCAGATCAGCCGGATCAGCAGCGTGGAACTGCGCACCGAAGGGCAGCAGACTGTGGCCGTCATTTCCATGGTGGACGGCTCGTCCGGCGCCCATTGACGCACTCTGCGCCCGGTGGGAGGCTGGGCACATGGTCCGCGGCAGGACCGGGCGGTTCGCCCGGATTCAGCCTTTCGGCATCGATAAGGTGGCAGCCGCCGTCGGTGGTGATCCTGACGTGCTCCGCATGGAGAACCTGGACACGGACATCGCGCCGCCGCCGTCGGCCGTCATCGCCACCCGGGAAGCAGTGGGCAACCAGGCCGCCAACAGTTGGCTCCCGTTCACCGGCACGCTGGCCCTCCGCCAGGCCGTGGCCCACCGGCTCCGGCAGCAGACCGGGCTCGCCTACGATCCGCGCTCCGAGGTGGTGATTACCGGAGGCGCGCTCGCGGGGATGCTGAGCGTGCTGCTGGCAACGGTGGACCACGGCGACGAAGTGATCGTCACCGATCCCACCTACGCCGGCATGGTCAACAGGGTCCGGCTTGCAGGGGCGGTGCCCGTGTTCGTCCCGCTGATGGTTTCCGGCGGGCGCTGGCGCCTCGACCCGGCACGGCTGGCCGCGGCGGTTTCCGCTCGAACCCGCGCCATCCTGCTGATGAGCCCGGCGATGCCCACCGGGCACGTGCTCAACGACGCCGAATGGGGTGCTGTGCGTGACGCTTGCCTGCATGCGGACTGCTGGCTGATCTATGACGCCGCGATGGATCGGATCCTGTTTGACGGACTGCCGTACCGGCATCCGGCGTCATTCCCGGAGCTGGCCCCGCACACGATCACCCTGGGCGGCGTCTCCAAGAACTACCGCATGATCGGCTGGCGCGTCGGCTGGGTGGCCGGCCCCCTGGAGGTGATGGGAGACGTGGCCCTCGCCGCGATCTACAACACCGCCGTGGCCAGCGGTTTCAACCAGGCCGGTGTCCTCGCGGCACTGACGAACAGCGACGACGGGATTGCCGGTGCGGTGCAGGAATGGCAGTCGCGCCGGGACCTGGTGGTCGAGGAGCTGGCCGGGCTGCCCGTTGTGGTGCCTGAGGGCGGCTGGTCGCTGCTGCTGGACGCGGAGGCGCTGGGTATGCGGGCGCCGGAACTGTCCCGGCGGCTCCTGGCTGCGGGCCGGATTGCCGCCACCCCCATGACGGCGTGGGGCCAGGACGTGGCGCCGCGGTACGTGCGGCTGGTTTATGCCACCGAACCCCTGGGCCGGCTGCAGGGCATCGGGGCGCGCGTCCGGGCCGCCCTCGAGGGTGGGCGGCCTTAGGACTGCAGGGCGCGGAACTCCTGCACGAGCTGCGGGTCTTCGCACGCGCGCGCGAAGGCTTCGATGCGTTTTTCGATTTCGCGGCGCAGCAGCCAGCTGCCGACCCTCTCCGCCAATGGGCGCAGCCACGCCGGCCGGCACGAAAAGGTGTACTTCCACACCGCCCGGGTGCCGCCGTCGGCCGCGGTGAACCGCCACCCGCCGCCGAAGCTGCCGAAGAACCACGGGCCGGACACCATGGTCATTCCCACGTTCCGGGGCGGTGCGTAGGAGACGTATTCGCTGACCATCACCAGCCCCATCCTGGAGACTGTCCGGGTGCGGACGCCCTTGCCCGCGGCCCGGGCGCCGTCCAGCCACCCTTGCGCCGAGATGAAGGGATCCCACTTCAGCCGGAAGTCGCCGGTGGTCTGGGAGAACGCAAAGGCGGTCTCCGGATCGAGGCGGATGAAGCGTTCGGCGCGTACCTGGGGCATGCGTCCACCCTAGCCGGGCTAACGCTGGCGGCTACATCCTGGCCAGTTTGGCCCGCACCATCTGGAACACGCCGTAGCAGATCAGGCCGATTCCGACGGCGGCCAGCAGGTACAGTCCGAACGGCTGGTCCCGCAGGGCCTTCAGGCCGCCGTCGAGCCCCGTGGATTCCTCCGGATGCGACTGGACGGTGGCGATGACGATCAGCAGGCCCACCAGCAGGAGAGCGAAGCCTTTTGCGATGTAGCCCACCACGCCCAGGACGGTGACGGCGGTGCGCATGGTGCCCGGCGGAGGCATCCGGAGGTGCTTTTCGAACGACTTCCGGATACCGCGAATGCCGTACACAATTCCCGTGATGGCAACCGCGGCGCCAATGGCGATCAGCAGTGCAACCCCGCCGGGTGCTTTCATCAGTGCGATGGTGAAGTCGCTGGTGGACTGGCTGTTGTCCTTCCCGGTGCCGATCGCGAACGAGGCAAGCGTGACGGCGAACGCGGCAAACACCACGGCCTGGCCTGCTGCTTTGAGCTTCCGGAGAACCTTGTCCCGCTTCGGCAGGTGGCTGTAGTCGAAAATCGCGTCGCTGGTCTGCCATATGGCCAGGGCCACGCAGGCGGCGAAGCTACTCCACAGCAGGATGGGGCCGGCCGGCTGGCTGGCCAGTTCCTGCACGGCGCCGCTGACGTCGGCCTTGCCCTGCCCGCCCATGGCCAGGCGGATGGCGATGGAGCCCACCAAGAAGTGCAGGATGCCACTGACGGCGAATCCGGCACGGGCCATAATCTCCAGCGGCCGCGAATTGGTGACTTCCTCGGCCGTGTCCGCGGCCTCTCTCAGTTCTTTTTTGATGTCCGGATCCTCGTGCAGTTCTCGTCGCCGCGGGGATGTCCCGCCGTGGGTGTTAAAGCCCTATCGTGCCACGGGAAGCTGCTCCGGAACAGCTCCGTGCCCGGCGGCACGGACTGCTGCGGGCGGAGGTATGGGGAGTGATGCCCATGGCACCCCACGGTGCGACATGGCACGATATGGACCAGCCGCCACCGT
This sequence comes from Arthrobacter sp. GW460-12-1-14-TSB2, assembly GCF_059423525.1. Classification (NCBI taxonomy): domain Bacteria; kingdom Bacillati; phylum Actinomycetota; class Actinomycetes; order Micrococcales; family Micrococcaceae; genus Arthrobacter; species Arthrobacter sp. GW460-12-1-14-TSB2. The sequence goes on from NZ_JBWKYC010000020.1 coordinate 66,033, forward strand.
CGCAGCTGCATCACTCTTCCGGGGAGACACCATGACCTTTTACGGTGCTGACGTCAGTCAGCTTCGCGCCTTGGCCAAGGCGGCAGACAAGGCAGCTTCATTGCTCAGCAGCAGGGCATCCTCGCTGCAGAGCCAGATCCTCGCGGCACCCTGGAAAGGCAGCGACGGCGAGCGTTTCCGGCAGGAGTGGACCGGAAGCCACCGCCCCAGCATCGAGCGGGTGGTGGCAAGCCTCCGGCAGAACTCGAAGGTCCTGCTCCAGAACGCCGCGGAGCAGGAGCGGTCCTCGGCGGCCGGCTCGGGCAGCGCCGGTGCCGGGCCGGGCGGGCTGTCCGGCCTGCTTGACCAGATGAAGAACTGGGTGCAGGAAAAGCTCGAGGCTGCGCGTGAGGCCGCTGAGCACCGGACTGAGCTCCAGGAGCAGTTGGCATCGATGGCCGGGGCCAGCCCGGAGGAACAGGCCAAGTGGTGGGACGGACTCTCGGCTGCGGACAAGAAGTACCTGATCGAGGGCGAGGGCCCGGACGGTCCGCTGGCCGAATCGCTCATGGCCATGGACGGCGGGATCCCGGAATCGGCTCAGAACCTGGCCCGGGAGCACCTGCTGGAGCTGGCCAAGGAAGACATCCCGGTCTACACGGAGACGGGCAAGGCCTCCATTGAGGCGCGCGTCCTGTGGGTCCACGGCGGTGCCGAGGTGGGTACGGAAGTGGTGGAAAACGCGGACGGCTCTGCCACCGTGAAGGTGTACGGCAACATGGGCCTGGGCGTGAACGACGCCTCCGGATCCGCCGGTGCCACGCTCACCGGCGAAGTGGCCCGCGAGTACACCTTCGACAGCATCGAAGAGGCCATGGCGGCACGGAACCAGATGTATGCGGATCTCCCGCCGGACAGCGTGGGCGACATCAAGGACGTGGCCGGCAACCCGCCGGACTACATCCTGGACACCCTGAACGAGGCCGCCTCGGACAACGGTTCCAGCGGCCACGAGGACAAAGCAAAGGGCTCGCTGAGCTTTGAGGCCGGGGCCGACTCCGCCGATGCCGCCGGCTCGGCGAAGCTGGAACTGGCCTATGAAAAGAACCTCAGCGACGGGACGTCCAAGGGCAGCGTGGAAGTTTCCGCCGAGGGCAACCTGGACCTGGACGGGCGGACGTTCGAGGCGTCGGGCAAGGGCGGGCTGGAGCTCAACATGGACCGGGACAACAACCTCAGTTCGGTGTCCCTGTCCCTGGAAGGTACCGTGGCGCAGGGCGTCAAGGAGGGCATGGACGTGAAGGCCGGCAGCGCCGAATCCAGCGTGACAGCCGGCACGCAGGGCACCGTCAAGATCGATATCGACTACACACCGGAAAACAGCGCCGTGATCGACAGCTACATGAAGAACGTGGCCCTCGGGAACGACGCCGCAGCCGCCCGAGACGCCGCCAGGCTCTACGAGGCTGGATCGGCCACCATCCAGGTGAACAGTGTGGTCACGGCGTCCAACGAAGCAGGGTTCGACGTCAAGGCCGGCGAGGTCAAGGTCAGCACGGAAAACCAGGTCAGCACGAACGTCAGCACCTACCAGAAGGTCCCGAACGACACCCGGCTGTCCCGGCTGTAATTCCGCCGGCCCCCTACAAACACCGACTGCCCTGCAAACACTGACTTACCGCTGAAGGAGCAACCACCAGCCATGACAGTTCACATCGAATCTCCGCTCGGCTTCACGGCGGACTTCCCCGACCACACCCTGGTCCTGGACGATTCCACCGCCGGCCCCAACACGGAGCAGTACGGGCTGCTGGGGGACGTCCTGGTCACCGTTATCAAGGACGACACCTCCGTTGAAGGTCCGGCCGAGGCCAACGGCTGGGCGCACCTGATGTCCGCCCACTATCTCGAAGAGCGCGGCGGCAGCCTGCTGACCGAGGGCGAACTGAACCTTCCCGGCAAAGCCGCCTACGCCGTCGTCGTCGGTTATGACGATGCACGCGGCGACGCGAAAGCGGCCGCCACGGTGGGGGTGTGGGAAAAGGACCGGTTCATCGGCGTGGTGGTGATCTGGCCCTATGTCGACCCCCAACTCGAGCCGCGGATCGGACTGCTCAAAGATGTGGTCGGCGCGATCAGGGTCAGCTGACGCCGCGCTGAGCGCCCAGGCGCCTAGCCGAGGAGGGGCCAGGGCCCGGCCAGGCCGGTCCAGGTCCACATGCCGCCCGCCAGGTTGAAGGCAGTAAAAGCGAGGCCAAGTAATCCGGTGATCCGTGCGGCGTTCATCCGGCGCGACCTTCTGATGGCCACGATTCCGGTAATCACCGAGGTCAGGACAAGCCCCGCCATCAGGCCCACCAGGACCATGAGCAGGATCCAGTAGCCGCTGGTGTCCGGCAGCGGGACGTTCGCCATCAGTGGCTCGGCCGCCGCCATGATGAACGTTGACAGGCCGACCATGGCCGCGACCGGTGCCAGCACGGCACAGACCAGGCTGGTGATGCCGGCCGCCAGCCCGCGCGAATCAGCGGGCCGGAGCGACGGGACAGGTTGAGGCGCGGAGGGCTGGGCGGAGGCCATGCTGCATCATAACCGCCGGTAGCACAGGTCGAAGATGAGGCGGCCCGCTTCGTGTGCCTTGTTTTCGAAGCTGGTCCGGATCCGGCCCTCGAACCGGGGCGCCCAGCCGCCGGTTTCGTCCACGCCCTCGTTGGGGCCGGTGTGTTCAGTGCTCACCGGGGCGCGCCCCTCCTTGACCGGAGCGCCGCCCACCAGGGACTCGACGCCGGACTGCCACACCTGGGTGAGGGGGCTTTCGGGACCCCTGCGCTCGCCGTCGTGCAGGTTCACGAAATCGGCGGAGCCGGCCATCACGTCGCGGACATGGACGGCGTAGTTGGACCAGTCGGTGGCCACCCGGAACAGGCCGCCGGGCTTGAGGGCCGTGGCAACGAGCTCGGCGAACTCGGGCTGGATGAGCCGGCGCTTGTGGTGGCGCGACTTGTGCCAGGGGTCGGGGAAGAAGACCCAGACCTCGCTGACGGAGCCTGCCGGCAGCATGGTGGCGAGGACCTCCGGCGCGTTGGCTTCCACCACGCGGACGTTTTTGAGCCCGCGGCTGTTGATCTTGATCATGGTGTTCGCGAGCCCGGGCGTGTACACCTCCACGGCCAGGAAATCCCAGTCAGGGTTCTCTTCGGCCGCGTGGCAGACGGCGTCGCCAAGACCGGAGCCGATCTCCACGATCAGGGGCGCCGTGCGGCCAAACTCGGCCGCGGCGTCGAAAACGTAGTCCGGGTGCACGGAGGTGTTGGCGATGTGCCGGGGGACGTCGACCGCCCAGCGGTCCGAGTGCTCCTCCCAGGCCACCTGTCGGCGGCCCTGCAAACGGGTTCCGCGGCGCACGAAGCTGACGGGCCGGCCGCCGTAGGTGCCGAACGACGCCTGCGTTCCGGGGGTCACCGGGCGGGCTGCCTGCGGTTGCCCGGGGGCTTCAGAGACTGCGTCCGGCGACTGGGCAGCGGAAGGCTCAGGGGTTTCTGGGGATTCACTCATCCCCTCCAGAATAGTTGAGCTTTTGTCCGGACAACGCAGGTTGGGAGCGCTCCAAGCCTCGACAGGCGGACAAAAAACTCCCCTGGGATAGCTGGCCGGTCAGAAGAGAATCATGAAATCCCCTCCCCGGATCACGAGGACCGTGCCCACGAAAACCAGCAGCCCGGATATCCAGAGCGCGGACACAGCGGCAGTCCAGCTGTTCGACCCGCGCGGGGACGCCCGGACTGCACGGATGCCCAGGGAAACGGATATGAGTCCAATGAGCACCGGCAGGCTCCAGAGGACTGCGGGTGCAACCCAGTCCATCGAGCCGCGCCCCGTATCGGCCCGGGTAAACAACGCCGCGAAGAGGCTCATCGGAATACTGATGAACATGCTCGCGGGTGCAATAAAACTGAAGGTCAGGCTGGTGGCACCCGCTCCACTATAAGGGCGGTAGGGCGGCGGTGGTTGGGCAATCGGCCCCAACCCCGTGGCGGGAGGCGGGGCTGCGGGAGGCAGGACCCCAGGAGGCTGGGTCGCGGGCGGATGGACGGGCGGTAGTTCTATGGAGGCCGATTCGATGGGTGGATCGTGCGGCTGCGGAACGCTCATGGCTCCCCTTACCTGATGACGGGTCCCGAGGCGGCGGGACATGGTCAACCCAGCGTAGGAACGGGCAAGCTGTGCCAGCATCCCGATTCGTCCCTATGTGGATAACTCCTGCGAGAATGGGGCGCGTGACCGAAGCCACGAACCGAGCCAATAACGCCGCCGCAAGCAATCCCGCGAGCAATCCCTCGAGCGATCCCGCCAACACCAAGGCCCCAGGGCGCTCCAGGAGCGACACCTCCGGCACGCTGGTGGACGCCGAAGTCGACGAGCTCCCCGCGGCCGAGCCCACCCGCGTCAGCAGCCGCCGCGGGCTGGTCTTCCTTGGAGTATGCCTGGTGCTGATCGGGCTGAACCTGCGGACGGTGTTCTCCAGCTTCGCCGCGGTGCTGCCGGAAATACGGTCCGACGCCGGCCTGCCGGGCTGGGCAGTGGTGGTCCTCACCACCGTGCCGGTGACACTGCTGGGAGTTTTCGCGCCGCTGGCGCCCGTCCTCGCCCGGCGTTTCGGTGCCGAGCGGGTGCTGCTCGGAGCCATGGCCCTCCTCACTGCCGGCCTGCTGCTCCGTCCGTTCGAGCTGCCGGGCGCCGGCCACCTCCCCGCCCTCCTTGCCGGAACAGCTGCCTGCGGTGCCGCGATCGCCCTGTGCAACGTGCTGCTGCCGGGGCTGGTGAAGCGCGACTTCCCGCACCGGCTCGGGCTGATGGGCGGCCTCTACACGACGGCGATCTGCGCCTCGGCCGCCCTGGGCGCCGGTTTCACCTACCCGGTGTTCGCCGCGTCTGGGGAATGGACGGCGGCGCTGTGGTTCTGGGCGCTGCCCGCCGCCGTCGTCCTTTTCCTGTTCCTTCCGCTGGCCGTCAGGCAGCGGCACCCGCGGCACCAGGCCGTTGCCGACGGCGTGAACGTGTGGCGCTCGGCGGTGGCCTGGCAGGTCACCATCTTTATGGTGCTGCAGGCCATGATGTCCTTCAGCGTGTTCGCCTGGCTGGCCCCCATCCTGCGGGAACGCGGAGTGGACGGCGGAACGGCCGGGCTGATCGTCTCCGCCTCCATCGTCCTGCAGATGCTCGGTTCACTCTTCGCGCCGGCGCTGGCCGCACGGTTCCGCGACCAGCGGGCCATCAACACGGTGGTGGCGCTCATGACCGGCGGCGGGTTCGCGCTCAGCATTTTCGGGCCGCTGGACTTCATCTGGGTGTGGACCGGCCTGCTGGGCCTCGGGCAGGGCAGCCTGACCGCGGTGGCGCTGACCATGATCATGCTGCGGACCCGGGACGGCCACACGGCGGCCCACCTGTCCGGCATGATGCAGGGCGTGGGCTACGGCGTCGGCTCCACGGGCACGCTAATGGTGGGGCAGCTGCACCAGGCCACCGGCTCCTTCGCCGCCGCCGGGGTGCTGTTCCTGGTCGTCGGGGCGTTCGCGGCGGTGTTTGGCTTCCGGGCCGGACGGGACCGCTACATCGGCGGCTAACGTTCGACGGCGGGTGGTCCCGTTCCGCGGTCAGGCCGGCGCGTGCCCGGTGGACCCGCGGACCACGAGCTGGGTGGGAACCAGATGCAGCCGCTGCGGGAGGTCCGGGTGTTCCCGGCGCTCCAGGATGAACTTGCCGGCCTGCAGGCCCACGGCGATGTTGCCGTTGTCCACCGACGTCAGCGAGAGGTGCCGGATCTTGGCGAGGTAGGTGTTGTCGTAGCCCACCAGCGAGAGGTCGTCCGGGACGCTGAGTCCCCGGTCGTCGGCGGCGGACAGTGCTCCGATGCAGGCGATGTCGTTGAACGCGAAGATCGCCGTCGGGCGTTCCTTGCGGGCCAGCAGCCGCTGGGTGGCGTCATAGCCGCTTTCCTCGCTCATGCCGCCCGCTACCACCAGCGGCTCAAGCCCTGCGGCTCGCATGGAGGATTCGTAGCCTTCGCGCCGCAGTTCGGCGATGCGGCCCGGCCCCTGCAGGTGCGCGATGCGGCGGTGGCCTAGTGAGATGAGGTGCTCGGTCGCCTGGCGCGCGCCGGCTTCGTCGTCGTTGACAACGACGTCGGTCCGGTCCAGCTGGGGTTCTCGGGTGCCGGCGAGGACTACGGGAACGGTCCTGGCAGCCGCCTCGAGGGCGGCGGTTTCCGTGGTGGTGCCGACGACGACGATGCCGTCGATGCGTTGTTCGAGCAGTGTTTCCACCGAACGCCGGCCCACCCGGTGGTCCGTGTACGAATCGACAAGGACGGGCGAGACGCCAGCCGAATGCAGTGAAGCACTCAGCCCTTCCAGCAGTTCCACGAACCACGGATTGCGCAGGTCATTGAGCAGCACGCCAATGGTGCCGCTGCGCGGGCTCGAGAGGCCGCGGGCAAGCTGGTTGGGCCGGTAGTCGAGTTCTGCCATGGCGTCCTGCACGGCCTGGCGGCGGCTGGGGCTCACGCTGGAGGATCCGCCCAGCACCAAAGACACAAGGGACTTGGAGACCCCGGCCCGCTCGGCGACGTCCCGGATGGTGGGCCTGCGCGGCTGGTCACCGACGGCGGGCGAACTGTCCATGCTGCGTCTCCTCTCGGTCCCACCTCAGCATAAGGGGTTGACTAACGGCTTGTTTCACCTCCATTATGGACCGGTCCAATATTTGTCCAAAATTGAAGGAGGCGTCATGAGTGAACCGCGTACACGCCGGCTGGTCGCAGGAATGGTGGGAGGCGGAGCCGGGGCGGACATCGGCAAGACCCACCGCTATGCGATGCGGCTGGATGACCAGTTCGAGCTGACGTCGGGCGTCTTCGGCAGGGACCGTGAGGGCTCCCTCGGCCTGGCCGCAGACCTGGGCATTGCCGAGGACCGCTCGTACCCGGACTACGCGGAAATGGCAGCTGCCGAGGCCGTTCGGCCGGACGGCGCCGACGTCGTGGTCGTGGCCACGCCCAACGACAGCCACTTCGACATCGCCCGCGCTTTCCTTGAAGCCGGGATCTCCGTGGTGTGTGAGAAGCCGCTGACCCGGGACTCGGACACTGCTGCCGAGCTGGTGCGGCTTGCCGCCGAGAACAATGCCATCCTGGCGGTCCCGCACTGCTACTCGGCGTACGCGATGGTGCGTCACGCGGCGCGGATGGTCCGCGACGGCGACCTGGGCCGGGTGACGTTCGTCGACGTCGAACACGCCTCCGGGTGGGCGGCCACGCCGCTCGAGGAGCACGGCCACAAGCAGGCGCGCTGGCGCACCAATCCGGACATTGCCGGGTTCCCCAGCGTGGTGGGTGACCTCGGAACCCACGCCTACCACCTGCTGCGCTACATCACCGGACTGGACGCCGACCGCGTCTCCGGCCGGCTCAGCACCCTGGTGCCCGGCCGCCGCGTCTTCGACCACGCCACCGTGGAGCTCGAGCTGACCGGGGGAGTGCCGGCCCGGCTCTGGGCCAGCATGGCCGCCGCCGGCCACAACCACGGCCTGCGGATCAGGGTGTTTGGCGACAAGGGCAGCCTCGAATGGGAGCACGAGGACCCGCACCATCTCACCATCCAGGACCTTGACGGTGCCACCACGGTGCTCACCCACGGGCTCAGCACGCTCTCCGAGGACGCCACCCGCCTCACCCGCGTCGGCCTGGGCCACCCCGAAGGGTTCCTTGAGGCGTTCGCCAACTTCTATCGCGACCTGGCGGACATCCTGCGCGCCCGCCGTGACGGCACGCCGCTGCCGTCACGGGAATTGACCATCCCCACCGGCATCGACGGGCTCCTCGGCGTCCGATTCGTCGAAGCCGTGGCGGCCTCACACCACCGGGACGCCGCCTGGGTCTCACCCGGTTCAACAGCCCAGCCCGGCGCCTCCATCCAGAAAGCAGGAATCTGACATGCAGCGCTTCGCCCTCCTCGGGGCCGGCTTCATCGGCTCCGTCCATGCTGCCAACCTCGCCGCGCACCGGGGGATCGAGTTTTCCCGGATCTACGATATCGACCACGACCGGGCCAAGGCCCTGGCCGAAACGCACGGAACCCAGGCCGTCAGCGACCTGCACGAGGTCTTCGACCCCCGGCACGTGGATGCCGTGTTCATCGCTTCCTCCACGGATACCCACGCGGAGCATCTGGCCCGCGCGGCCGACGCCGGCCTGGCCGTCCTGTGCGAAAAGCCGATCGATTTGGACCTGCGCCGGGCCCGCGAGACCGCCGACCATGCGGCCGGCCGCGGTGTCCCGGTGATGGTCGACTTCAACCGCCGTTTTGACCGCGACTACATGGAACTCAAACGGATCATCGACGCCGGGGAAGTGGGCGGCGTCGAACTCCTGCAGCTTTCCAGCCGCGGACCGGCGGTTCCGCCGTTGTCCTACATCGCCGCATCCGGCGGCCAGATGCGGGACCAGACCGTGCACTTCTTTGACCTGGTCCGCTGGCTGACGGGGCTGGACCCCGTGGAGGTGTCGGCCGTCGGGTCCGCTTTGGCGGAACCGCGCCTTGCCGAGTACGACGACGTCGACACCTCCGCGGTGACGCTCCGCCTTCCCACCGGGGCGCTCGTGCAGATCGACAGCATCCGGCGCACCAGCTACGGCTACGACGAACGCATCGAGGTGTTCGGCTCCGAGGGGATGGCCGAGACGCAGCGCAGGCGCACGGGTGTCGTGTCCCGGTACCGGTCAGGCCAGGTCATCGAGGACGGCCTGCATCCCGGCTGGTTTGAGCTGGTGAAGCCTACCTACGCTGCGGCCCTCGCGCACTTCGTGTCCGCTCTGGATGATGGCGCGGCGCCGACGCCCTCGCTGGAGGACGGGCTCAAGGCCCAGGCCATTGCCGAGGCCGCCACCCGTTCCCTGCACAGCGGACGGACCGAAAAGATCGAGTACTAGGCGGCAGGGCGGGGGCCGTGGCGCCTAGTCCTTGCCGAGCCGGGTTAGTCCTTGCCGAGGCCGGCGGCGCTGACCTTGCTGCCGCCGGCCTCGGCGGTGACACTGTTCAGGGCGGTGAGGTCGAAGATGCCGCTGATGTCGGCCTGCTTGGTGGTGCCGGCGTCCACGCCGTCCTGCAG
>NZ_JBWKYC010000021.1:0-58806 GCF_059423525.1 Arthrobacter sp. GW460-12-1-14-TSB2
TTCCTCCGCCAGCCCCGCCGCGGACTCCAGCGGATGGAAATCCTCGCCACCACGGAGCAAACCGAACACCTGCTCACGGCGATGAACACCGCCACCAACCCCCGCACCCAACCAGGCGAGCAGGACCTGGACCAGCGGACCCGCCCGCAGCAGCTCCTCGACGGCCTCGTCGGCGCCTGCAAAGCAGCCCTGACCACCGGGGCGCTCCCGGCTGCGGGCGGGCTCCGGCCCCAGGTTATGGTCACCATCGACTACCGCGACCTCCTCGACCGGCTGAAGAACCTCGAGCACGCCACCTCGGCCTCAGGCACCATCGAGAGGACCGGCACCGCCCGCATCCCCGGCACAGGCTCGTTCACGTTCACCGGTCCCGTCACCGCCGCCACCGTCCGCAAGATCGCCTGCGACGCGGACATCATCCCCGTCCTCCTCGGCAGCCAGGGCCGGATCCTGGACATCGGCCGCACCACCCGGGTCTTCCCGCCCCACATCCGCAAAGCCCTCACCGCCCGCGACCAGGGCTGCGCCTTCCCCGGCTGCACCATCCCCGCCCCGTGGTGCGAAGCCCACCACATCACCTACTGGTCACACGGCGGAACCACCAGCACAGACAACGGCGCCCTGCTCTGCAGCCATCACCACCACCTGATCCACAAGGAACAGTGGCAGATCCACGTCAAAACCGGGATCCCCTGGTTCACCCCGCCACCCCACATCGACCCACGACAGGTCCCGCGAAGAAACAACTACTTCAGACTCGAGTGACCCTGTCGTGCTCTGACGGAGTGCCGAAATGTATTTCACTCATTGGAAAGCCTGACACCCCGACCCTTCGTTTGAGGGCATGCTGGTGACCACGCCACGGCGAAGCTCCGGACTGGAAAGAAGGAACCAATGTCCCTCAGCGTTGAGGAAATGAATACACAACTCCCGGTGGCGAACGCGCTGCCCGGCGAGGTTGTCCCCTACTACATGGCTTCCGGCGAGGGCGCCCGGTACGAAATCAACGGGCAGCTTGTCACCGTCATCGCCCGTTCGGCGGACACCGGCGGCATCTTCAGTGCCGCCTACGTCTCGGGCGGGATGGGGGCCGAATCTCCCTTCGTCAGCCACAAGGTGGAGCACAAGACCTTGTACGTCTTCGACGGCATCCTGCACGTCTGGCTGCCCGGCGAAAGCCGCATCCTCACGCCCGGCGACTCCGTAGTCATTCCTCCAGGAACCCCGCACGCCTACCGCATGGCCAGCCACTACACACGGTTCCTGAACTGGATGACCCCCGGCGGGGCCGAGGCCTACTACGAACGCGTCGGCACCCCCATCGATTCGCATGTTCCGCCGGTGCGCGCGGGCCACAAACGCAGCGCACAGGAGCAGACGGAAGTGGGGGCCGAGTTCGGCATCACGTTCCCGGACGTGCAGCGCGTTGCGCCTACCTTCCAGCAGGACGCCGGCCTTCCGCCCATCCAGAGCCCGTACTTCCTCAGTGCGGGCGAAGGTGAACGCCTGGTCAGCTATCAGACCATGTTCACCTACCTCTCAAGGCCGGCGAACACCGGCTCAAACTACTTCGCAGTGCACACCAAGGGAGCCAAGTCGCCCTACATTCCGCTGCACTTCCACTCGGAGCACACCGAGAACTTCCTGTGCACGGAGGGTCGGATGTGGCTCTACGCCAACGGCCGCGAGATGCTCCTGACCAAGGGCGACTTCGTGCATGCGCCGGCCGGAACCGTCCACTCCTTCGCGTTCGACTCCCACAACACCCAGATGGTGGGCTTCCTGACGCCGTCGGTCTTCAACGGCTTCTTTGAGTACTTCAACAAGCCCACCGAGGATTACATGTACACCGAAGGCGGGACACCGTACATGGACATGGAAGGCTTCGGCCGCGCCCAGGCGGAGATGGACCTGACCGTCGTCGGTCCCCCGCCGCAGCGTCGCACGGCCCTGGACATCTGAGAAGAACCAACGAACGCCAATGGCCCGGACTTCCGAAAGGAGGTCCGGGCCATTTCTGGTTCCGGGGGGTCATCGATTGCTCCGTACGCGCCTTTTTCGCCCCGGAAAACGGCTGTTACGGAGCAATCGATGGGTATTGGCGCACCAGTTCGCGGCCGTAATCGTTGCCGTTGGGCGTGCGCAGGACCGTGTGCATGTGGAACGGCGCCGGCTCGTCGTTGCTGAGGAAGACCCCCGTGTGGTGGTCCAGCTCCATCACCACCACCGGGCTCTGCAGCCGGAAGTAGAAGGCCTCCTGCCCCTGCCAGCCGCCGATCCAGCTGAACCAGCTCTCGCCGTAGTGCTCCCGGATCTCCCTGCGCCGCGCAGCCCTGGGTCCGTCCGGCAGGTATGCGATGAAATCCTCCACCACGTCATCCAGCACGGCTAGCGCCTCGGGCGGCATCGAGCCGACCGCAATGCCCTCATAGGGAATCACCCGGTTGTCCTGGAAGCAGCCGCCCAGATGGCGTTCATCCCCGGGGTGGATCCGACCCTCAGGCATGGCCGGGTCCACCATCGCGTCATACACCGTTGCTTCCTTTCGGAGCCTGTCCGGCAGGGCACCCATCAGTTTCCGGGCCAGCGCGATGCGTTCCTTGAAGACCTTGACGCCCCGGTGCGGACCGGCGTCGATGACGTCGGGTTCCGCTCCGAGGAACACGGGCGAGATCACCAGCTGCGTGCCCGCGACCAAACAGTTGAGCGCCACGTGGTGGCCGAAGAGCTGCCAGCCCCAAGGTTCCGTCTCGGACGGCTCACCGAACAGGGCGAAGTTGTAGCTGAACTCATTCATCAGCAGCGGAAGCTCCACCAGTTCACCCAGGAATCCGTTGATCCGCATGAGGTTCCTGGCTAGTTCGAAACCGGCAGGGCTCAGGCTCGCCTCCACCACGGCCAGCGCGGCATCCCGGACCGGGGCGTCCAGTTCATCAAGGCGCAGTCCGGTGTCGTGCTGCATGAACTCGGGGTTCGCCCAGCTCTGCCACTCGTGGGCGTACACGCCGTAGCTCAACCGGGAGACTTCATCGAGGGTTGCAGCAGACAGCAGCTTCCGGCCGGCTGCCACCATCGCCGCTGTGGGCGCTTCTTCGCCGGCCCTGGCCGGTTCGAGCGGATAGAGCCCCGAGCGTGGGACGCCGTCGTTCGTTATCCCCCTGAAAGGTTCCGGGTAGAGCACGTCCCAGCCCTTGATCATGGGGCCGGCAAAGGAGTCGGTTTTGGCCGCTTCGGCGTAGTCCCGGGCGGTGAGGCCGCGGATCCCTGCCACCCGCGGATGGTCCGGAGCGAACAGGAATTCACGGAATGACGGCGCTGACACGGGAGTCCCTTTCGGTGGGCTGCGATGGGTTGTGCTGCGATGGGTTGTGCTCGAAAGAATGCCGGGGCGCTGCGCTCCAGCCGGCGGCCACGGCTAGCGCTGCCGCGGCAGCCTCAGCGGACGTACCGCGCCAGGCAACGTGCTGGTCCGGACGGACCAGCACCGCGTCGGCTCCCCACAGGTCCGCCATCGGCGTCCCGTCGTCGGAAGGCCCGACGGCGGTGATGGTCACCGGGATGCCCTGCCGGGCCGCAGCATGGACGACCGGCGCAAAAACCTGAACCTCAGGCACACCGCCCAGGGCGGCGGCGTCGGCCAGGAGGGTGAAGCCTGTGCCAAGGAGGCTGTAGAGGGAGGTGGAGTCATCCAACCAGGCGTGCGGCAGCAGGGCCCCAGGGCTGGCCGAAGCGACGTACCGGATGGGGTCCTCAGCGGGAACCGGCGAACCGTCAGGCACCACGAGGGGCGAATCCGCGTAGGCGTAGCCGAGGACCAGTCCCAGCGAATCGAACTCGCTCTTTTTGACCGCGAGCGCCCCGTAAGCCGCCTGCCTGGCCTGGATGCCGTCGCCGCCGGCGCTGCGCAGGGCCGGATCAGCGAAATGGTAGGCGAGCGCCTCGCCGTTGGTGGCGGCGTCGCGGATGGTCCGCGCCGCCACCGGACGGCGTTCGAGCCCGTAACTGGCCAGGAGTTCCGGGCCGCCCCACCCTCCCAGGCTGGCCGCGATCTTCCACGCAAGGTTCGCTGCATCGCCGATGCACGTGTTGAAGCCGTGCCCGCCCCACGGTGGATTCAGGTGCGCTGCGTCGCCCACCAGGAACACGCCGTCGCGGCCGTAGTCGGGGGCAAGAAGCATGCGGGCGGTCCAGGGATCGGTGGCCACCACGTCGACGTCCACCTCTGTGCCCACCAGTTCGCGGACCATGGCGACGGCGGCGTCATCCGCCAGCGCGGCCGCAGCCTCTGCGTCCACGCCCTGCACGATGGCCCACCACGTATCGGCCAGGTCCATCCGGCCCACCATTCCGGCGGTTTCCCCTCCCACCACCCAGTACTGGACGGCAGGTGGCAGCGCGATCCTGGGGCCAAGGTCCTTCGAGCGGAACATGATGCTGATGTTGGACAGCTCCGCGGAACCGCCTTCCAGGCGGATGCCCAGGCCGCGGCGCACGGCGGAGGAACCGCCGTCGGCCCCGACCACAAAGTCGGCGGTGATGGTGCGGGTCCGTCCGGTATCGTCCGCGACCACGACGGCGGTTCCGGTACTGGCGGTTCCGGAAGGAACCGACCCTGAACTACCACTTCCGGAATTAACACTGACGTCCTGCACATGCCACCCGGTCAGCAAGGTAACCAACGGGGCCTCGGACACCGCAGCGCGGAGGACCTCCTCCAAAACGGGCTGCGGAACCTGCTGGCCGCATTCGGGCTGCGGCCCGTAGCGGCCCGGCACCAGCTGGAACGCGTGCCGGAACGTCCGGATTTCATGGGCCGCGGGACCGGCCAGGCCGGTGCAGAAGGTGACGTCCTGGGCGTAGTCCACGGGAAGCGGTGCCGCGGCGCGGAGTGCGTCCGCCAGCCCCAGCCGGCGGAGGTGCGTCATGGTGCGGGCGTTGGTGGTCTTGGCCCGGGTCCGGGCCGGATCCACGGTGGTCCGTGGCTCGATCACCGTGCTCGGGATACCGCGGGATGCGAGGTCCAGCGAGAGGAAGAGTCCACTGGGGCCGCCGCCGGAGATCAGGACCTGCACCTCCTCCGGCAGCGTGTCAGGAGAGGCGGTTTCCAGGGTGACCATCAGGCACGGCCACGGAGCGAGATGTCGCCGACGGGAGTAGTGAGCGTGCCGAGGCGGTCGATTTCCACTTCAACGGTGTCGCCCGGCTGCAGCAGCCACTGCGGTGTGCGGGCGTACCCCACACCCTCCGGGGTTCCGGTGGCGATCACATCGCCGGGATGGAGGGTGAGGGTCTGGCTGATCAGCGAGATGATGGCCGGCACGGAGAAGATCATGTCCCGCGTGTTGCCGTTCTGGACCTCGGTGCCGTTCACCCGCGTGCGGACCTGGAGGCCGTCACGGAGGTCGCCCACCTCGTCCCGGCTGACCAGCGGACCCAGCGGTCCGGTGAAGTCGCCGTTCTTGCCCAGGGTCCACTGCGTGGTGAGCTTCTGCGCCCGGCGGGCCGTGAGGTCGTTGAACGTGGAGTAGCCGAAGACCGCTTCGGCCGCTTCGGCCTCGTCCACGGATTCCACACGCCGGCCGACGTACGCCGCCACTTCGCCCTCCCAGTCCAGTCCCGCTTCGCCGGAGGGTACGGGCACGGGCACGTTCCCAACTGACAGCGAGGCCGTCCAGCGGCCGAACAGCGTGGGGCACGGAGGCAGGTCCTGGTCCTTGTAGCTGCCTTCCGCGGCGTGGGCTTTGTAGTTGAGGCCCACACAGATGATGCGGGCCGATGCGGGCACCAGCGGCACTTCGGTAACGCTGGCGCGCTCAAGCCAGCCGCCGTCGTCGGCTGCTGAAGCACCGGATGCTGAGGCGCCGGCAATCAGGGAGACAGACTTGTCTTGCCAGCCGGCGGCGTCCGCCCAGAACTCGCCTACGGGCGCCAGCGGGAAAACGCGGGAGTCCACCAGGGCCGCTGCCCAGGTTTCCCCGCTGTGGTTGATGCCGATGTACTGCATGTGGAGCCTTTCAGGTCTAGCCCGGGCACAAGGAATGCCGGTCAGGCTGGGGTCAAAGTCAGGAAGTGCCGGGTCAGGTGACCTGGGCTTGCCTGCGGAAGAAATCGATGGTGGCGTCCAGGACCTTCTGCGCCGCGGCCGGGCTTTTGTCCGGAAGCGACCACATGTGGTCGGCGCCTTCAATGAGGAGAAGTTCGACGTCGGCGCCAGCGGCTTCCAGCGCCGCGGCGAACGTGGCGGCCTGGGCTGGCGGGACGAACCGGTCGGCGGTGCCATGGGCCAGGAAGAACGGTGGTGCATGGCTGCCCACGTAACTCAGCGGGCTCGCAGCAGCCGCCATGCCCGGGGCATCCGCGGGCTGCGCTCCGAGGAGGAGCGCTTCGCGGGAACCGGGGTCGTCCGCCGTTGCCACGGCATCCGGCAGGGCCTGGCTGCCCATCCGGACAAGGTCGGTGGGCGGGTACCAGGCGGCGACGGCAGCAACAGGTTTCACACCGGACGCCTGGGCCCCCGCACCGGCGCCGGAACCGTCCGCCCCGAGGCCCACAAGACAGGCCAGATGCCCGCCGGCGGAATCCCCCCAGGCAAAAATCCTGCCCGGGTCCACGTTGAACTCAGCCGAGTGGTTCCGGAGCCAGGCGACGGCGGCTGTGGCATCCTCGAGCTGTGCCGGAAACACGGCCTGCGAGGACGGGCGATAGTCCGCCGACACCACGGCAAACCCTGCCGCGGCCAGACGCTCGAAGGGTGCCAGCGCAAAGGCGTCGGTCACCGGGCCGAGGGAGGAACGCTCCCCCATGCGCCAGCCGCCGCCGTGAAAATGTACGACGGCCGGCACCGGACCCCCGGAGCCGGCCCGGGAGGTTCCTGCCGCCGGCAGGTAGAGGTCCAGCAGCAACGGCAATCCGCCGGGACGTGAAAACTCGATCCCCCTCAGGACTTGTCCAGCAGTCATCAATGACTCCATCCGTTGCCATGGCCGGAATCAGGAACGATCCGGCATCTTCTTCCCTAAGCCTGCTGGACGGAAGCCCCGGCGGAAACGGGAAATTCCAATCATTGAAATGGCTTCGCCGACGCCACTTCATCGGCCAGGAACTGCAGGCCGCGCTGCACGATGCGCAGCCCCGCCGAGTGGTTGAGGTAGCCGTGCGTGGCGCCCGGTTCCACGCGCGCCTCCACGGCGATCCCGGCGGCCCGCAGACCGTCAACGAACAACTCGCCGGAGTAGCGCAGGTCATCGTATTCGCACACCAGGACGGCTGCAGGCGGCAGGCCGGCCGGGTCCGCATAACCGGGCATGGCATAGGAGGACGCCATCAGGATGGGACCTCCGATGTAGTTCTCCACCATGGCGCGGCAATCGTCCGCCGTGAAGCGGAGGATCCGCGGAAGACCGGCCATGGCCGCGGCCCCCGGATCCCCTGGCTCCGGCAGCTCCGCGTGCAGGAAGGGGTAGGCGAGCACCAGCTTCGCGGGCAGCCGGCCTCCCGCATCCTTCAGAAACAGGGCAGCCCCGACGGCAAGGTTGCCGCCGGCGCTGGCTCCGCCCAGGCAGAGGGTCCGGGGGTCAGCCCCCAGCTCCGCGGCGTGCTCCACGGCCCACAGCCAGGCTGCAAGGACATCCTCGTGCGGCACCGGAAAATGCACCCCGCCGCGGGCCAGCCGGTAGTCCACGGACAGCACCACCCCGCCCGTCCTGTCGGCCATTTCCCGCGCCAGCTGGTCCGCTTCGCGCATGTCCAGGCCGCCTCCGGCGAACCCGCCACCGTGAACCCATACGAGGGCCGGAAGTCCGCCGCCTGCAGCGGCTGGCAAGTCTGCTGAAGAGTCCGACGCCAGCCCGCCGTAGATGCGTACCGGCACCGGGCCGTTGGGGCCCGGCACGTCCACGGTCCGGACCGCGACGGCAGGCGCCGCATACGGGGACTCTCCCGCACTGAAGGCCTCCAGCCGTTCCATCCCGGAGGGATCGGCAAGGAGCTCGGCGAAGGAACCGGCGCCGGCCACGTGGTGCATTAGGGCAGCCAGTTCCGGATCCACGCTCATGGCCGTGCCGCGAGTTCGGGAGCCCTGAGGGCTTCGTCAGCCGGCGTCGCCACACAGCTGAACGAATGCGTTCCGGATCCAACTTCATGGGTGGTCTCGTCAGCATCCGGCAGCACCACCGTTGCGGTGCAACCCGCCGGCACCGTCACCTCCAGGGTGAAGTCCGCGCCCGCCAGGTTCCAGCTGACCTCGGCCACACCGTACGGGGTCTCGTGCCTGGCCCGTGCCCAGGCCAGCCCGCCGCCGGGCCGGGGCCGGACCAGCAGTTTCCGGTAGCCCGGTTCAGCCGGGGCCAGCCCCGCCAGGCTGCGGTGCATCCAATCGGCCACCGCACCCAGGGCGTAGTGGTTGAAGGACGTCATTTCACCCTCGTTGATGCTCCCGTCCGGAAGCATGGAGTCCCACCGCTCCCAGATCGTGGTGGCACCCATCGTCACGGGGTAGAGCCAGGACGGGCATTCCGTCTGGAGCAGGAGGCGGTATGCCGCCGTCGAGTAGCCGTGGTCGGTCAGTGCGTCGCAGACCAGCGGTGTCCCCACGAAACCCGTGGCGATCCGGTAGCTGTCGGCTTCCACTGCCTGAGCCAGCCCGTCGGCCGCGGCAGCCCGCTCCCGGCCCTCCAGCAGTCCGAAGCTCAGTGCGACGGCGTAGGCCGTCTGGGTCGGCGGCATCAGCAGCCCGCCGCGGGAAATATAACGCTCGCGGAATACTTCGGCAGCCCGCTGCGAGAGCTCGTCCAGAGCGGCCGGGTCCTCCCCCAGCAGCACCGCGGCCTGGCAGGCCACGCGGGCCGAGTAAGCCAGGTAGGCCTGGGCCACCAGCTGCCACGGCGTCCGGGCAGCGCCTGGTTCGTTCGGGGGCGCCGCCGGATCCAGCCAGTCACCGAACTGGAAGCCCTGTTCGAACCGCAGCTCCGGTCCGGCGGCCCCGGCAGCAGCCTCCAGCCATGCGATCATTCCCGGCAGTTGCCGTCGCAGGAACTCCAGGTCGCCGGTGCGCTGGTACAGCACCCAGGGAACCAGCACGGCCGCGTCACCCCACGCGGCCATCACCGGGCGGACAGGAAACGGCGGCTTGTCGAACGTTACTTCGGGGACAACCAGCGGCGGAGGTCCGTCGGTACCTTGCTCGGCGGCCAGGTCCTTCAGCCAGGACGCTGTGAAGCCTGGGATCCGGTAGAGGAAGGACGCCGTTGCTGCGAAAATCTGGAAGTCGCCCGTCCAGCCGAGCCGCTCGTTGCGCTGCGGGCAGTCCGTTGGCACATCAACGAAGTTTCCGCGCATGCCCCACACCACGTTGGAATGGAGCTGGTTGAGCATGGGGTCGGAACATTCGAAGGAACCGGTCCGCGCCAGGTCTGAGTGAACGACGACGGCGGTGAACGCGTCCGGGTCCAGGTCACCGGGCCAGCCGGTCACCTCCACATATCGGAAGCCGTGGATGGTGAACTCAGGCTCCCAGATTTCCTCGCGGCCGCCACGCAGGATGTACCGGTCGGTCTGCTTGGCGACCCGCAGTGGCCTGGTGCCGAGTTCTCCGTGTTCCAGGACCTCGGCGTGGCGCAGGACCACCTCCGTGCCGGCCTCTCCGCTGACCCTGATGCGGATGTGTCCCACGAGGTTCTGGCCGAAGTCCAAAATGGTCTTCCCGGACGGCGTGCCCAGCACTGCGGTCACGGGAAGCTCTTCCGTCGCGCGCACCGGCGGACCGTCCGGGGCCACCAGCACCGACGCATTGAAGTCCTCCACGGCTACAGGGCCGAGCCCGGCGTCCTGGGAGTCTGCCCAGCCGCAGTCCTGCAGCCGGGCGTCATACGTTTCGCCGTTGTAGAGATCGGCGCCGAGCACCGGGCTCCTGCCAGCCAGCCAGGAGCTGTCGGTTCCGATGACCGTGATCCTGCCGCCGGCGTCGGCGATTTCCAGTTGGGCGATCGCCGACGTGCGGTCACCGTAGGTGTTGCGCTTGTCTTGGAAGCCCAGGTTGCCGCGCCACCAGCCGTCGGCAAGTTCGAGTCCGACGACATTGGTGCCGGGCTGCAGGTAGTCAGTGACGTCGTGGGTCTGGTAGCGGAGGCGGTGGTGGTAGCTGGTCCAGCCCGGCGCCAGCCGCTCGCGGCCGACGCGCCGGCCGTTGATCCAGGCCACGTAAACACCGTGGGCGCTGGCGTAGAGGCGTGCGGAGGCCACGGTGCCCGTGACTTCGAACGTGCGGCTCAGCCGGGAGGCGGGCTCGGTGTCTTCGCTGGCTTCATGCCAGGCCGGCCGGATCATGGCCGCCTGCCAGTCTGCCGGATTCAGGAGCCCGGCTTCGACGTCGGTGACGGGGCTCCATTCGGAGGGACCGCCGTCGTCGTTGCCCCACACACGGACCCGGGCGGCAACACGCTGGCGGCTCCGCAGCGGCGGTGCCGGCCACGGCTGGAGGAGCTGCTCGGCGGAATCGGTTCGACCGTAGCTGACCAGGTGGTCTTCATCAGGGCCGAGCTCGAGTTCGTAGGCGGACTGGACCCAGCCC
Organism: Arthrobacter sp. GW460-12-1-14-TSB2; assembly: GCF_059423525.1. Taxonomy (NCBI): domain Bacteria; kingdom Bacillati; phylum Actinomycetota; class Actinomycetes; order Micrococcales; family Micrococcaceae; genus Arthrobacter; species Arthrobacter sp. GW460-12-1-14-TSB2. The sequence continues at coordinate 10,568 of NZ_JBWKYC010000021.1, forward strand.
GGTGTTTCGGAGGTGACCTGCCAGGAGAGCCGCGGCCGCTCCTCGCCGATACCAAAGGGCTCCTCATGGTGTTCAAAGCGGAGGGCTGAGGGGCTGGATGGTTGAGTCAACGTCGGCTCGATTCGTCACGAAGGGGAAGTTCAAGGGCTTCCCCCAGCGTCCCGGAATCGCCGATGGGCCCGCTAGCGGAGTTTCATTGACTGAAACCAGTGTCAGCTCAGGCAGAGGCAGAACGGGTGGCCGGCCGGGTCCAGGAAGACACGGAAGGTGGTGCCGGGCTGCGTCTCCGCCTTGGTGGCGCCCAACCTGATGGCCTCTTTTTCGCCGTCGTCCAGATCCGCCACCACCAGGTCCATGTGCATCTGCTGCGGGTGGGTCTGGCCCGGCCACTCAGGGGCCTGGTAGCCGTCCACCTGCTGGAAGGCAATGCAGTTGCTGCCGTCGTCGGGCCGGATCTCGACCCAACCGTCATCGACCCTTTCGTTCCAGCCGAGCAGGGTACCGTAAAAGCCCGCAAGGGCTCTCGGATCGGGGCAGTCGATAACAAAGCTTGGGAAGCGTGCGATAGCCATAGCGGCATGCTACCGGCCCGCCGTCGGGCCTGTCCTTAAGGCCCGCGGATCCCTAAAGCTCGCTGGCGAAAAATTCAACTGCGGTGTTGAGGATTCCGTCCAAATGGCCCTCGGCACCGAAGAAGCAGTGGTCGGCGCCCTCGATGGTGACGAGTTCGTTGCGGACGCCGGCGTCCGTCAGCGCCGCGGCCAGCAGCTCGCTTTGGGAAAGCGGGACCAGGCCGTCGCTGTCGCCGTGGATGAGCAGGAACGGTGCCGCGCCGGGGGTGACGTAGCCCAGCGGGCTGGCCGCCGCCAGAAGGTCCGGATCGGCGGTGCCGCCCACCAGCATCGGCCCCGGCTCCATGGTCATCCCCGGCGGTACGTCGGCCACGAGCGGGCCGGACATGAGGCCAGCGGGCATATCCATCGGCGGCATGTCCGGCAGCGAGGACACGCCGTAGAAGTCCACGACGGCACTGACCGCGCTGGAGTGACCCGACGCTCCGAGTCCGCCTTCCAGGTCCTCCCGGGTCCCCGTGACACCGAGCAGGGCGGCGAGGTGCCCGCCCGCGGACTCGCCCCAGGCGCCGATGCGGCCCGGGTCGATGCCCAAGACGTCGGCGTGCTCCCGGAGGTACCGGACGGCGGCCTTGAGGTCATGCAGCTGCGCCGGGAAGGGCGCTTCCAGGGCATGCCGGTAGTCAACTGTGGCGCAGGCGATGCCGGCCTCGTTCAGCAACCGGAAGACCGAGTCCTTGGGAAAGGTGGGCGGCAGCTCGCGGCGGTCACCAAGCTGGAAGGCTCCGCCGTGGATCCACACCACCACGGGAACAGGTCCTGCGGTTTCGCGCGGCAGCCAGATGTCCATCGCCAGGCGACGGAAGCCGACGGCAATGGCGTAGCTCACTTCGCGGTGCACGGTGGACACCTCCGACGCCGGCTCAGGAGTTCCCGGCGCGTGGAAGGCCGGGAAGGGAGGCGGCGCAGGCATCCGTCGCGGGGTTTCAGTGGTGGCGGTTTGGGGGGTCATCGTGCGCTCCTTGCGAGGTCCGGGTGGGCGTCAATGCCGCTTGCGGAATCGACGGCGGGCATTGCGGCGGCAAAGGTATGGGTTCCGGGTCCGACGACGGCGCCCGGTTGTCCGGGCAGGCGGACCTCCGCCGTGGTCCCGGAGGGGACGGTGGCCGTGAGCGTCAGCACGCCGTCGTCAATGATCCACTCCACTTCGATGACGCCCTGCGGGCCCCGGTGCGAGGTGCTGGCGGACGTCAGCCTGGCGCCCGGCCGGGGCTCGATGATGATCCGTTCCCAGCCCGCACTCCCCGGCGCTTGGCGCAGCCCGGCGGTGTAGCGGTGTAGGAACGAGACCACGGCGCCCTTGCTGTAGTGGTTGAGCGAGCCCGTGGCGCTGCCGTCGGCCCCGATGCCGTTCCAGTCCTCCCACATGGTGGTGGCGCCGCGGTCCACCATCACCAGCCAGGAGGGCTCAGAGTCCTGCATCAGCAGCTCATAGGCGAGGCCGGGGTGGCCGTTGTCGGCAAGCACCGGAAGCAGGTACGGCGTGGCCAGGAAGCCGGTGCCCAGGTGGGTGCCCGCCGCCCTGACCAGGCCGGCGAGCTGGTCCGCGACGGCGGAGCGGGCAGTGTCCGGCACGAGGTCGAAGGCGAGCGCCCGCACGTAGTTGGCCTGGGTACCGCCGTCGAGCGTTTGGTTGGATACCGTTCCGTCAGCCCGCAGGTATTCCTGCTGCCACGCCCGGCGGACGTGCCCGGAAAGATCCCGAAGCCCGCGGGCTTCGTCATCCCGGCCCAGGACGTCAGCAACCCTGGCCATGACGGCGGAGGAGTGCCGGTAGTAGGCGGTGGCCACGATGCCGTTGTCCGCGGCGCGGGAGGCGAAGAGGTCCGGAGCCGGGCCGCCGGGTTCCATCCACTCCCCGAAATGGAAGCCGGTGTCCCAGAGGTACTGCTCATGCTCCCCGGGGCTGGGGCGGCCGGCTGCCCTGGCCGGGTGCCTGGTCCCCTCCGCGGCGCTTCGGATGAAGCCCAGCCAGCGGTTCATGGCGTCCCAGTTCTCTGCCAGGATGCCTGTGTCACCCGTGGCCAGATAAAGTTCCCAGGGCACCATGACGATCGCATCCCCCCACCCCGCGGACCCGTTGGTGAAGGCCATGAACTCGGCACCGGTGACGTCCGGTCCGGGCGACGGTGAGATGTTGGCGATCACCCCGTTGTCCCACTGGTCGGCACGGACATCGTTGAGCCACTTCCGCGAAAAGCCGGCCACGTCGTAGAGGTAGGCGGCTGTGGGCACAAAGAGCTGCCAGTCGCCGGTCCACCCGGCCTTTTCACGCTGCGGGCAGTCGGTGGGCACTTCGCAGGCGTTGTCCCGGAAGCTCCATTCGACGATCTCATGCAGCTTGTTGAGCCGGCCATCGCTGCAGCTGAAGGAGCCCAGGCGTTCCAGGTCCGTCTGGACCATGCAGCCCACGACGTCCGCCCGCTCCAGCGTGTCGGCCAGGCCGCGGACGGAGACGTAGCGGAAGCCATGGACGGTATGGCGCGGCTCGAAGACCCCGCCCGGAACACCGTCGGAGACCACCGAGTCCACCTGCCCGGCTGCCAGGAACTGGCCGGGCCTTTTGAAGTCGATGGGGCGGAGGTGGTCCTGGGTGACGTCGCCGTCGTCGTCGAGCGCTTCCCCATACACCAAAGTCACCTCGGCGCCCGGGGCGCCAAGCCGGCTCAGTCGCACCCAGCCGTTGATGTTCTGTCCCAGGTCCACGATCTGGTTGCCGCCGGTCAGGCGGGTGATGGACACCGGGGCGAGTTCCTCCACGATCCGGGTGGGCGGTGCCACCGGGCCGGTCAGAGTGCTGAAGCTGCCTTCCCGCAGGACGGCGGCCCGGGCGGCCTCACCCTGAACAGTCGCTGTCCGGAGGTCCACGCGCTGGCCTTCCATCAGGTCCGCAGAGAGGATCTCCGTCGCAGAAACAAGCCACGACCCGTCAGTGCCGATGACCGTCCGTCCTCCCCCGGACTCAATTTCCAACTGCGCCAGGAAAGCAGTCTGCGTTCCGTACAAGTCGGCGTCGCGCGTGAACCCGAACGCCCCGCGGAACCAGCCGTCCGTCAGGACCGACCGCACGGTGTTAGTGCCGGGGCGCAGCAGGTGCGCAATGTCGAACGTCTGGACCTGCAGGGTGGTGTGATAGCTCGTGGAGCCGGGGGTCAGCTGCTGGTCCCCCACCCGGTGGCCGTTGAGGAAGAGCTCATAGATGCCGTGCGCGGTGGCGTAGGCCCGCGCAAAGTCGGGTGCGGCGTCCAGGGTGAAGTCGCGGTGCAGGGCATACCCGGGGCGGCGGCCCGGTGCCGGAATCTCGGATTCATCGGGTCCGATCCACCGGGCGCTCCAGTCCGAGGCGTTCAACAGGCCCAGCTCCACGGCCACCGGTTCGGACCAGCCGGACAGTACCTCGGTGCCGTCCGCGGCCGCGTTCCAGCTCCGGACCCTCCAGTCGAAGCGGTCGCGGGAACCAAGGTCAGGCCCGCCGTAGGGCACGAAGCTGTGCAGGCTGGAGTCCACGCGCCCGGTGTCCCAGCCGTTGCTCGTGCTGAGCTGGTAGGCCGTCTGCCGGACCGTGCCGTGTGGCGGCGTCCAGCTGAACCGCGGGGCGGTGTTGGTGATGCCGAAGGCCTGGCTCAGATTTTCGGTCCGGAGGCGGGCGGGCTGAACGGATGCGTGATGTTTAGGCAACAGTGCCCCTTTCAGGCGTAATGGCAGGCGACGTCCGATGCACCGACGCGGCGGAGCGCGGGCCGTTCGGAGGTGCACAGCTCCGTTGCCAGCGGGCACCGCTGGCTGAAGGGACATCCGCCCGGCGACGCCGGCACCGCGGCGGCAGTGCGAACCCCAAGGGCCTCGCGGACAGCACGGCGTTGGGCCTGCTCTGCCGGCCTCGGCACGGGGGAAGCTGCCACCAGGGCCTGGGTGAACGGGTGTTTGGGCGCCTCCGTCACGGCGGCCGCAGGGCCGCTCTCCATCACCTGGCCGCGGTAGAGGACCACCACGCGCTGGGCCAGGAACTGCACCACCGAAATGTCGTGGGCGATGAACAGGTAGCTCAGGCCGCGTTCGTCCCGGAGGTCTGCCAGCAGGTTGAGCACCTGGGCCTGGGTGGAAAGGTCCAGGGCGCTGACCGCTTCGTCGCAGACCACCAGCCGGGGGTCGCAGATCAGGGCCCGCGCCACCGCGATGCGCTGGCGCTGGCCGCCGGAGAACTGGCTGGGATAGCGGTCCACTGCTTCGCGGGGCAGCCCGACGCGTTCCAGCATGGCCTCGGCCTTGTCCCGGGCTTCAAGGGCAGTGGCTCCGCGGAGTCGCAGCGGTTCGGCAAGCGAAGCACCAATGGTCTGGCGCGGATTCAGCGAGGAATTGGGGTCCTGGAAGACGGCCCGGAGTTCTCCGCCCAGGGCGCGGCGCTCTGCAGCTCCGGCGCGGGTGATGTCCTTGCCCTGGAAGGTGATGGTGCCGCCGGCGCTCTTCTGGAGGCCCAGAATGGCTTTGCCGATGGTGGACTTTCCGGAACCTGACTCCCCCACCAGGCCCACGGTCTCGCCGGGGAGGATGCTGAAACTCACCCCGTCCACCGCTGCCGGCACCGCCGCAGCTTTCCGCCCGCGGCCGTAGCGGACCACCAGGTCCTTGACTTCCAGCATGGGCTGCTCCGGCGCAACCGCCGCTGTGTCCTGCCGTTCTGCCGTCTCGATGCTCATGCCAGGTCCTTTTCAACGATTTTCAGTACTCGGTGCGTGGGCACTTCGGTGGCAAGCCACTCGAGGCCTTCCACGGCCAGTTCGTCGGCTTTGACGCAGCGGACCAGCCCGTCCTCCGAGCCGGAGGCCAGCAGCGGCACCGGGGTGGCACAGGCCGATCCGGCGAACTGGCAGCGGGCCGCAAAGCGGCAGCCGGCGGGCCAGTCCTTGGGCTGCGGCACCTGGCCGCTGATGGTGGCCAGCCGGTCAGGCATGTCAGCCGCGGAGTTGGCATGCGGGTCCGCGGCAAGGAGCGCCAGCGTGTAGGGGTGGCGGGGGTTGTCCAGGATGTTGGCGGTCCGGCCGCTTTCCACCACCTGGCCGGCGTACATGACGGCGACGTTGTCGCAGATGTCCGCCACGACGCCGAGGTCGTGCGTCACCATCACCACCGACATGCCGGTGTCCTTCACCAGCGAGCGGAGCAGGGACAGGATTTCCGCCTGGACCGTGACATCCAGCGCGGTGGTGGGCTCATCGGCCACCAGCAGCCGGGGCCGTCCGGAGAGGGCCAGGGCGATGGCCACGCGCTGGGCCATGCCGCCGCTGATCTGGTGCGGGTAGGTCTTGAGGATGCGTTCGGCATCCACGATGCCCACCTTTTCCAGCAGGGTGTGGGCTTCCTTCCGGGCGTCCGCCTTGCCCATTTTCCGGAGGCGCCGGATGGCGGAGGTGAGCTGGTAACCCACGGTGAACATGGGGTCCAGGGCCCGCATGGGTTCCTGCGAGATCAGTGCGATGTCACGGCCGCGGATGGCTTCCATCTCCCGGTCGGTGGCGGCAGCCAGGTTCTTGCCGTTCCAGAGGATCTGGCCGCCCGTTGCGGCCACCCCGGAGGGCAGCAGGCCGAGCAGCGACAGCGCGGTCATGGTCTTGCCGCACCCGGATTCGCCGACGAGCCCCAGGACGGTTCCCTGTTCGACGTCGAACGAGACGTCCGTGACCAGGCGAGGACCGCCGTCGACCCCTACTGACAGTTCGCGGACGCTGAGCTGTCCGTTCGCGGGTGCGGCGTCAGAGTCGGCAGCCGGATTAGCGGAGGGAGAAGTGGCGGCGCCAACGGCAGCGCCGACGGCGGCTACGGCACGAGCCCGCTGGCGGCGGGCTGCCGCCGACGGCAGGTGGGAGGCGGTGGTGTTGGGCGCCTTGCCCAGGCCGTTGCCGATAGCGTTGGCGGCCAGGACGGTGAGGGCCAGCACGGCGCCGGTGGGGACCATCAGCCACGGGGCATCGTAGACGTGCTGCGAGGCGCCCTGGATCATGCCGCCCCAGCTGGGCTGCGGAATGGGCGGGCCGAAACCGATGAACGCCAGGCCCGCCTGGATGAGCATGCCGACGGCGAAAATGAGGGCGGACTGCACCACGATGGTGTTCGTCAGGCCGGGCAGGACGTGCCGGAGGCTGATGCCCAGCGTGCTGACGCCGTCAACCTTGGCGGCGTCCACGTAGAGCTGGGACTGCAGGGACTTCGCCTGGCCGAGGATCACGCGGTAGATTCCGGCGGAGATGAGGATACCCAGGATCGCCATGATCAGCGGAATATTGGTCCCCACTGCGCCGATGACGGCCAGGATGATCACCGTGCCGGGCAGGGACATCATGATTTCGGTGACGCGGCTGATGACCGCTTCGACGCGTTCGCCGGCGGCGGCCGCCAGCATGGCTAGGACCGTTCCAAGCCCGACGCCGACAATCACCGTGATCAGTGAGGTTCCGAGGGTGCCTGCGGCGGCAGCGAAAATGCGGCTGAGGAGGTCCCGGCCGAGTTCGTCGGTACCGAGCCAGTGGGCCGCGGTGGGGCCGGACAGGACTGCGGTGAAGTCTTGGTCTTCGGTCTTGTACGGCAGCCACCACTGGGCAGTCAGCGATGCGGCCACCAGGGCCGCCAGCCAGAAAACGCCCGCCACGCCGCCCGGAGAAGCGAAGAGGCGGTGGGCGGAAAACCTGGCCAGGGCGTTCTTGCGCTGGAGCGGGGCGGGGGCGACGGAGGGGATCATGAGGCACGCAACTTCGGATCGAGGAACTTGGTGGCGAGTTCCAGCACCAGGTTCACGGCCACCACTACAACGGTGGCGATGACCACCACGCCCTGCACGGACGGGGCATCGTGGGTGCTGACGGAGTTCTGGACTGCCTGGCCCAGGCCCGGCATGGCGAACAGTTGCTCCGCGATGACGGAGCCCCCGAACAGTCCGATGAACTGCAGGGCGATGCCGGCCACGATGGGGAGGCTGGCGTAGCGGAGGGCGTGGATGTAGAGGATCTTCCACGTGGGCGTGGCAGTCGCGCGGAGCGTACGGATGTGTTCCTGCTGCAACGCCTCAAGCATGGAAGCCCGGGTCTGGCGGGCGATGAACGCCGCACCGCCTACGGCCAGGGTGATCACCGGCAGCGCCAGGGACATGGCCCAATCCTGGGGCGAGGCTTCGAAGGGAACGTAGCCGGTGGCGGGAAAGACCGAGGACTGGACGGCGAAGAGGTACACAAAGATGATGCCGATCCAGAACGCGGGCAGAGCCACAAGGAGCCCGACAAAGCCTCCAATGGCCTGATCCAGGAAGCCGCCGCGCACAGCGGCGGTCACGCCGAGGAGGATGCCCAGCACAGCGCTCAGGACAGTCGCGCCTGCCGCGAGCGACGCGGTCACCGGGAGCCTGTTGGCCAGGTCAGCGGACACGGAGCGGCCATCGATGAGGGAGACACCGAGATTGCCCTGGACCGCGTCACCCAGCCAGCGGAAGAACTGGACCAGAAGCGGATCGTTCCACCCAAGACGCCGGTTCACCTCATCAATCGCATCCTGGGAAGCTCCGGCCCCGAGCGAAACCGCTCCGGGACTGCCGGGCATTGCGTGCACCAGCAGGAATGCCAGCACCGCGACCACCAGCACGGTGGCGAGCGCCATCAGCAGGCGCTTGGTAATGAATAGTGCCATGGTGACCTCCATCGGTCAGGATCTGCCGGGGTGCCCTCCGTTGCGCGCGGGCACCCCGGCAGAGCCGGTAATCGGCAGGTTCGGGTGTTAGCTGGCCGGTGCGTAGGACGAGAGCAGCGGGTACGCGTTGGTACCGGCGAACTCCACCTGCTTGATTTTCTTGGTGTTGTAGCCCTGGTTAGTCAGTGCTTCATAGAGCGGGATCATCCAGCCGGATTCCACCAACCGGGTGTTCAGTTTGGTCAGCGCAGCCTTGCTCGCGGCATCATCCTTCGCGGCCGCAGCCTCGCCGGTGGCGGCGCTCAACTGGTCGTCGGTGGCCTTCTGCACGTTCGTGAATCCGTTGAGGATCGCTCCGTACATCACGCCCACCGGGTTGTCCCAGTTCAGCGGTGCGTAGCCCAGCGGAGTGGTTGCCACCGCGGCAAACGCTTCATCCGTGGAGGCGGCCATCTTGACGTTCATGGTGATTCCGACGGCGGCAAGGTCCTTCTGGACTGCCTGCAGGTCCGTCTGGGTCTGGGCGCTGGCGATGATGGTGAATTCGAACCCGTTCGCAAAGCCGGCTTCGGCCAGCAGGCTCTTGGCCTTCGCCGGATCGTAGGCGAACGCGGTCTCCAGGTCCTGGCTGAAACCTGCGGAATCCTTGGGCAGGGCATTCCACGCGGGGATATCACCCTTGTGCAGGGCATCCACCAGGGCCTTGCGGTTGATGGCGTGCTGGATGGCCTGGCGCACCTTTTCGCTGGCGAAGGCCGGGGCTGTCTTGCCGGTCTTGTCGAAGGAAATCATGGTGTTGACCGTGCCGCCGATCTGGGACACCCCAACACCCTTGGATTTCGCGAAGTCAACGGTAGATGAGGTCAGCATGGCGACGTCGGCCTGGCCGGAGACGAGGGCGTTGGCACGCGCCTGGGGATCCTGGATGACGCTGAAGATGACCTTGGTGAAGGCATATTTCGACGCGTCCGCGCTCTTGTCGTTCTTTACCAGCACGTACTTGTTGCCCTTCACCGTGGAAGGATCCAAGGTGTAGGGACCGGAGCCGTCCGGGGTTGCGGCCAGGCTCGCGGTGTCGGTGACGCCGGTCTTGCCAACGATCACGCCGGTGGTGGAGGCCAGGTTCTTCTCGAACCCTGGCTGCGCCTTCGCGAACGTGAGGGAGACCTGCGTGGGGCTAACGACGTCAACGGAAGTGATCTCCTGGGCGCCGCCCTTGGCGACTGCGGAGTATGCGCTCAGCGCGGGGTCGGACCGGCGGTCCAGGTTTGCCTTGACCAGGTCGGCGTCGAGCTTTGACCCGTCCGTGAACGTCACGCCGTCCTTGAGCGTCAGTGTCAGGACGGTGTTGTCTGCGTTGTAGCTGAACTCCTTGGCAAGTCCCGGTCCTGCGGAGCCGTCCGGCTGGAGGGTCATCAGGCTGTCGTAGAGGCCCTCGAAGAACTGCCGCTGGGCCGCTGAAACACGGAGCGGATCAAATCCGAACGATGCCGAGTCGCTATCGATGGCGAGCGTCAGGGTGCTGGTGTCCGCTTTGGCAGTTGCCTGGCTCGAGCCGCCGCAGGCAGTCAACGATCCCAGGAGGAGCGCTCCGGCCAGGACGGCGGAGCTCGCTCGTACAGTGGAGTTCAGAAGTTTCATGTAGTGCGCCTTTGCATTCTGATGTGACAACGGAGGAAGCAGTTATGGGGGCCAGGCGTGTGGCCGGCTCCCCTCAAGCATCAGCGCGCGCTGTTTGATGGAGACACGAGGATTTCATTGATTGAAATACTTCTGTGGCGGGCGTCACGACCGGCGCCCGGAAGGCCGGCAGCCCCGGCGAGGAGTCTTTCAACCAATGAAATCAACTGCCCCTGGCGCGGCATTGAGCGCCGAGGATGGACAGTCAGCCCCCTGCACAGTCGCTTGGGGCTCGCATCGAAAGGAACCAGATGACCGACTCTTTTGCCTTCCCGCAGGATTTCCTCTGGGGCGTCGCCACCGCAGCCCACCAGGTCGAAGGAAACAACGTCAACAGTGACTGCTGGTTCCTGGAGAGGCTCCCCGGAACGATCTTCGCCGAACCGTCCGGGGACGCCGTCGACCACTACCACCGGTACCGCGAGGACATCGCCCTGATCGCCGGCCTGGGGTTCACCAGCTACCGTTTCTCGCTGGAGTGGGCACGCATCGAGCCCGAGGAAGGCCACTTCTCGGTGGCGGAACTCAACCATTACCGCCGCATGCTTGAGGCCTGCCATGAGCACGGACTCACCCCGGTGGTCACGTTCCACCACTTCACCTCGCCCCTGTGGCTGCTGGCAGCCGGCGGCTGGGAGGACGCCCGCACCCCCGAACTCTTCGCCCGCTACTGCGACCGCGCCATGCGGCACCTGGGCGATCTCATCGGCGTCGCCTGCACCCTCAACGAACCCAACCTGCCGTGGCTGCTCAAGGAACTTGGCCTGGGCGGCGAGGCCCCGGAGCGCCGGGCGGACGTCCCGCTGTGGGCGGCAGCCGCGGACCGGCTCGGCATCGACGCAAGCCGCGTGGCGCCCTTCCAGTTCACGGTGTCCGAGGCCGGCTTCGACATCAAGCTCGCGGCACACCGAGCGGGCACGGCCGCCATCAAGGCGATCCGGCCGGAACTCCCGGTCGGGTGGACCCTGGCCAACACAGACATCCAGGCAGCCGAAGGAGGCCAGGACCGGGCGGACAGGATCCGCCGCGACGTCAACGAACGGTTCCTCCAGGCGTCCCGCGGAGACGACTTCGTGGGAATCCAGACGTACGGCCGGACGGTGTTCGGGCCGGACGGCGTCATGACCGCCCCCGAGGGTGCCGAGACCAACCAGATGGGCGAGGAAATCTACCCCGAGGCCCTGGAAGCGACCATCCGCGAGGCGGCCCGCGTCGCGGGCATCCCGGTCATCGTCACGGAGAACGGCCTCTCCACCGACGACGACTCCCAGCGGCTCGCGTACCTCCGCACTGCTGTAGCCGGCGTGGAGTCCTGCCTGGCCGACGGCATCGACGTCCGCGGCTACATCGCCTGGACGGCCTTCGACAACTTCGAGTGGATCTTTGGCTACGGCCCGAAATTTGGCCTCATCGCGGTGGACCGGGCCACACAGGAACGGACGCCAAAGGAGAGCGCCCGGTTCCTCGGCAGCCTGGCCCGAACCAGCGTCGCGCAGTCCGTCTGAACCGCGTCCGCCTGAAACGGCGCAGGTGACGCCCCACCCGATGAGTGCGGAGACCATGAAGCACCGGCTGGGAGTTTCATTGGATGAAACACTATTGTGGTGGGGGTCACTGGCGACGAAGAAGGAACGGTGTGAGATGACAGCAGTCCCGGACAGGAATCCGGACCTCGCCGGGCAGGCTCTCCCCTCTGCTGAGGTCCCGGCTCCCGCCCGCGGCAAGCGGCCGAAGCAGGGCGAACCGGTCATTGACCGTGCCCTCAGCCTCCTCGCGGTCTTCACTGACCGGCGTCGTGCGTTGACGCTTTCCGAAATGGCCAGGTACGCGGACATGCCGGCGCCAACGGCGCTGCGGCTCATCGCCCGGCTGGTGGCATGGGGTGCGCTGGAAAGGCTCGACGACGGGCGGTACGTGGTGGGCGTGCGGCTCTGGGAAGTCGCGTCACTGTCGCCCCGCGGCCACGGCGTGCGGGAGATTGCGTTGCCCTACCTTGAGGACCTCTTCGAAGTGACGCGCCACCACGTTCTGCTTGCAGTGCGCGACGGGAACGAGGCGGTGCTCATCGAGCGGCTGTCCTCGAAGGAGGCCACGGAGGTGGCTTACCGGGTGGGCGGCCGGGCGCCGCTCCGATCCACGGCCGTCGGCCTGGTTCTTCTCGCCGGCGCGGACACGGCCTTTCAGGACGCTGTGATCCGGCAGCCCGCTGACGTGGAGGCCGGCGTGGACGCCATGCCGGAGGGCCAGCTCCGACGCACGCTTTCGGACGTGCGCCGCACGGGCGTGGCCATGATCAGGAGGTCGGCGCCGTCCCGGACCGTGTCCGTGGCCTCGCCCATTTTCGACGCCCAGGGGGCCGTTGCCGCCGCACTTTCCATCGTTGTTCCCGACGGCGCCACTCCCCCGAACGTGCTGGCGCCGGCAGTCCAGGCCACGGCCAGGGCGGTCTCCCGAAACCTCGGGTTCAAAGCCGAGGCCAGCGCCGGAGTGCGGCACCTGGCCCAGGCGTGACCCTCAGGTGCTGCGCCCGTCCGTCCACGAACGTGGCCAGAACCCGGGCGGCAGCCAGGACATTCGGCTTCGACTTCGGCCTGGACGTGATCATTGGCGGACTCCGGGCCAAGCTGGCCGTGTAACGCCGCAGGGCAACGCCGGGGCAACGCCGGGGCAACACCATGGGGCAACGCCGTCGGAGGGCGCGTTCAAGGGCTGGTTCCGCGGCTCCGGGTCCGTCGGGCCGGGCTCAGCTCAGGTCGGCCGGGGCCGGGCTGGCCGCGAGGTTCCGGGTGGCGGGTCCCTGGATCACGGTGCCGTCGGTGCTGAACCGGGAGCCGTGGCACGGGCAGTCCCACGTCACCTCGGCCGCGTTGAACTCGACGGTGCAGCCCAGGTGCGTGCAAACGGCCGAAACGGCCCTGACGCCGCCCGCAGAACTGACGTAGACGGCAGTCTTTGCACCCTCCACGTCCACGACCCTTCCTTGACCTGGAGCGATCCCGGACGGTACAGCCGGTGCCTTCGGGGGAGTTACCTTCGGCTGCACGGCGCCTTGTGCGCGGACGGCCCTGGTGCTGTCAAACAAAGCCGCCCACGGGTTGGTGCGGCCGCAGAGAAGGTCCCGGAGGATCAGTGCGGCCGCGGTTCCGTTGGTCAGCCCCCATTTGCGCAGTCCGGTGATCACGTGGACATGCCGGAAGTCCGGCGACAGGCGCCCGACGTACGGCAGCCCGTCGGCGGGCATGGCGTCCTGGGTGGACCAGCGGAAGGCGATCTCTCCGGCGCCCAGACGGTCCCGCGCAAAGGCGGCGAGCCTGCCGAAGCGTTGGGCAGAGTCAACCTGCTCCGAGGCGGGGTGCCCTTCGCCGCCGGCCAGAACATAACTGACGCCGTCGACGTCGGTTGTCAGGATGGAGCGCATCGGCTCGTCCACACTGACGAAAGTGGAATCCAAAGGGGCCGCGCCGCTGCGGGCAGCAACGATGTACGAGCGGTGCGCATAGCATCGCTCGGCGAAGAATCCGGTGTCCCCGAACGGCATATTGGTGGCGACAATGATTTCCTTCGCGCGGACCGAGCCCTGCTCCGTCCCCACCACGGCCGGCGTTCCGTCCCGGAAACCCGTCGCGGGTGAGTCCTCGAAGACGAAGCTGCCGTCCCCGTCCACTGCCCGGGCCAAGCCCTGCACGTACCTGAGTGCGTGGATTTGCGCCTGATTATCGAAGCGGACCCCGCCCATGACCGCGAACGTCAGCGGCACATCCGTGGTGAAGGACGCGGGAAGGCCCAGCCTGCCGGCGAGCGCCGCTTCTTTCCGGACCAGGGCGAGGGCATCCTCCGATTCCGCGTAGGTGTAGTTGGAGACCCGCCGGAAGCCGCAGTCGATTCGCTCCGCGCCCACCGTTCCGGCCACGTGTTCAATCGCGGCTTCGTTGGCTTGCCCGTAAAGGCCGGCCGCCTCGGTGCCGTGACGGCCAGCAAGTTCGGTGTACGCCAGCCGGTGCAGGGACGTGACCTTGCCGGTGGTGTTCCCGGTGACTCCGGTGCCCACCCGGGCCGCTTCGAGCACGGCCACCGTCTGGCCCGCCTGCTTCAGGGCCAGCGCAGCGGTGAGGCCCGCGATCCCGCCACCGATCACGGCCACATCGACGTCAATGACCTCATCGAGGGCGTCGTATCTCGTGGATGCACTCGTGGCCGCCCAGAGGGAGGCGAACTTACCTGCAGGCTGCTCACTCACGGTCCCCGCCTCTCACGTAGCTGACTTCCCCACTAGTAGCCTTCCCGACCTGGAGCCTTACGGCGCCGTGGCCGTCAGTCCCCGGCGGACTTCGCAGCCTTGGCGGCGGCCTTGGCCGCCTGCTTGCTGGCGCGCACCTTGGTCAGCGACTCCGGATCCACGATGTCGGCCACGGACAGGTACGAGTCCTGCTCACCGTAGTGTCCGGCGGCCTCGCGCCAGCCTTCTGCCTGGAGTCCGCACTGCTTCCCCAGCAGCGCCAGGAAGATCTTTGCCTTCTGCTCGCCGAATCCCGGCAGGGCCATCAGCCGGCGCAGCACCTCCGGGCCGTCGGGATCGCCCTGCGTCCAGATGGCCGTGGCGTCCCCGTTCCAGTCCTGGTGCACCGTTTCCGCGAGGGCCTGGACACGTCCGGCCATGGACCCGGGGAACCGGTGGACGGCGGGGCGTTCCTTGAACATCTCGACGAAGTCCTGGGGGTTGTACCCGGCGATCGCCGCAGGGTCGATGGAGCCGATGCGCGTCCGGATCTTTTCAGGACCGGCAAATGCCGATTCCATGGTCACCTGCTGGTCGAGCAGCATGCCGGTGAGCAGCGCAAACGCGTCGTCGCTGAGTAGTTTGTCCGCCGCGGGGTCCCCTGTGATGTGCAGTTCCATGCGTCCTATCCTCCCACCCGGTCCTGCCCGCGTCATCGGTCAATCAGCCCCGGTCTCCGAAGACGATCCAGGGTGCTTGTCATCGACTACCGCCAGGTAATACCGTCCCAAGCAAGCGGTTGAAAACCACAAGCGGAAGGCATTTCATGCTGAAGCAAGTCGCTGCGGGCGTCCTCGTTCAGGAGAGCGGGTTCATCCAGAGCAATTCCGTTGTCGTGCAGGGCCGGGACGGCGTGTTGCTCATCGACCCCGGTATAACAGGCGACGAAATGGCGGCCCTCGCGAACGACCTTCGCGAGTTGGGCCAGCCCGTCGCGGCAGGCTTCTCGACGCATCCTCATTGGGACCACGTGCTCTGGCACGCGAACTTCGGCGGCGCGCCCCGTTACGGTACAGCCCGCTGCGCGGCCTCCATCCAGGATCTGCTGTCGCACGCGGATTGGGAGGCCCGCGTAGCCGAGGGGCTACCGCCGGAGTACGCCGACGCGATCCCGATGGATATGCTCGGTCTCATCACCGGCCTGCCCGCCGAAGCTGCGCAAATTCCTTGGGACGGCCCCAAAGTCCGCATCATCGAGCATCGGGCCCACGCCCCGGGCCATGCGGCGCTGCTGATCGAGGAGAGCCGCGTCCTCGTCGCCGGTGACATGCTTTCTGACACCCTGATGCCGTTCCTCGACCTGGAGGCCGCGAATCCGGTCGAGGACTACCTTGCAGCGCTGCGTCTGCTCGAGAGCGTGGCCGACGACGTTGATGCCGTCATCCCCGGTCACGGCTCAGTCGGCGGAGCCGGGCAGCTGCGAGCACGAATCGAACAGGACCGCGCCTATATTCAGGACCTGCGGGGCGGTATTACCGACGACCCGCGGGTCGGTCCATCGGCCCCGTTGGATTGGCTGCCCGACGTGCATCGTTGGCAACTACAGCGGCTCGCCCAGAGAGGGCAGGACTAGACGCCCTAGGCGGCTAGGGACCGGCCCTTCAACCGCCCCCGCCACGCGGCACCACCCCACACCGCCACCAGCACCGCGACCAACAGCAGGCCGGCCTCGCCCAGGTCCACCGCGCCCAGCCAGGTGGTGAGGGGATCTTCCAGGCCAAAGGCCGCATTGAAGAATCCGCCCAGCGTAATGGCCGAAATGAACAGGGCGGACACGGCGGAGATACCGGTGACCAGGGCGTTGAAACCGAGCTTCCGCTGCGGATGGTGGATGGCTGACCGGTACATGCGCATCATGGCCACACCATTGACCGTGTCGCACAGCGTCATGGCAGCCGTGAAGGCCAGCGGCAGCGCCAGCAGGGCCAGCGGGGAGACCCCGGCGAGGGACGCCGCCGTCGTCATCACCAAAAGCCCGATGGTGGTGGCGGTATCGAAGCCCAGCCCGAACAGGAAGCCGATCACGTAGATGTTCCGCGGCCGCTGCACCCTGGACAGCGGTTTGGCCAGCAGCCGTGCCACGAATCCCTGGGCCTCAAGGTCTCCGTCCTGCAGCTCTCCGCCGCCCTGCACGTTCCGGTACGCCCGCGCGGCCCGCAGGAACGCCGAGCCGTTGAACAGGCCCATGGCCAGCAGGAACAGCCCGGAGACGCCGCTGCCGATCAGCCCCAGGACCAGGTTTCCGGTGGTGCCGTCCTCCATGAACTGGCCCACCATCGCGGCGCCGCACACCACCAGGACTCCGGCCAGGATCACCACCGAGCTGTGGCCCAGGCTGAAGGCGAACCCCACACTCACCGGATCCTTGTGCTGGGCCACGAACTTCCGCGTCGAATTGTCGATCGCGGCGATATGGTCCCAGTCGTAGCTGTGCTTGATGCCCGCCAGGTAGGCGGTGAGAACCAGTCCGAGCGCCAGCGGTTGCGCGGCACCCGCCGAACTGACAAGCAACAGGACGACGGCGGCAAGATGCAAAGCGGCCACCGCACCCAGTGCGAACAGCAGTCGGGTCCGGAGCGGCAGTTGCTCCCGCTCCCGGTACATCGCGGCGAACTCGCTGAGCGTGGTCATCAGTACTTCCTCAGGTTTAGGGGTGACTGCCCGTACCAGCGTTCACGCAGCAGGGCAGTGCAGGTGCCCAGCAGCCGGTTGAGTTCCTCCGTGGAGTTGGACAGCGACCGCAGCACCAGGCCGGTGGTCCCGCCCACGCACGCGGTCAGGGACACCCCGGTATAGGCGTCGTGCCCGGCAGTGAGCGCGTGGAACTCGTCGGCGAGCGCCTGGTCCACCCGGGCGTCCACCACCACCAGCGAGCCCAGGTGGCTGAAGCCTTCCATGAATCCCATGCCGGTGACGTCGTTGAGGGGCGGCCGGATCAGCAGGTTGTCGAGCGCCAGCATTGTGGTGCCGGCCGGTGTCTCCACGTTGATCTCGTTGCGGAGCCGCAGTTCCTCGTACCGGAACGATGCCCCGTCCGGCGACCATCCCGGCGTCACCACTTCAGCCATGACCAGGCTCGACGTCGGCCGCACGGTGATGTGCGTGTTCTGCCGGTAGCTGGCCTCGCGGTATGCGATCAGCTGGTCCGGGGCCAGCTCCAGCTGTGCCCCTTCCCCCAGCCGAAGGGTCATGCGCTGCTCGGCGAACGACCCCGGGGTCCGGTAGATCTTCGTGGCGGACTGCGTGGTCAGCAGCAGCTTGGCCCCGTCACCCACCTCCACGTCGATGACGTAGAGGTCGGCCCCCAGATACGCCCCGCCAGGGTTGACGATGACGTAGCAGACCTGCCCCGAGTCATCGAGATAGTGCGGCCGCAAGATCCGCAAGGCGCCCCGATGGTATTGATGCGCGGCCACGGACCGTCCACCCCGCACGGCGACGACGAGCTCGAGCTCCCCCATCGGGGTTTCGACGGGCTCAACCGACGGGTTCGGTGATTGAGCCTGTCGGAATCCCGAAGCCGCCGGCCCCAGTCCAACAGCCGTCATTGGGCCAGGTCGAGCATCAGGACGTCGCGCCGCACCCATTCGATGACTGCATCGAGGCCTTCGTCCGTCTTCAGGTTCGTGAAGCAGAACGGCTTCTCGCCCCTGAACTCCTTGGAGTCCCGTTCCATCACGGACAAGTCCGCACCGACGTGCGGGGCGAGGTCCGTCTTGTTGATGATGAAGAGGTCGGACTTGATCATGCCCTGGCCGGCCTTGCGCGGGATCTTCTCGCCCTGCGCAACATCGATGATGTAGATCGAAAAATCGACGAGCTCCGGGCTGAACGTGGCCGACAGGTTGTCGCCGCCGGACTCCACGAAGATGACCTGCAGGTCCGGGTGGCGCTTCTTGAGTTCTTCGATTGCCGCGGTGTTCATCGACGTGTCCTCGCGGATGGCTGTGTGCGGGCAGCCGCCGGTTTCGACTCCGATGATCCGGTCCTCGGGCAGGATGCCGTTGGCGGCCAGGATCTTGGCGTCCTCGATCGTGTAGATGTCGTTGGTGATGGCGGCCATGGAGATCTCGCGGCTCATGTGGCGGGTGAGCCGCTCCACGAGCTGGGTCTTGCCGGCGCCGACCGGTCCGCCGATGCCGATCTTGATGGGTTCAGTCATGGTGTCCTCCTGCTAGCTCATGAACATACGGGCGCGTTGACGCTCGTGCCGCATCTGCGAAACTTCCAGTCCGGGGCTGACGGCCCCGAAGTCGTCCGGCGTCAGGGGCCCCACCCGCCCGACCGCGGCAGCGACGTCGTCGGACGCTTTCCGCAGCAGGCGCTGGCCGGCGTTCTGCCCCAGCGGAATGGCGCGGACGGCGTTCTGGGTCAGTGAGGTGACGGCAGCGAAAAGGTAGGCGGCGAGCGCTTCGGTGAGCGGCACACCCAGGGAACGGGCGACGACGGCGAACGCCAGCGGCTGATGGCCGGCGGCCCGGCCGGTGGTCACCAGACTGCGGTACTCTGCCAGCTCGCCTGACGGGAAGACCTCGGAACCGATCTCCAGCAGCCGGGTGCCCATCTTGGTGCTCGCCTCCCGCAGCTGCCGCGGCAGGAGCTGCGCAGTCAGCAGCGCATCCAGCTCAGCAACGGGAACGCCGTCATAGAGGAACCTGATGGCCAGGCCGTCGGAGTACGTGAGCTGCTGCCCGATGAACGCGGACAGCCACACCCCGAAGGACCCCTCATCATGGACCAGGCCGCGCTCGATGTAGGTCTCGAACCCCAGCGAGTGCGCAAACGCCCCGGTGGGCAGGGCGGAGTCGGTCAGCTGCTGCAGGGCGAGCTGATAGCCTCCGGCCACGGCCACCGCCTCAGTGCGAGTGTTCGGCATGGCGGAAGGGAACAGGCATCACGCGTTCCTGGCGGTCGTAGGGCACTCCGACGTGCTTGAGGTAGTCCTCCACGGTGTGGTCGTACTGGCACACCATCACCTCTGCCGCGTACTCGGAGGCGGCGTCGAAGAACTGGGCCTGCAGGTGCCGGTTTCCGAGCGAGTGCGCCACCACGCCCATTTCGTGGATGGTCCGGGGAGCCACCACCAGGACGTCGGTGGGCAGCACGGACACCACGATCAGGTTGGTTTCGGCCACGTGCAGGATGTCGCCGTCGCGGAGGTCCCCGGAACCGGACGGCAGCCGGATGCCGAGCTCCTTGCCGTGGTCCGTGGTGACGCGCTGGATCCGCTTGACCAGCTGGGTGCTGGGCAGCACCACCTTCTCCCGGTGCAGCCCGGCGAAGGCTGCGGTTTCAGCGGCAGGGAGGTCGTGCAGGTTGCCGAGGATCTTTTCGATAATCACGGGGTGCTCCGGTGCTCGGGAGGTTAGAAGAGGAAGTAGCGCTGGGCCATGGGCAGCACGTCCGCCGGTTCGCAGGTCACGTCCTCGCCGTCCACCGTCACCTGGTACGTTTCCGGGTCCACCTGGATGTCCGGCGTGGCGTCGTTGAACTTGAGGTCTGCCTTGGACAGCGTGCGGATCCCCGAGACCGGCCGGATCACCTTCTGCAGGCCCAGCTCCGCCGGCACCCCGGCGTCGATGGCGGCCTGGGACAGGAAGGTGATGGAGGACTGCTGCACGGCTTTGCCGAATGCGGCGAACATCGGGCGCATCGTCCGCGGCTGCGGCGTGGGGATGGAGGCGTTGGCGTCGCCCATCAGCGCGTAGGCGATCTGCCCGCCCTTGAGCACCAGCTCCGGTTTGACCCCAAAGAACGCAGGATCCCAGAGCACCAGGTCAGCGAACTTGCCTTCCTCGACGGAGCCGATGGAGTCGGCCATGCCCTGGGCGATGGCGGCGTTGATGGTGTACTTCGCCACGTAGCGCTTGAGCCGGAAGTTGTCGCTGTCCGAACCGGAGCCGTTGGGAGCGCCATGAGCACCGCCGGCAGGGTCCTTCAGGACGCCGCGCTGCTTCTTCATCTTGTCCGCCACCTGCCAGGTGCGGGTGATCACCTCACCCACCCGGCCCATGGCCTGGGAGTCGGAGGAGGTGATGGCGAAGATGCCCATGTCCTGCAGGACGTCCTCGGCGGCGATGGTTTCTGCGCGGATGCGGGAATCGGCGAACGCCACGTCTTCCGGGATGTCCGGGTTGAGGTGGTGGCACACCATCAGCATGTCCAGGTGCTCTTCGATGGTGTTGCGCGTGTACGGCAGGGTGGGGTTGGTGGAGGCGGGCAGGACGTTCGGGAGCCCGGCGATCTTGATAATGTCCGGGGCGTGTCCGCCGCCGGCTCCCTCGGTGTGGAAGGTGTGGATCACCCGGCCGCCGATGGCCCGGATGGTGTCCTCCACGAAGCCGCACTCGTTGAGGGTGTCGGTGTGGATGGCCACCTGGACGTCGTATTCGTCCGCCACTTTCAGGGAGTTGTCGATGGACGAGGTGGTGGATCCCCAGTCCTCGTGGACCTTGAGCCCGATGGCACCGGCCCGGATCTGCTCGGCCAGCGGTTCGACGGCGGAGGCGTGCCCCTTGCCGAAGAGGCCGATGTTGATGGGCATTCCTTCGGCGGCCTGGAGCATCCGCTGGATGTGCCATTTCCCTGGGGTGACGGTGGTGGCCTTGGTGCCTTCGGCCGGCCCGGTTCCGCCGCCCACCATGGTGGTCACTCCGCTGGCGAGGGCAGTAGGCACCTGGTCCGGGGAGATGAAATGGATGTGCGTGTCCACGCCGCCGGCCGTGAGGATCTTCCGCTCTCCGGCGATGATTTCGGTGCTGGCGCCGATGACGATGTCCACGCCGTCGGTGATCTGCGGGTTGCCCGCCTTGCCGATCTTGAAGATGTGGCCGTCCCTGAGCGCGACGTCGGCCTTGTAGATGCCGGTGTAGTCCAGGATGACGGCGTTGGTGATGACGGTGTCCGGGACGTCTTCTTCCCGGGTCACCTGGCCGTTCTGGCCCATGCCGTCGCGGATCACCTTGCCGCCGCCGAAGACCACTTCCTCGCCGTACACGGTGAGGTCTTTTTCGATCTCCAGGAAAAGTTCAGTGTCCGCAAGGCGGATGGCGTCGCCCGTCGTCGGGCCGTACAGGTCCGCGTACTGCCTGCGGGTCAGTTCGAAGCTCACTTGGCGTCCCCCTTTCCTGCTCCGGGATCAGCGGTGGCCAGCTTGCCGTTCACTGCGTTGCTGAGGCCGTACACCTCGCGGCTGCCGGCCAGTTCGATCAGCCGGACGGTCTTGCTGTCCCCCGGTTCAAACCTGGCCGCAGTGCCGGCCGGGATGTCCAACCGCCGGCCGTAGGCGGCCTGGCGGTCAAACTCAAGGGCGGCATTCGCTTCGGCGAAGTGGTAGTGCGAGCCCACCTGCACGGGCCGGTCACCGGTGTTAACCACGACGACGTCCACCGCCTCGCGTCCGGCGTTCACCACTACGGGCCCTGAACCGAGAACGTACTCACCTGGAATCATCGCCTGCCCCTTAGCGGATCGGATCGTGGACGGTGACGAGCTTGGTGCCGTCCGGAAATGTGGCCTCGATCTGGACGTCATGGATCATTTCCGGCACGCCCTCCATCACGTCGTCGCGGGTCAGCAGCGTGGTGCCGTAACTCATGAGGTCAGCGACCGTGCGGCCGTCCCGGGCACCCTCGATCAGTTCGTAGCTGATGATCGCCACGGATTCCGGAAAGTTCAGCTTCAGGCCGCGGGCCTGGCGGCGCCGGGCAAGGTCGGCAGCGACCACGATCATGAGCTTTTCCTGCTCACGGGGCATCAGGTGCATCGGAATCCCTTCAACGTACTGCTTTGTGACAACAGTAGGCCGGTCACGTTTCCGTGAGATTTCAGGGGCCCGTCTCCCGGTTCAGGGGCAGCGGGAGACGGCGTGGCGGCCCTTAGCCTTCGCAATCAACGCAATACGCGTGACCGTTCTTTTCGCGGGCGATCTGGGACCGGTGCCGGACCAGGAAGCAGGAGTAGCAGGTGAATTCATCCTGCGCCTGGGGGATGACCTGGACCACCAGTTCCTCGGCGACGAACTCCCCGCCGGGGACCATGCCGTCGTCCAGTGCGTCGGTCTCATCCAGTTCCCGGACAACGCTTCGCGCGTCGGGTGCGTTGGCGGACTGGAGCGCCTCCAGGGAGTTCTCCTGGGATTCCTTGACGTCGGATCGTACTTCGTCGTAATCGGTTGCCACTTTGGGTGTTTCTCTTTTCTGATGTTCTTGCCCTGACGGGAATGCAACCTACACCATCGCACCCTTATTCCCGATACACCACAACGAACTAAGTCGAAGTGGTGTAATGTTCGGCACGCTGCGGGAAGAAATCAGCCGGCGGGCGCTGCCGTGGAGTCCCTGACCACCAGCTGGGTGGCCAGTTCAACATGGGTTGACTCCAGCGCTTCCCCGTTGGCCAGCCGCAGGATGGACCGGAGCGCCGTGCGCCCCATCTCCTGCAGCGGCTGGGCCACGGATGTCAGTCGTGGCACGGATTGTTCAGTGATGTCGGTCCCGTCGAAGCCCACCAGGCTCAGGTCCCCGGGGACGCTGATCCCCTGCGCGCGTGCTTCGTCCAGGACACCCAGCGCTATCGCGTCGTTGCCGGCAAATATGGCGGTGGGCCTGTCCGCAAGGGCGAACAGCCGGCGTGCACCGGCGACGCCGAAGTAGCGCTGGAACTGGCCGGACACAATGTAGTCCGGATTGGCCGGAATGTTGTTGGCACGCAGGGCCGCCAGGTAGCCGTGGAGCCGGGCAACGCTGCATTCCGCGGCTTCCGGGCCGCCCAGGAAGGCAATCTTCGTGTGGCCCAGGGCGATCAGGTGCTCTGCGGCTTCCTTGCCGCCCGCCCAGTTGGTGGCGCCGACGCTGACAAAGCCGGAACGGGGAGGATTAAGCGGGTCGATCACCACCACCGGAATGCTCCGGCGCCGGAAGGATTCCAGCTGGACGGGAGTGATTTCGGAGGTCACCAGGATGAGGCCCTTGCGGCCGGCGTCGAAAAGCCGCTGGGACCACTGCTCATGGTCCGTGTTCTTGAGTTTGTCCGGAGTCACGCTGCTCAGGACCACCTCCACACCTTCCTCCGCGGCGCAGGCCACGATCCCGGACATCACTTCCAGGGAGTACGAACTGTCCAGCCCGTCAAAGACCAGGTCGACGAGGACAGGGCCGGCGGACCTGACCCTGCGCTGCATCGGCGACTCGTAGCCAAGCTTCACGAGGGCCTTCTGGACGCGGACGCGCGTTGCCTCGGCAACGTCGTCGCGGCCGTTGATGACCTTGGAAACGGTGGGAGCGGACACCCCGGCCAGCGCCGCGACGTCGGCCAGGTTCAGCTTGGCCTTCGGTGTCTTTGCAGGCATCAAAGCAACTTTCTCGAAAAATTTCGGTAGCAGAAGTCTGCACCAGCCGTGGCATGGCCGTCAATATTTGGGCAACAACCCTTGACGCTGAGGCGTAAACGGCGCTAACTTCTATCTCAGTCAACGAATTAGTTGCGAAATATTTCGAAAGCCTCTGTTCATTGCTGGTACCGCCCGCCCCGGGCGGCACCGCCACCAGCGCCGCAATGCCGCGGCTCTTTTCAATGGAGATCAGAATGGAATCACGTCTTTCCTCACGCAGGTCATTCCTTGCCCTTGCAGCCCTCACTCCCCTGGCAGCCTGGACGGTGACCGCCTGCGGCACCTCGGGCCCCGGCACGGCACCGGCAGGCGGCGCCACGTTCTGGTCCCTGACCGGAGAACCCAACGAGTCCATCCGGAAAAAGAGCCTGGATGCTTTCAACGCAGCCAACCCGGATTCCAAGATCGTCGCCACCGTTTTCCAGAACGATGCCTACAAGACCAAGATCAAAACGGCCATCGGCGCGGGCCAGGCGCCCACCATCATCTACGGCTGGGGCGGCGGAACGCTGAAGACCTACGCGCAGGCGGGCCAGGTGGAAGACCTCACCGGCTGGTTCGATGCCAATCCCGACGTCAAGGCCAAGCTCTTCCCGTCCTCCTTTGGTGCGGCCACCGTTGACGGAAAAATCTATGCCGTGCCCACGCAGACCGTGGCGCCGATTGTCTTCTACTACAACAAGGAACTCTTCGCGAAGGCCAACGCCCAGCCGCCCAAGACCTGGGACGAGCTGATGGCCTTGACCAAGACCTTCAATGACATGGGCGTGGCCCCGTTGTCGCTCGGCGGCCAGTCGCGCTGGACGTCCATGATGTGGCTGGAATACCTGCTGGACCGGATCGGCGGCCCGGAAGTCTTCCAGGCGATCTTCGACGGCAAGGCCAAGGCCTGGTCCGATCCGGCAGTGCTGGAAACCTGTGCCAAGATCCAGGAACTGGTGTCCGCCAACGGCTTCATCAAGGGCTTCTCCTCCATCACGGCGGACAGCAACGCGGACCAGGCACTCCTGTTTACCGGCAAGGCAGCCATGATGTTGCACGGGGCCTGGACCTATGGAGGCATGAAGCACGACGGCGGCACGTTCGTGAAGGACGGAAAGCTCGGCTGGTTCGACTTCCCCGCCGTCAGCGGCGGCAAGGGTGATCCGCTGAACACCGTGGGCAACCCCGCCCAGTACCTGTCCATCTCCGCCAAGGCCAGCGACGCTGAAAAGGAGGCCGCCAAGAAGTTCTTCAAGGACGGCCTGCTGACCACGGACGAGATCACCGCGTACATTTCCTCCGGTGCAGTGCCCATCGTGCAGGGCATCGAGGACAAGCTCGCCTCCAGCGAGGACAAGGACTTCCTGAAGTACGTGTACACGCTGAGCAAGAACGCGCCCAGCCTGCAGCAGTCCTGGGACCAGGCCCTGAGCCCCACCGCCGCCGAGGCGCTGCTGAGCAACATCGACCAGCTGTTCCTCAAGTCCATAACCCCGGCGCAGTTCGCCGAAAACATGAATGCGACGCTTGGGAAATGAGCGCCGGAGCACTCACTGCCCGCGAGCCGGCGGAGCAGCAACTTGCCGAGCAACACAGCACCACAGGCATTAAGGCCCGCCGCGGATCGCTGGGCTGGATGGTCCTGCCCGCCCTGCTGTTCTTCGCAGTCTTCGCCGTCCTTCCGCTCCTGGGCGTCGTTGCCCTGAGCTTCACCAACTGGGACGGCATCGGCGCGATCAGCGTGGCCGGGATGGACAACTGGCTCGCCGTCCTGTCCGATCCCGTGATGTACAACGCGGTGTGGCTGACGTTCGTGATCATGGTGGTGTCCTGGCTGGTGCAGACGCCCATCAGCCTGCTGCTGGGCACCTTCACGGCCGGCAGCCAGAAGTACCGGGCGGTGCTGGCGGTGCTCTACTTCCTGCCGCTGCTGCTCTCCTCCGCAGCCATTGCCATCGCCTACAAGGCGCTGCTCGACCCCAACTTCGGACTGGCGGAAGGCCTGGGCCTGCCGTTCCTGGCCCAGGACTGGCTGGGACAGCCGCAGCTGGTGCTGTTCCTGGTGATCTTCGTGATCGCCTGGCAGTTTGTCCCGTTCCACACCCTGATCTACCAGGGCGGTGTGCGGCAGATCCCCAAGTCGCTGTACGAGGCTGCCGAGATCGACGGCGCCGGCCGGGTCAAGCAGTTCTTCTACATCACCGTGCCGCAGCTGAAATACACCATCATTACCTCCTCCACCCTCATGGTGGTGGGATCGCTGACCTACTTCGACCTCATCTTCGTGCTCACCGCCGGCGGGCCGGGCAACTCCACCAGGATCCTCGCCCTGGACATGTACCTGACCGGATTCCGGGCCAACCTGATGGGGCCCGCCAGTGTCATCGCCGTCATCCTGGTGGTGGTGGGACTCGGCCTGGCCCTGCTGCTGCAGCGGCTGGGCGGCAAGAACGCCGGCGGCAGCCAGCTGGAAGGACTCTGACCATGAGCGCCACCCTCACCAAAGCAACGCCCGCGGCCCTGAAGCCCGCGGAGCCGGCGCCCAATCGCGGTCTCGGCCGCCGGATCCGGAAGCTGAACCTTCCCGGCGGCCTGGCCGGCTGGATCTGGCTCGCCGTCATCATCATTCCGATCTATTACATCGTCATCACGAGCTTCAAGAGCCAGGCGGGATACTTCAGCGAAAACCCGCTGGCGCCGCCGTCGAACCCCACGCTGGACAACTACCGGATGGTGCTGGAAGCCGACTTCGCGCGGTACTTCCTCAACAGCGCGCTGGTGACGGCGGGGGCCGTACTGCCCACGGTGCTGTTTTCCTTCATGGCCGCGTTCGCGATTGTCCGAGGCCGCGGGAAGTTCCTGAAACTCGTCAACGGCCTGTTCCTGATGGGCCTGGCCATTCCGCTGCAGGCCACCATCATCCCGGTGTACCTGCTGATCATCCGGCTGAACCTCTACGACAGCCTGCTGGCCCTGATCCTGCCATCCATCGCCTTCGGCATCCCGCTCACCGTGCTGATCCTGGCCAACTTCATCCGGGACGTACCGGACGAACTGTTCGAGTCCATGCGGCTGGACGGCTGCAACGAATGGCAGACCATGTGGCGGCTGGCGCTGCCGCTGGTGAAGCCCGCGATCGTCACCGTGGCCATCTACAACGGCCTGGGCGTGTGGAACGGCTTCCTGCTTCCGCTGATCCTCACGCAGAGCCCTGAACTGCGCGTGCTTCCGCTGGCGCTCTGGACCTTCCAGGGCCAATACAGCGTGAACATCCCCGCCGTGCTGGCCTCCGTGGTCCTCACCACCCTGCCCATCCTTGTCCTGTACATCGTGGGCCGCCGCCAGCTGCTGAGCGGCCTCACCGCCGGCTTCAGCAAATGACCTCAATGGAGAAATTGCACATGGGTACGCCCGAATCGCTTACGGCCACAAATGCCCCGCCGATCCGCATCGGCATGGTGGGCCACGCCTTTATGGGCGCCGCCCACTCGCATGCGTGGCGCACGGCGCCACGCTTCTTCGACCTTCCGCTGGTGCCCGAGCTGAGTGTGCTTGCCGGCCGGGACAGCGTCCGGGTGGCCGCCGCCGCCCGCCGCCTGGGCTGGGCCGGCACCGAAACGGACTGGCGGGCGCTGGTGGAACGCGACGACATCGACCTCGTGGACATCTGCACACCCGGCGACACCCACGCGGAGATCGCCATCGCCGCGCTGCGGGCCGGCAAGCACGTGCTGTGCGAGAAGCCGCTGGCCAACAGCGTTGCGGAGGCCGAGGAAATGGCGGAGGTTGCCGCCGAGGCCGCAACCCGCGGGGTTTTCGCCATGTGCGGTTACTCCTACCGGCGCACCCCAGCCCTGGCACTGGCCCGGAACATGGTCCGGGACGGCAAACTCGGAACCATCCGCCAGGTGCGCGCGCAGTACCTGCAGGACTGGTTGTCGGACGAGAACGCTCCGCTGACCTGGCGGATGGACAAAGCGAAATCGGGGTCCGGCGCCCTCGGCGACATCGGCGCACACAGCATCGACGCCGCCCAGTTCGTCACCGGCCAGAGCATCACGGGCGTCTCGGCCATCATGGAGACCTTCACCAAGGAACGTCCCGTAGGCGGCGACTTCGTGGGCCTCGGCGGCAGCGGCGCGGCGGGTGCCGACGTCGAGCGCGGTCCGGTGACCGTGGACGATGCGGTGATCTTCAGTGCACGGTTCGACGGCGGCCCCATCGGCGTTTTCGAGGCAAGCCGGGCGGCGCTCGGCAGGAAGAACGCCATGCGCCTGGAGGTCAACGGCTCACGCGGGTCGATCGCCTTCGACTTCGAGGACATGAACTACCTGAACTACTACGACGGCGGCAGCGGCGCCGACCCGTATTCGCTTGGCTTCCGCCGCATTAACGTCACGGAGGCCCACCACCCGTACACCGGGAACTGGTGGCCCGTGGGCCACGGGCTCGGCTACGAGCACGGCTTCACCCACCAGGTGGTGGACCTGCTGACGGCCGTCGGGGCCGGAACCCAGCCCACGCCGTCGTTCTCCGATGCCCTTCAGGTGCAGCGGGTGCTGGCGGCAGTGGAACACAGCGCAGGCAAGGATTCCCGCTGGACCTCAGTGGACGGACGAGAAGGACAAAAACAATGACTGCTACAAAGAACGCCTTGGTGGTGCGCGGCGGCTGGGACGGACACCAGCCCGTCGAAGCCACGGATCTTTTCATCCCGTTCCTCAGCGAACAGGGCTTCACCCTCCGCGTGGAGGAGTCGACGGCGGTGTACGCGGACGCCGCGTACATGGCCGGCGTGGACCTGATCGTGCAGTGCAACACCATGACCACCATCGAAAAGGCCGAGTTCGAGGGGCTCCGCGCCGCGATCGAGGCGGGCACGGGAATGGCCGGCTGGCACGGCGGCATTGCCGATTCCTACCGGAACAATTCGGACTACCTGCACCTGATCGGCGGCCAGTTCGCCTGCCATCCGGTCAAGGACCACGGCGAGCTGCACGAGGATGCCACGGACAACTTCCGGACGTACACCGTCAACATGCTGCCGGCCGCGGCGGAGCATCCGGTCACTGCGGGGATCGGCGATTTTGAGCTTTTCACCGAGCAGTACTGGGTGCTCTCGGACGACTACATCGACGTGCTGGCCACCACCACGCTGCCCGCCCGGGACAAGGACGCGTGGCACCGGGACGTGGTCTCGCCGGCGGTATGGACGCGTTCGTGGGGCGAAGGCCGGATCTTCGTGGCCACACCCGGGCACAGCGTGGAGATCCTCAAGGACAACAACGTCCGAACCATCATCGAAAGGGGCATGCTGTGGGCCAGCCGCTAGGAACCACCGACTTGGAGTCACCGCAGGAATCACCGCTGCGGATCGGCGTGGTGGGCTGCGGCAACATCATCGCCGCCTACCTGGCCACGTTTCCGCGGCTGACCACCGTCAAGCTGGTGGCGGTTGCGGACATCGATCCCTCCCGGGCGGAGGCCGTGGCGGCCGGGCAGCCGGGGGTGCGGGCGCTGGGCGTGGACCAGCTGCTCGCGGACCCGGAAGTTGACCTGGTCCTCAACCTGACCATCCCGGCAGCCCACGCGGACATCGCCCTGCGTGCCGTCGCCGCCGGCAAGGCGGTCTACGGCGAAAAGCCCCTGGCTGCCACGACTGACGAGGCACGCAAGGTGCTGGAGGCAGCAGCGGCGGCGGGCGTCGTCGTCGGCTGCGCACCGGACACGGTCCTGGGAACCGGCATCCAGACGGCCCGCAAGGCGATCGACGACGGCCTGATCGGGGCGCCGATCTCGGCGACGGCCACGATGGTGACTCCCGGGCATGAGCGCTGGCATCCGCAGCCGGACTTCTACTACGTCCCCGGCGGCGGTCCGCTGCTGGACATGGGGCCCTACTACGTCTCGGCGCTGGTGACGCTGCTGGGTCCTGTGGTGTCCGTGATCGGGGCGGCGAGCCATACGCGCGGCACCCGGACCATCGGCGCCGGACCGCGCGCCGGCGAGACCGTGCCGGTCAGCACGGACACCCATGTGACGGGGGTGCTGGTGCACGAATCCGGCGCGCTGTCCACGCTGGTGATGAGCTTCGACGCCGTGGCGACTCAGTCGGCCAATCTGGAGATCCACGGCGAAACGGGGTCGCTGGTGGTGCCCGACCCCAACCATTTCGACGGCGACGTCAAGCTGCGCAGCCTGGGCGGCGAGGGGTGGGAGGTTCTTCCCGTCTCAGCCGGCTACGTTGGCTCCGCCCGCGGCTACGGCCTGCACGACCTCGCCCGGAGTCCGGCCGGTACGGAGCCCCGGGCCGGCGGGGAGCTGGCCTTCCACGTGCTGGAGGTGATGGAATCCGTGCTGGAGTCAGCGGCCCTGGGGCAGTCGGTGAAAGTGGCCAGCCGGTGCGAACGGCCCGAGGCGGTGCCGCTGACCGACCTCGGCGGTTAGCGGCCCCGGCAGTTAGCAACCCCGGCGAGGCACCGGCGAATCCGCCAGCCGCCGTCGTACGTGCCAGGTGACCAGGGCGGCCGCCGCCACTGCGGCGACAACGACGGCGGCGGCGCTGCCGGCAGTGCGCGCCAGGGCACCTCTGATGCAGGCCTTTAAATGTCGGTGCCTGCTGACATGCTGTGGGTGTGGAAAGCAGTGCGGTTGCGGAGACGTTGGAGGCCATGGCGGCCTCCCTTTCTGCGCTGGCTGCCTGTGCCGGTCGCCTGGATGGAAACGCTGCCGGGAACGTGGCCCCGGCCGGTGCTGACCCGCTCCAGGACGAGGCGGACGCGTGCCTGGACGGCCTGGCTGTTGTGGGCAGCCTGGAAGCCAGGATGGCCGCGCTGAAGGTGCACTTTGCCGCCGGATACGCCCACGCTGCCGCGGCCTTGGCGGCCCCGGCCGGTTCCCCGCAGGGGTGCACCGCCCAGGAAATGGCGGTGACAGCAGAGGTGGCCTGTGTCCTGACGGTGAGTGAACGGTCGGCAGCCGCGCTCCTGGCGGATTCAGCCACCCTGACCGAGGACTTGCCGCTGACGCTGGCTGCGCTGGGGGCAGGGACCATTTCATGGCAGCACGCTCGGGTGATGTGCGATGAAACATCCGGTCTGGACCCCGCCGCGGCCGCCGCCCTCGAGGCTCACTTCCTGGACCCCGAGGCCCCCTTTGCGGCGCGTGGCTGCCCGGCCGGGGAGCTGGTGCCGGGCAGGTTCCGGGCTAAAGCGCGCAGCTGGCGCGAACGGCACCATCCCGTGAGCATCGAAGCCCGCCACCGCAAGGGTGCGAAGGAGCGCCGGCTGGAACTTGTCCCGGACCGGGACGGCATGGCCTGGCTCTCCGCCTACGTGACTGCCGATGTGGCGGCGGGTGTCTGGTCCCGTGCCACGGACGCGGCGCGCGCCCTGCAGGGGCCGGCCGAAGCCCGGACCCTGACCCAGCTCCGTGCCGACGTCGCCACATCCTGGCTGCTTGGAGGCGACGCGGAAGGAATCCCGTCACCCAAAGCGCAGGTCCTGGTGACCGTTCCGGTGTTGTCGCTTCTCGGGGTAGCGAACGAACCGGCCACGCTGGACGGCTACGGACCTATACCTGCCAGCATGGCCCGCCGGCTTGTCGCGGACGGCGCCACATCGTTCCTGCGCGTCCTGACGGATCCGCGCAGCGGAGCGCCGCTGGAGATAGGACGCACCAGCTACCCGGTTCCGAAAGCGATGCGCCAGTGGTTGCGGCTTCGGGATGGCCGCTGCCCTTTCCCCGGCTGCAGCAACCACTCCCTGGACAACGAGGCGGACCACCTCCTGGCGTGGTCGGACGGAGGCGGCACCGGAATCTCGAACCTTGGCCAGCCCTGCCGCAAACACCACCGCCTGAAACACAGCTCACGCTGGAAACCTGTTGGCGCCACCAAGGATCAGCCGCCCGGCTGGATCTCACCTTCAGGACGCTCATATCCCAGCGAACAACAGGACTGGGAACCACCACACTGGCCGGACCACCCCGGCCACACGGGCGAAGATCCGGAGAGGGAGCCGCCCACAGGGCCGGACGGACTTCCCGGTGCCCCCGGTCCCGGGCCACCATTACCGATGGATCCCTTCCCTGACTGGGCACTCTTCATCGCGGCCTAGGATCACCCGCGACTCTGCTGCTGCCCGGTCACCCTTGGTGAGCAGTCTCTGCCCTGGGGGTCACCGTTGCGGACGCGCGCTGCTGTCTGCAGCCGTCGCCTGCCGGTGCCGGCGGATCCGCCAGGTGACCAGAACGCCGACCGCCACTGCTGCGACAACGACGGCGGCGGCGCTGCCGGCAGTGCGCGCCACCTCGTCGTAGAGGTTCCCGGCCAGGTACCCTAGGGTTACGAAGAGGCTCCCCCAGAGCACGCCGCCGGTGATGTTCCAGAGTGCGAAGCGCCGGTAGGGCATGCCGCTGAGTCCGGCCAGTGCCGGCATCACGGCGCGGAAGAAGGCGGTGAAGCGGCCCAGGAAAACGGCCTGGCCTCCCCGCCGCCTGAGGAACTCCCGGGCTTTCTCGAGTTGGGGCCGTTTCCGGTCAAAGATCTTTCGGGTAACCAGCCGGGGGCCCAGGTGTTTGCCGATTTCGTAGCCCACCGTGTCTCCCAGGATCGCGGCGGAAATCACCACGGCAATCATGGCTGGCAGCGGGAAGCCTCCCTTTCCGGCGATCACCCCGCCCACCACGGCGGCGGTTTCGCCCGGAATGACGAAGCCGATGAAGAGGGCGTCCTCGGCGAAGACCAGGGCGAACACAACACAGGCCACCAGCAGCGGGCTGGCGTTGAGGAGTCCGTCGAAGAATGCCTGCATCAGGAACAGTGTGGCAGTTGAGGCGGGCGGGCGTCAGCCTGCCCGCCTCAACAAGTTGTTAGATGCGCTCCAGCAACGACACGTCCCGGACGGCACCCCTGTCTGCGGAGGTGGCCATCGCGGCGTAGGCGCGCAGCGCGGCGGAAACCTGGCGCTCCCGGTCCTTGGGCTTGAACCCGCCGTTGACCAGCAGTTTCTCACGGCGTTCGGCGAGGACCTCGTCGGAGACCTCCAGATGCAGGGAGCGCTGACTGATGTTGATGCTGATGATGTCGCCGTCCTCCACCAGGGCGATGGTGCCGCCGGAGGCAGCTTCCGGGGAGATGTGCCCGATCGACAGGCCGGAGGTGCCGCCGGAGAAGCGGCCGTCCGTGATGAGGGCGCACTTCTTGCCGAGGCCGCGGCCCTTGAGGAACGACGTCGGGTAGAGCATCTCCTGCATGCCCGGACCGCCCTTGGGGCCTTCGTAGCGGATGACCACCACATCGCCTTCCGTGACGCCCTTGTTCAGGATCTTCTCCACGGCTTCATCCTGGGACTCGCACACGACGGCCGGGCCTGAGAAGGTCCAAATGGACTCGTCCACCCCGGCGGTCTTCACCACGGCGCCGTCCAGTGCCACGTTTCCGCGGAGCACGGCCAGTCCGCCGTCCTTGGAGTAGGCGTGCTCCACGGAGCGGATGCAGCCTTCCGCAGCGTCGGTGTCCAGGGAGGTCCACTCGTTCGACTGGGAGAACGCGGTGGAGGAGCGGACGCCGCCGGGAGCCGCGTGCCACAGGGCCTGCGCCTCTTCGGTGGCCTTGCCGCCGCGGATGTCCCAGTCATCGAGCCAGCCGTCCAGGTCACCGGAGTGCACGGAATGGACGTCCTTGTGCAGGAGGCCGCCCCGGTTCAGCTCGCCCAGCAGGGCGGGGATGCCGCCGGCGCGGTGAACGTCCTCCATGTAGTAGGTCTTGTCCTTGGCGACGTTTGGGGCCACCTTTGCCAGGCAGGGCACCTGGCGGGACTTGGCGTCCATCTCGGCCAGGCCGTAGTCCACGCCCGCCTCCTGGGCCGCGGCCAACAGGTGCAGGATGGTGTTGGTGGAGCCGCCCATGGAGATGTCCAGGGCCATGGCGTTGTCGAAGGCCTTCGCAGTCGCGATGGAGCGCGGCAGCACGGAGTCGTCGTCGCCGTCGTAATAGCGCTTCACGAGATCGACGACGGTGGCGCCGGCCTTCTCGTACAGCGCCTTGCGGGCGGTGTGGGTCGCGAGCACGGAGCCGTTGCCCGGCAGGGCCAGGCCGATGGCCTCGGCCAGGCAGTTCATGGAGTTGGCGGTGAACATACCCGAGCAGGAACCGCAGGTGGGGCAGGCGTTCTCTTCAATGAGGTTGATGTCCTCGTCGGAGATGGACTCGTCCACGGCGTCGGCGATCGCGTTCACCAGGTCCAGGGAGCGCACGGAGCCGTCGGTCAGGGTCACGCGGCCGGCCTCCATGGGACCGCCGGAGACGAACACAACCGGGATGTTGAGGCGCAGCGCGGCCATGAGCATGCCCGGGGTGATCTTGTCGCAGTTGGAGATGCAGACCAAAGCGTCGGCACAGTGGGCGTTGACCATGTACTCCACGGAGTCGGCGATCAGGTCGCGGGACGGCAGGGAGTAGAGCATGCCGGAGTGGCCCATGGCGATGCCGTCGTCCACGGCAATGGTGTTGAACTCGCGCGGCACGGCGCCGGCGGCGAGGATCGCGTCGGAGACGATCCGGCCCACGGGGGCGAGGTGGGTGTGGCCAGGAACGAACTCGGTGAAGGAGTTGGCCACGGCGATGATCGGCTTGCCGATGTCCGAGTTGGCGACGCCGGAGGCGCGCAGCAGTGCGCGGGCGCCGGCCATGTTGCGGCCATGGGTGACAGTACGTGAACGAAGAGGAGGCATGGTACCGATCATGCCGTCCCGGGCCGCACGGCGGAAGACAGAACTGATACTAGTAGTAGGAGTACCAGACTACTAGTGTTGGTGACTGTGAAAGAGGCAGGCGAGAGGCGCAAGGAACTGGGACTCTACCTGCGGGCACGCCGCGAGCAGGCGCTGCGGTCGGAGTACGGACTTCCGCCGGTGGCGCGCCGGCGTGAACGCGGACTGCGGCGGGAAGAGATTGCCTTCCTTTCCGGGGTCAGCGTCACCTGGTACACATGGCTGGAGCAGGGACGGGACATCCGGCCCTCGCGGGAAGTGCTTGAGGCTGTGGCCCGCACCCTGCACCTCTCAGAGGCCGGCCGCTCCTATGTCCTGTCACTGGGCGGCTATTCCGTACCGGTGTCGGCCGGCCCGGCGGCCGTTGATGCGCCGGCCCACATCCAGCGGCTCCTCGACGCACTGGGCCCCAACCCCGCCTTCGCGCTGGCCCCCGACTGGAGCGTCACGGGCTGGAACCGGGCCTACGCCGCGCTGTATCCCAATATTGCGAACGTGGCTGCAGCGGAGCGGAACCTGCTGTGGCTGGTCTTTACCGATCCCTACGTGAAGGAACTGCTGCCCGACTGGGACGTCACCAGCAGGCGCTTCCTGGCAGAATTCCGGGCAGAAGCCGGGCAGCGGCTGGGCGATCCGGACGTGGCCTACCAGGTGGAGCGGCTCAGGGAAACGAGTCCCGGGTTCAAGGAGGGCTGGGACCGGTACGACATCCTCGGCTTCGAATCCCGCGAACGGCTGTTCCGCCACCCGGCGGTGGGCGTCCTGAGGCTGGAGCACCATCAGGTCTCACCGTCGGACCGGCCGGACCTCCATATTGCGGTCTACACTCCGGTACCGGGCAGCGATGCCGCGGAGCAAATCGAGCGGTTGCTGGCCGCCGGCCGTTAGCTGCCCCGGATCTCAGGCCACGCTGCGGGCAGGTGCCCGGCCAGGCCCCTACTAAAGACGTGAGGCGGCGGAACCCCGAACGGTTCCGCCGCCTCCTATGCTTGGGCCATGGAAGCCGCACAGCAGTTGGGCAGCAAGCCGATACTCACCCTGACGGTGAACCCGGCGTTGGACATCAGCACCTCGACCGAACAGGTCAGCAGCGGCCACAAGCTCAGGTGCGGCGCGAGCCGGCTCGACCCGGGCGGCGGAGGCGTCAACGTGGCAAGGGTCATCCAGCGCCTCGGCGGCCACACCTTGGCCGTGTACACCGCAGGCGGGCCGACCGGTGAGGCCTACCGCCGGCTCATCGAAGCGGAGCGCATCCCGACGCTGGCCGTACCGATCCAAGGAAGCACACGCCAGGACTTCACCGTTGATGAGACGTCCACCGGGAAACAGTTCCGGTTCGTCCTTCAGGGCCCGGAGCTCTCGGAACCGGAGTGGCAGGCCTGCCTGGACCGTGTTGCCGGGGCGATGCCGGTGGGCGGCTACGTGGTGGCCAGCGGCAGTCTCCCGCCCGGGGTGCCGGATGATTTTTATGCGAGGGTTGCCCGGCTGGCGCGGCAGTCCGGTGCCCACTGCATCGTTGATGCCTCCGGACCGGCCCTCACCGAGGCGCTTGCCGAGGGCGTGTTCCTGGTTAAACCAAGCCTCCGCGAACTGGGGGCGCATTTCGGCGCGGCCCTCGACAGCGAGCAGAGCCAGGTGGACGCCGCCTCGGCCCTCGTGGCTGACGGGGCCGCGGAACACGTCGCACTGACTCTCGGCGAGGCTGGAGCCTTGCTCGCGTCGAAGTCGGGCCTGATCCGGTTGGCCGTGCCGGACGTGCCGGTGGTCAGCACGGTCGGGGCCGGCGACAGTTTTCTGGGCGCTTTTGTGCTCCGGCTCGCGCAGGGCCGCCCGCTTGAAGCGGCGTTCCGGGCTGCCGTGGCCGCCGGAAGTGCCACGGTCATGACGCCTGCCACCGAACTTTGCCACCGCGCCGACGTCGAACGCCTGGAGGCTGAGCTCTCCAGCGCAGTGCCCTGACCGACCGCAGCGGCTTCCGGCAGGGACACCCAGTCTGCCTACCGTGCCTCGAGAACGGCCTTCAGCATCCGGAGCTGGGCAACCTCGCCCTGCATGGTTTTGGTGACGAGCCCGTCCAGGACTTTCATGAGACCGGGGAGCTTTAGGTCCAGGACAAAGCGGACGGTGGTGCGGCCGTCGGCTTCGCTCAGGATGTACTCGCCGTGTGGCCGGGCCGGACCGGCGACCACGTCGAAAGCCAGCAGACGTCCGGGCTCCGCCGCCGTGATCCGGTAGTCCCCCTGGATCGGTTTTCCCCGGGGACCGGTGAGCGTCTGGCTGTAGACAGCCCCGAGCTGGCCGGCGTCGCCGCTGGCCAGCCCGATGTCCTTGACGCCGCTGCGCCAGGCCGTGTTATTCAGCCCGTCGGCCAGGAAGTCATAGACTTCCGCGGCGGTTCGGTCGATGGTGATTTCGTTTTCGGCGTGGGCCATTCAGTGCCTCTCGTGTGGCTCCCGGAAGGCGGGGGCAACTTACTACATCTGCATATCGGCGAGCTCGAAGATCTCGAGCCTGAACTTACCACTGCCTTCGGACAGGAATGGGTGGCCGTCCGCGAGCGCCTTCGCTCCGTCGAGGTTTTCGGCCTCCACAATTGAGTAGCCGTTCAGGTCGGAGGCCTCCGCGGCGGATCCGTCGTCCACCATCGAGGTGCCTGCGGCGAACGGTGCGCCGGCGTCCAGCAATGCCGGGCCCAGCTTCTCCATCCAGGCACCCCAGGCGGCCATTTGTTCAGCGGACTGCTCCGGCGTGAACTGGTCCATGGGCGTGGCCGGTCCCTTGTAGAGGTAAATGAACTTGCTCATGACTTGTCCTTTCGTTGTGTTTTTTCCTCTGTGGCCCGCGATCCGTCCCCTTCGAGCAGGGACTTCAGCTTCGCGAGGTCCTTCCGCATGGCCCGGCGCATCATCGGGGCCATGACGAGGCCGGCAACTGCGGAGAAGCCGGCCGGTGTGCCGGCGTTGCGCAGGGTCATCCGGGTGTAACCGGAGTCGGCCGCCGACCAGGTGTAGGTGGTCTGCATGGGGAACGGCCCCTGGGCCGTGCGCATTACCAGCCTCCTGCCAGGGTCCAGCTCGGTAAATTCGTAGACGTATTCCAAGGTCCGTCCGAGGAACTGTGCCTTGAACGCCACCCTGGAGCCCACGGCCAACGGCGGGGCCGTTTCCCAGCTGACTGCCTTGATGTTGCTGTACCAGGCCGGCGCATTATCCGGGTTGGCCGCGTAAGCGTAGACAGCTTCGGGCGGTCGGCGGATCTCTGTTTCCGTCACCACATCAACCATTTCCGGCACCTTCCGCGGGTCTCGTTCCCTCTCGACGACGCTAGAGCCCGGCAACCTGCCGGCCGGTGAAGGCAACCAGGCGTTCCAGGCTTGCCGCCGATTCATCAACAAGGGTTTCCTCGGCAAAGCTCTTGCCGCGCATCTGCGGGCTGATGGTGTCCCGGGCGAGGCCAAGGACGTAGTCGGAAAGGACCGGCGAAACGCTCAGCTCCTGGCCGGTTGCCCGGGCGAAGTCCCACGCGTGGACCAGCAGTTCCAGGTTCAGGATGTTGGCAACGATGGTTGCCGGCAGTTCGGCGAAGCCCATGTCCACGGTTCCCTCCGTGCCGCGGGCGCGGAATGCCTCCAGGGTGGCCTGCGCAGCATCCGCAATCCGGACCTCCGGCGTCGCAGCCGACTGGTCAGGCACGATCACACCGAGGGCCTTGCCGATCGATGCGATCGAACCAAAGAGATGGTCCAGGAGGGCGTCAACGGTGAAGTCCTCGCACGGCGTCGGTGAACCCAGGTCTGATTTCCCCACCCCGCGGAGGACCCGCTGCGCAACAGCCAGGGCCGCCTCGGCGCTGGAAAGTTCGTCGACGGGGTCCGGGGCTGCAGCCCATTCGTCCGGGCCGGCATCTCCGTTCGCGGCAAGCTGCACGAGCCTCTCAAGGAAATGGTTCCAGCCTTCGGCGTGGCCTACCTCCTGCTGTTCCGTCAGTCCCTCGTGAATGAGCTGGACCGTGGTTCCGCCTTCGACAGCCTCCAGGTTCACGGTCACGGTCGACGCTCCCGGCGGCAGCCCGGCGTCGCCCTCCCATCCCCAGGTGTAGACGATCCGCTTTCCCGGCTCGATTTCGGTGAAACTTCCCATCGCCGAGTGCCCCGGCGTAATGGTCCACCGGTATTCCCCGCCCACGCGGAGGTCCACCCGCGCCGCCACCGTCTTCCAGCGCCGCAACCGCTCCGGTTGCGTGATGAGCTCGAAGGCGGCGTCCGGGTCAACCGGAATGAATACTGTCTTATTGAATGTCATCAGAATTCCCTTGTGATGGTTGCTGGCCCAGCCGGCCGGCGTCGGCCACCAGCAGGTCCAGTTCGGTTGTCCAGAAAGCCTCGAATTGTTCACGCAGCCGGACCATCCCGGCGCCGTCCAGGCGGTAGTACCTGTTCCGGCCGTCTTTCCGGGCGGTCACCAGCCCCACTTCCGAGAGAAGCAGCAGGTGCTGGGAAATGGCCGACCTGCTGACCGGAAAATGGCCGGACAGCTCGGTGACCGTCTTCTCCCCCTCCGCCAGCAGCCGAAGCAGCGCCCGCCTGTTGGGCTCCGTCGCGACTTCCAGAAGATCAGGCACAGAAAATACGTTAGTCGCCACTAACGCATTAAGCAAGGGGTAGGCCGGGCATGGAAAAGGGCGGCGGCAACCCTTCCGGGTCGCCGCCGCCCACTTGCAGTTATGCGACCGCTACGGACTCTTTGACCTTCAAGGGTTCAATCTTCCCCATGACGAACAGGTAGTTGGCAGCGCCCACGAGCGAGACGGCTCCGATGACTGCCAGCGGCGCCACGAAGGAACCGGTCTGATCCACCAGCACGCCGATCAGGATCGGCGTGAAGATCCCGGCCAGGTTGGAGGCGAAGTTCTGCAGGCCGCCGATGGATCCGACATGCCTGGAGCTCGGCGCAACGTCCGCGGGCAACGACCAGATGCCGGTTGCTGCGACGGTGAGGCTCGAGTAGGCGACGGAAAGCAGCGCCAAGGCCATCCAGGCTTCCGGCACGAGGGCGGCGAACATGATGACGGAGCCGCCCGCGAGGCCGCCGGCGATGGCGGTCTTGCGGACCCTGGTGACGGATGCCCCGGCCCGTACCGCGCGGTCGGCCAGGTATCCGCCCAGCCAGCCGCACAGAACCGCGCAGATGCCGGGAATGGCACCGAAAAAGCCCAGCTTGAGCAGGTCGAATCCGCGTTCCTTGACGAGGTAGCTGGGGAAGAAGGTGATGAAGAAGTAGATGGCGCTGTTCAGGCAGAAGAAGCCGAACATCATGCTCAGGATGGTGCGGTACTTGAAGAGTGAGCGCCAGGGCAGCTTGGCTGCGTCGGCGTCGTCGCTGCCTTCGCCGCGGGCACCGCCTTCTTCGATGTAGGCCACTTCGGCGGCGTTCGCGCCGGGGTGCTCCTGGGGGCTGCGGTACACCTTCCACCAGACGGCGGCCCAGATAAGGCCGGCGACGCCGATGATGATGAACACTGCATGCCATGAGGTCAGCGCCACGATCAGGGTAACGATGGGCAACGCGATCACGGCCCCCACGCGGGATCCCGAGTCCCAGATGCTGGTGGCGAATGCCCGTTCACGGACCGGGAACCACGTGGCCACCACTTTCGCCGCAGTGCTGGGCGCAGGGCTTTCGCCGACACCCAGGAGGAAGCGCGCTGCGAACAGGGACCAGAAGTTCGTCGCCGCGGCGGTCACCATCGTGAAGATGGACCACCAGACAGCCGCCAGCGAGAACGACCTGCGCGGCCCCACCTTGTCCACGTACCAGCCGGCCGCCAGCTGGCAGAAGTCGTAGGCCCAGAAGAAGGCGGCAAAGATCAGGCCCTGCTGGGTGGCGGTCAGCTCGAAGTCCTTGCCCATGAACGGCAAGGCAACGCTCAGGCTGGAGCGGTCAAGGTAATTGATGCTCAGCCCGATGAAAGCAAGCCAAATGATGACCCAGCGCTTCCGGGTCATTATTCGGGGATTTTTGGTCGATGACGTACTGGCAACTTTACTTCCGAGCGCAGTCATGTGGTCTCCTTCGACGTGAACATGGCTTCGGGCGCCTGTGGCGCCGGGGGAAGACACCGAAGATATCGATGCCAAATCATATAGGAATCTGGTTAATCATATAGAAAATGTGATCCGGATCAAGCCCCCTTGAAAAATCGCCCGCAGCAGCCCCCTCCGGGGCGGCTGAAGGTCCGGTGGAATATGATTCCCCCAGCGACTCCAACCCGGACACCACCCCAACCAGCACTAAGAGGTCAGCGCGTGCCCCCACGTCAGTCTTCCGATATCTCCCGAGGCAAAGCCGCCGTCAGCGATGTGTATGCGTCGATGCGCGCCTCCATCCTCGAAGGTGAGATCGCGCCCGGCACCAGGATCAACATCGACGCCGTTTCGCGAAGTTTGGGCGTTTCGCAGACGCCGGTGCGTGAGGTGCTGCAGCGGCTGGAAGGCGACAACCTGGTGGTCTACAACCCCGGCAAGGGCTACAGCACCACTCCCCTGCTGGACCTGGCCGAACTGCGCTCCCTCTTTGAATTCCGGCTGCTGGTGGAACCCTGGGCAGCGCGGTCTGCGGCCGTAGACCGGTTAGCCAACCCGGCCGCGGCCCTCGAGAAGGAAATTAAGGCATTCCGCGGGGCCATGAAGTCCGAAGGCGACCTCCGGCAGGACCTGGTGGCCCATGACACCAGGTTCCATGACACCATCCTCGCCGCCGCCGGCAATACCGTGGTCCGCCACGCCTTCGCCCAAACGCACTGCCACCTGCATACCTTCCGCCTCTACCCGGCCGACGTCGACGGCGCCATCACCGTCGCGGAACACTCGGCCGTCCGCGAGGCCATCCATGCCTGCCGGCCGGAACAGGCCGAAGCAGCCATGGCGGAGCACATCCGAAACTCCTTTACCCGCTTCGCCCAGGCCTTCGAAGGACACGCCGACCTCGCGCCACTGGAGGACAGCGGGCCGCCCAGGCGGCACATCGTGGATTAGAACCCAACCCCGGCCCCGCGGCCGGGGTTTTCTTTTTGCCACGGACTTGATCTGGATCACGTTTCATATATGATTACTGAAATTCATATAGGAAATCATGCCCACCTTCCACAGCAATCCGAGAGAAGAGATCCATGCCTTCCATCACTTCCATCACCACCCAGGACGTCCGCTTTCCCACGTCGCTGGAACTCGATGGCTCCGACGCGGTCAACGTTGACCCCGACTACTCCGCCGCCTACGTCGTCATCCGCACCGACGCGGGGGACGAAGGCCACGGCTTCGTCTTCAGCTGCGGCCGCGGCAGCGAGATCCTCACTGCGGCCATCGAGTCCTACGCGGGGCTTCTGCGGGGCCGGGACATCGACGAACTGATCTACGACCTGGGCAACGCTTCCAAGCGCCTCATCCACGACTCGCAGCTCCGCTGGCTCGGCCCGGAAAAGGGCGTCACGCAGATGGCCGCCGGCGCGCTGGTCAGCGCCCTCTGGGACATCCGCGCCCGGCGCGAGAACAAGCCGCTCTGGCTGCTCCTGAGCGAAATGTCCCCGGAGGAGATCGTGGACGTTGTGGACTTCACCCACATCCGCGACGCCCTGAACCCGCAGCAGGCATTGGAAATCCTCCGCGCGGGCCAGGACGGCAAGTCGGCCCGCATCGCCAGCCTCCGGGCTCACGGCTACCCCGCGTACACCACCTCACCCGGATGGCTGGGCTACAGCGACGAAAAACTGGTCCGGCTCAGCAAGGAAGCGGCGACGGCCGGTTTCTCGATGATCAAGCTCAAGGTGGGCGGCGACATCGCTGACGACCGCCGCCGCATGGCCCTCGCACGGCAGGCCGTGGGAGACCTCCCCATCGCCATAGACGCCAACCAGCGCTGGGAGGTGTCCGAAGCGATCGAATGGGTCAACCAGCTCGCAGAGTTCAACCCGTACTGGATCGAAGAGCCCACCAGCACTGACGACATCCTCGGGCATGCGGAGATCCGGAAGGGAGTCGCTCCGGTCCGCGTCGCCACCGGCGAGGCCGTGGCCAGCCGGATTGTTTTCAAGCAGCTGCTGCAGGCAAGGGCCATCGACGTCCTGCAGCTCGACTCCACCCGTGTGGGCGGGGTCAATGAGAACATCGCCAACCTGCTTCTGGCCGCCAAGTTCGGCGTCCCGGTCTGCCCCCACGCCGGCGGCGTTGGCTTGTGCGAGCTTGTCCAGCATTTCTCCTTCTTCGACTTTGCCGCCATCACCGGAAGCCAGGACGGCCGCATGATCGAATATGTGGACCACCTCCACGAGCACTTCGCCGAACCGGTCCGGATCGTTGGCGGACGCTATGCCGCCCCGGAACTCCCTGGCACTGGGGCGGAAATGCTCAGCGCTTCCCGGACGCGCTGGGAGTTCCCGTCCGGTGCGGGCTGGCTTGAAGTGGGCGACCGTGCGGCCGTTACCGGCGGCAGCCTTGCACCCGCGGGAGCCGGCCGATGAACAGCACCGCAGCCGAGCTGGACGCATCCGTCGAGGCCGCCCACGCGGCCTTCGAAAAGGCCCGGCTGGCAGGTCCCGGAACCCGGGCAACCTGGCTCGAGGCGGTAGCCGCCGGCCTGGAAGACGACGCCGCGGCCCTTGTTGATCTTGCGGTCGCCGAAACCCATCTCGCGGAACCGCGCCTCCAGGGCGAGCTGAAGCGCACCGTCTTCCAGCTCCGGCTTTTCGCTGACGAAATCCGCCGCGGCGAGCACTTCGACGCGACGATCGACCATGACGATGCCGCCTGGGGCATGGGGCCGCGGCCCGACCTTCGCCGGTACAACGTTCCGCTCGGCGTCGTGGGGGTCTTCGGGGCGTCCAACTTCCCCTTCGCCTTCAGCGTGATGGGCGGCGATTCCGCGTCGGCACTGGCGGCCGGCTGCGCCGTCGTTCACAAGGCACACGACGGCCACCGGGAGCTCGCGGTCCGCACCGCCGAAACGGTGACCGCCGCACTGGAGTCCGCCGGGGCGCCGTCGGGCCTCTTCTCCCTGGTCACCGGCCGCCCGGCTGCGGAAGCGCTGGTTGACCACCCGCTGGTGAAGGCCATCGGTTTCACGGGTTCGACGGCGGGCGGCCGGGCATTGTTCGACCGTGCGGCCGCGCGGCCGGAACCGATCCCCTTCTTCGGGGAACTGGGCGGCATCAATGCCGTCTTTGTCACCGGCAACGCCTGGGCTGCGCGCCGGGAGGAGATCCTCACTGGCTATGCCGGCTCCTTCACCCTGGGCATGGGGCAGTTCTGCACCAAACCCGGCGTGCTGTTCGTCCCTGCCGGGCAAACGGACGAGGTCCGGGACATTCTCCGGAATGCCCTCGAGGACTTCGCTCCGGCGCAGCTGCTCAGCGCACGGCTGCACGAAGGGTTCCGGCAGGCAGTCGCCGGGCTGCGGGACACGGCGGGCGTCCGGGTGCTGCTCGACGGCGACGTCGCCGAGGCTCCGGCACCCACCGTCCTGCTGACCACCTCCGAAGCGGTCCGCAGCGACCCCGGAATCCTCCGCCAGGAGATGTTCGGGCCCGCAAGCCTGGTGGTGGAGTACAGCGATGAATCCGAGCTCACTGCCTTGGCCGGGCTCCTGGAAGGCCAGCTGACCACCACCTTGCAGGCGGAAGTCGAGGACGACGTCGCGGAGCTTGCCGGCAGGCTCGCGGACATCAGTGGGCGTCTGCTCTGGAACGGCTGGCCCACGGGAGTGACCGTCAGTTACGCCCAGCACCACGGCGGCCCCTATCCGGCCACGACGTCGGGCACCACCTCTGTGGGGACGGCCGCCATCCGGCGGTTCCTGCGGCCGGTGGCCTTCCAGTCCTTCCCGCAGCCGCGGCTGCCGGAGCCGCTGCAGGATGCGAACCCGTGGGACGTTCCGCAAAGGGTCGACGGCGTCTGGCGGCGCCCGTCCGCACAGCCGGAGGGTCGGCTGTGACGGCGCTGCCGGTGTCGGTCGCGGCCGTGCTCCCGAAGGACGCGGAGGACGCCCTGCTCATTGGCCGTCTCTGGGACGTGGAAACCTCCGGTCCCCGGGTTGTGGCGGTTCAGGGCGGGGACGTGTTCGACCTGCAGCACCTCGCCGCCACAGTGTCGGAACTGCTGGAACGTTCGGACCCCGCTGCAGACGTCCGTTCC
The DNA here is from genome assembly GCF_059423525.1 of Arthrobacter sp. GW460-12-1-14-TSB2. Classification (NCBI taxonomy): domain Bacteria; kingdom Bacillati; phylum Actinomycetota; class Actinomycetes; order Micrococcales; family Micrococcaceae; genus Arthrobacter; species Arthrobacter sp. GW460-12-1-14-TSB2. The sequence continues at coordinate 55,156 of NZ_JBWKYC010000021.1, forward strand.
GCCATGACTGTGCCGCGCTGGAAGACGGCGGACGTCGTCGAAGCGTCCCTGGCGCAGGACACTTCCCTTCCGCACTTGCTGGCGCCCGTTGACCTCCAGGTCGTCAAGGCCTGCGGCGTGACTTTCGTGGACAGTATGATCGAGCGCGTCATCGAGGAGCGCTGTGGCGGAGATGCCGGCAGGGCCACTGAAATGCGTGAACTCGTAGGCAGGGCACTCGGCGGCAGCATCGGCGACGTACGTCCGGGCTCGCCCGAGGCTGCCGAGGCCAAGCGGGTGCTCATCGCCGAAGGGCTGTGGTCGCAGTACCTTGAGGTGGGCATCGGCCCGGACCCCGAGGTCTTCACCAAGGCGCCTGTGCTGTCCTCCGTAGGCCTGGGTGCCGGCGTCGGGATTCCCGCGTTCAGTTCCTGGAACAACCCGGAACCGGAACTCGTCCTGATTGTCACGTCCGCCGGCAAAGTTGTGGGCGCCACACTCGGCAACGACGTCAACCTCCGCGACGTCGAAGGGCGGAGCGCCCTGCTGCTGGGCAAAGCCAAGGACAACAACGCATCCAGCGCGCTGGGGCCGCTGATCCGGCTGTTCGACGGCGACTTCACCCTTGAGACCCTGCGGCAGGAGGAGATCCTGCTCCGGGTGGAAGGATCAGGCGGGTACCTGCTGGAGGGCCGGAACACCGTGGCACGGATCAGCCGCCCGTTCGAGGAGCTGGTGGCGGCTACCTTCGGCAAGCACCACCAGTACCCGGACGGCTTCGCGCTGTTTACCGGCACGCTGTTCGCACCCACGCAGGACCGGGACGAACAGGGCCAGGGCTTCACCCACAAAATGGGGGACGTCGTCACCATCCGCAGCCGCCACCTCGGCGCCCTGGTCAACCCCGTGGGTGCCGCCGAGGAGCTGCCGCCGTGGCGTTTCGGGCTGCGTCAGCTGTTCACCTACCTTGCAGTGCAGGAGCGGTCCGTTTCAGTTGTGGGCGCAGCAGTTGTGGGCGCGGCCAGCCTCAGCTGAACAGTCCCTCGCCGATGTAGCCGCCGGGTTTGGTGCCCGGCGGCACAGCGGCCAGGGCGGAGCCGGTGTGCTTGAGGTACTCCACGGCCAGGGTGTCCTGCTTGGCCATGGCCATCTGCATCGGCACGTAGTGCGTGCGCGGGTCCTTGACGAAGGCGATGAAGAACAGGCCGGCGTCGAGGTGCCCCAGCCCGTCGGAACCGTCCGTGTAGTTGTACCCGCGGCGCAGCATCCGGACGCCGCCGTTCTGGTCGGCGTGGGCCAGCCGGACATGTGAATACATACCCATCAGCGGCTCGCCGTCCTTGCCCTTGATGGTGAAGTCCGGGGCGGTGAATTCCTTGCCGCCGGACAGCGGAGCGCCCTCGGCCTTGGTCCGGCCGATCAGGGCTTCCTGCTCGCCCAGCGACGTCCGGTCCCAGATTTCGATATGCATACGGATCCGGCGGGCCACCAGGTAGCTGCCGCCCTCCATCCAGGCTTCACCGGCCCGGGCGCCCTTCTCAGCCCAGACGTGGTTCTCCAGGAGGTCCGTGTCTTCGGCCTTGAGGTTGTTGGTGCCGTCCTTGAAACCGAAAAGGTTGCGGGGCGTCTGCTGTGCCCGGGACGTGGAGGCGGTGCGCCCGAAGCCCAGCTGGGACCAGCGGACGCGGACTTTCCCGAACCCCAGCCGTGCGAGGTTGCGGATGGCGTGAACAGCAACCTGGGGGTCGTCCGCGCAGGCCTGCACAATGATGTCGCCGCCGCTGCGCCCGGCCTGAAGGTCGTCGCCCGGGAAGTGCGGCAGGTCGATCAGGGCCTCAGGCCGGCGTCCCTCGAGCCCGAAGCGTGCCTTCCCGTCCTTTTCGAACAGGCTGGCACCGAAGCCGAACGTCACGGTGAGCTTGCCGGCGCTGAGGCCCATGGCTTCGCCCGTGTCCTGCGGCGGCGCGTCATAGGAGCCGCCGGTAGCGCCGGTTTCGCCGGCTTCCCGGCCCTGGGTCATCGCCTCCGCGGCGGCCGTCCAGTCTTTGAGGAGCCGGATCAGCTCGGCGCGGTCCTCGGTGATGAGATCGAAGGCGGCCATGTGCAGCCGGTCCTGCGCCGCCGTCGTAATTCCCGCCTGGCGTTCCCCGTGGAACGGGACGGTGTCATTGGCCGGCGCATCGTCGGCAGGTACTGCCGCGACGACGGCGTCGCGTCCCCACAGGCCGGCGGCGAGGCCGGCGAGCGCTCCCGCGCCCCCGACCCCGGCGAAGGAGAGCAGGCCGCGGCGCGAAACACCGCGCGTGGCAACAGGGCTGGCCTGTGACGTGTCCTGCGAAGCGCCCGGCCGGGCACCGTCCTGGACCCCGCCGTCGTGGCCGCCGCTATCCTGGCCGTCCCGGCCCCCGCCGAAAGGGCAGCCGGTCACAGCACGACTGCCGCAGTGAGGTTGGACAACGGCTCGCCGAGGGAATCCACCAGGGCGGCGAGGCGCTGGACCTGCTCAGGGCTCAGCTCGTTGTAGTAGGCAAACCCGTCGCCCCGGGCGTGGGTCTTCAGTTCGGCCTGCAGCGCGGCGAACTTGGTGTCCAGGCTCTTGGCAAGCTCCGGGTCCTTCTGCTCCAGGACGGGCTTGAGGTTTTCGAAGGCGATCCGGGCACCGTCCACGTTGGCCTGGAAGTCCCAGAGGTCGGTGTGGGACCAGATTTCCTCTTCGCCCGTGACCTTGCCGGTGGCCACCTCGTCCAGCAGTTCCTTGGCACCGTTGCCCAGCTTGTCTGCCGTGAGCTCTACTGTCCGAGTGCGCTTGGCCAGCTCTTCGGTGTCGGCCACCAGCTGGGCCGCGAGCTTTTCGCGGTCCGCTGCGCCCAGCGGCTGGAAGCCGGCCGGCGGGAACAGGTCCTTTTCGGCGCGGTGCCAGCCGGTCCATTCCTCGCCCTCGGCCAGGTCCGCCTCGCGGGCGTCCAGCTTGGGGTCGAGGTCGCCGAAGGACTCGGCCACCGGTTCAATTCGTTCCCAGTGCATGCGCGTTGCGGCGTAGAGCTCCTTGGCGGTGGCAGCATCGCCGGCGGCGTACGCCTCGGCGAACTTCTTGGTACCGGCCAGAAGCTGCTCCGTCTGGTCCTTGACGTAGGCCACGTACTGGGTGGCCCCCTGGTCGGTGAGCGCTTTCAGGTCGCTGTCCACCGCGGGCTTGCTGCCGGAGTCGACTACGTCAAAACCGGCCCGGATGCCGTCGCCCACCATGCCGGGCTTGCAGGCTGTGTTGTATTTCCCCGCAGGGACCGTGACCACAAGGTTCCGCGTCAGGCCGGGCCCGATGTTTTCCACCTCACCCAGGATCCGCAGCCCGTCTTCCGCCAGCAGGTAGAACTCGGTGACCTGATCGCCGTCGTTCTGGACGGCGAACGTAAGGTTGCCGCTCTTCGCGGACGCCGTGGACACCTTGCAGGCGTCGCTGGTGCTGGTGACCTGGATGGGGCCATCGGCCCCTGCCGGGGACGACGGTGCAGCGTTGTCCGTGCAGGCAGCAAGCATCAGGGGCAGGACGGCGACGGCGGCTGCGGCACTCAGGCGGACTGCAGTCCCACGCCGGCGGTCCGGGGTGCGTACTGCTGCTGAGGGGGCGGAATTGGGCAGGCTGGGGCTGGGCATGGAGTGGGTCCTTGGGGG
>NZ_JBWKYC010000022.1:0-12307 GCF_059423525.1 Arthrobacter sp. GW460-12-1-14-TSB2
CGGCAACCGTTAGGTTGCCGGCCCTTCTTAGACCACTGGAATCAGCAGTGCTGCGCTAACAGCTGTACTGAATTACCAGGAAGACTTGGTGATGCCCGGGAGCTCACCGCGGTGAGCCATGTCGCGGAAGCGAACACGGGAGATACCGAACTTCTGGAAGGTACCGCGGGGACGGCCATCGATGATGTCGCGGTTACGCAGACGTACCGGTGAGGCGTTGCGGGGCAGCTTCTGCAGGCCGAGGCGTGCAGCTTCGCGTGCTTCGTCGGTTGACGCAGGGTCAACCAGAGCCTTCTTCAGTTCGAGGCGCTTTGCAGCATAGCGCTCGACGATGACTTTACGCTGTTCGTTCTTAGCGATCATTGACTTCTTAGCCATAGTGCTTAGCGCTCCTCTCGGAATTCGACGTGCTTACGGATGCGGGGGTCGTACTTCTTCAGAACCATGCGGTCCGGGTCGTTACGACGGTTCTTGCGCGTGACGTAGGTGTAACCCGTGCCAGCGGTCGACTTGAGCTTGATGATCGGACGTACGTCCTTGTCCTTTGCCACTAGAGCTTCACTCCTCGTGCCAGGATGGCGGCTACGACAACGTCGATGCCACGTACGTCGATGGTCTTGATGCCACGTGCAGAGACCTGCAGGGTGACATTACGGCGCAGGGACGGAACCCAGTAGCGCTTCTTCTGGATGTTCGGGTCGAACCGGCGCTTGTTGCGACGGTGCGAGTGCGAAATGCTGTGTCCAAAGCCCGGCTCGGCTCCGGTCACCTGGCAGTGTGCTGCCATGACGACTCTCCTCATGAAAATAAATGAAACGGTCCGCAGAGTTCCGCGTACCGTGCGACAGGCGGCGTTCGCATCCAGCTAGCATCACGCGTTCCGCAGGTCGGCAGCCGGCATAAGCGGCTGTTTTCCGCACTGCGGGGAACATGATGGGCCACGAGTACCGGGCAGAAGAATCCTCTGCGAAGTACCGGGATACTGGGCGAATACAGGAGTGCACGCAACTTGAGCCCCTAACTACCGGCCTTGAGGACTGTCGATATTGAGGACAGATCCCGCCAACCGGAGCAATTGCACACGCTCCGCGCCACCTAGCGCCTACCAAGTCTACGAGCTTGACTAATTAAAGGCGAATCGGGTAGCCGCCGGTGCCCTTCGCGGGTGTATAAGCCCGGCTGCCTCACCGTTCCCAAGTCACATCGGCGCCGCAGTCTTTTCACAGCAGAATGAAAGGTACCGGCCGCACCGTTGAAGCATGAACACACACCTCCTGCCGGCTTTGCCCGCCGGTTCCCGGGACCGTAAGGGGCCGGGCTCTTTCAGGGCCAGGCACCGCCGTCGCCTGCTCCGCACGGACCTGCTGGCAACGGCTGCCTGGGCCTCCATCGCCGCCGCCGTGGCGTTGTGGCTGGCCGACGGCGGTACCTCGGGATTCTCGACACTCGCCGGCGCTTTCACCTCCTTGGGTATCGTGGCCGGACTGGCCGGCATGGACCTGGTCCTACTCATGCTGCTGCTCGCAGCAAGGATTCCGCTCATCGACCAGACCGTCGGCCACGACCGTGCCCTGGAGTTCCACCGGAAGCTCGGCAAACCATCGCTCTACCTCCTGCTGGCGCACGGAATCCTGATTGCCATCGGCTACGGAATGACCGAAGGGCTGGACCCCGTCAGCGAAGCGGTGTCCTTGTGGGTGCTGGTGCCGGATATGTGGCTGGCCTTCATCTCCATGGCGCTCTTTATCGCAGTGGTGGTGACGTCCCTGGTTGCAGTCCGCCGGCGTTTTCCCTACGAGTTCTGGTACGCGGTGCACCTGCTGACTTATGCCGCCGTCGCAACCTCGCTGCCCCATCAGTTCAGCGTAGGCGGGCTGTTCGCCGAAGGTACGTGGCAGCGCTGGTACTGGCTGGCGGTTTGCATCGCCACCGGCGCGGCCCTCCTGCATTACCGCGTCCTCGAACCGGTCATTGCGACGTTCCGCCATCAGCTCACCGTCAGCCGCGTGGTGCAGGTGGCACCCGGCGTGGTCAGCATTGAAATGCACGGGCTACGGCTCAACGAGTTGGCCGGAACCGGCGGAAGGTTCTTCATCTGGCGTTTCCTGGCACCGGGCTTGTGGTGGCACCCGCATCCGTTCAGCCTCTCGGCCGAGCCCTTGCAGTTCGACGCCTCCGGGCGCGGCTTGTTGAGGATCACGGTCCGGAACCTCGGCAGGGGATCGGCTCAGCTTGCAGGCCTGAAGCCCGGGACGAAAGTGGCGGTGGAGGGGCCCTACGGCATCTTCAGCACCGCGGCAAGGAGCCGGGACCGTGTGGTGATGATCGGAGCGGGCATCGGCATTACGCCGCTGCGGGCCCTCCTTGAATCGACGCCCTTCGCCCCGGGGCAGGCCACCGTGATCCTTCGGGGCCGCAGCGAGCAGGAACTGTACCTCGGCGACGAGATCCTGGACCTGGCCCGGAACCGTGGCGCCACAGTGTTCCACCTGACCGGCGCCCGTTCGGCCCGGCACACAGGAAGCTGGCTCCCGGACAGCGCCACCATCGCCGGTCATCGGCTGGCGGACTACGCCCCCGAAATCGCAGACGCGGATGTCTACGTCTGCGGGCCGGCCGCGTGGGCACGGAACGTGATTGCCGATGCCCGCGCCGCCGGCGTCAGGGAAGACCAACTCCACTACGAAAGGTTTGACTGGTGAGAATACGCGCAGCAGTATCGGCAGCACTTGCCTCCGCGGGCATCCTGCTTGCGGGATGGCAATCAGGCATCCACGTGGAGGACACGCGGAGCGCCGCGGCCAGCACCTCGGCAGGCATCAACGGAACCACCGGCGCCACCGGTTCCACCGGTTCCTCCAGCTCCAGCTCGGGGTCTACGGATACGGGCGCCAGCGGCACGGGATCCTCCGGCACCGGCACCGCCGGAGCCGCCGGAACGGATTCGGGTGCGGCTGCAGAGCCCACCACCGGAGCCGCCGCGAAGGCCGGGGGAACCTACGCCGGCAGTGTGGTGCAGACGCGCTTCGGTGCAGTCCAGGTCCAGATCACGGTAAAGGCCGGCGCCATCACCGATGTGGAGGCCCTGCAGCTGACCGACGACGACCGCAAATCCGTCCAGATCAGCAACCGGGCAGCGCCCCTCCTCAGGTCCGAAGTCCTCGCCGCCCAGTCGGCCGACGTCCAGACCATCGGAGGCGCCACCGTGACCAGCGTCGCTTATCTGAACTCCCTCCAGGCGGCCATCGATGCAGCGAATCTCTGATCCGCAAGCCGGAGCCGAAGCCCAGCCGCTGGAGGCGCCGTCGTTGCGGGCCAGGACCTTCAGCTGCATGGGAACGGTGGTCAGCTTGACCCTGCCCGCGGCTTCAGGCGCGGACGAGCTGGTAGCGGCCACCGCCGTCGTCGAATGGCTTTTTGCCGGGCTGGACGAAACGTTCAGCCTGTACCGCGCCGATTCCGAGGCCAGCAGGCTGGAGCGCGCCGAGATCAAACTCCCGGACGCCGCCGAAGTCATGCGCCGGCTCTATGCGGACGCCGTCGGCTGGCGGCTGCTGACCGAAGGTGCGTTCACGCCTGAACGGCCCGACGGCGTGCTCGACCTGTCCGGGATCGTCAAGGGATATGCGATCCAGGAGGCGGGCACATCCCTGCTCGCCCTGGGCCTTCCCGACTGGTGCCTGAACGCCGGCGGCGATGTGCTGGTCAGCGGATCGCCCGGAGCCGGGAGCCCGGGTTCCGGCTCCAATGAGCCGTGGCGGGCCGGGATCGTGGATCCGGAGGACCGCCGGACCCTGATTGCCGGCTACCCGCTGGGAGGCAAAGCGGGGGCAAAGCTGGCACTGGCCACGTCCGGTTCCGCGGAACGGGGAGACCATATCTGGGCTGCCGGCGCAGGGACGGGCGCAGCCAGCGGAGTCCGTGCAGCCCCGGCATTCCGCCAGGTTTCGGTTGCGGCGGCGGACATCGTGACGGCCGACGTGCTGGCGACGGCGATCGTGGCCGGCGGGATGCCGATGCTGGACCGCGCCACGGACGGGTGGAATATCGAGGTATTGGCCGTGCGGGCAGGCGGCGGACTGCTCGCGACGCCCGGCTTCAGGCGATAAGTTCCAGCGAACGGCTCGCGGCGAACGGCTCGCGGCGAAGGTCAGAGGCGCGTGAGCTGGCTGTATCGCGGCTGGAGGCCGTCGCCCGAGGACTTGCCCGTGACCCGGCGGACCACCCAGGGTCCGGCAAACTCCCGCACCCAGCGCGCATTCGCCCTGATGGCGTCGGCCCGGCTCAGCTCAGGCACGGGCGTCATGGGCGGGACATCGATGGAGTGATCGTGTTCGAGGACCGTCAGCACCCTCTTCGCCATGTTCGCGTGGCCGGCGGCGGACATATGCATCCGGTCCGTGGCCCACATGCCCCAGTCGTAATATTCGCTGAAGCGCCAGTAGTCCACCAGCAGGGCGCCGTGGTCTCCGGCAATACCGCGCACCAGCTCGTTATAAATGGCGGTGCGGCCGCGCATTGTGCCGAAAACCTTGGAGCCGCGGGCGTCGAAGCCTGTGAACATCACAACGGTGGCACCTGTCGCACTCAACTTGCGGATGCCGGCGTCGTACTCGGCCAAAAGGTCGTCGATGTCGATCCTGGGACGGAGGATGTCATTGGCCCCCGCATAAATGGTCACCAGCGTGGGCTTTAGTTCGACGGCGGCATCCACCTGCTCTGCCATGATCTGCCGAAGCTTCCGGCCCCGGATGGCGAGGTTGGCGTAGCCGAAGGACGGGTCCGCGGCACCGAGCTGCTCAGCCACGCGGTCCGCCCAGCCCCGCACTCCGTTCGGGCGGGCCGGATCGTCATCGCCGACGCCTTCCGTGAACGAATCTCCCAAGGCTACATATCGGGCGGAAAAATCCATATCGATAGTCTGCCACCCGTTGCCGCGAGCAACAAAGCGGCGGCTATCCCCGGATCCGGACGGCTGATTCACGCAGGTATTGTTCCACCCGCGTGTAGGCATCCCGGGTCAGGGCTTTCCACAGGGCGATGGCAAGCCTCGGATCGCTGGACTCAAGTTCGGAGATCGCCTCGGCACTGAGCACCATCACCTCCACGAGACCGTCCGCCCTGACCGTCGTTTCCTGCCGGTTGCCGCTGCCCAGTGCCAGCTCGCCGAATGTCATCCCGGCGCTGAGGGTGTTGAGCTTGACCGGGTCAGAGTTGGCTCCGGAAGACGTACTGCTGACCTTGCCGGAGGTAATGAAGTAGACCCCGCCAAACCGCAGCCCGATGCGGCGGATGACGTCGCCGTCGTCGTATTTCTTCGCCGTCATGAGGCCTTGCAGGGCCAGCGCGTCCGCCTCGTCGAGCGGCGCCAGCGCGGGCGAATCCGTGACCGGAACGTGGTCCCTGAGCAGCAGGCTGTTCCCGTACTTTGCCAACAGCCGGTTTTCGCAAAATTCGACGGCGGCGCTGCGGGAGGAAAACGAAGGTACGGCCTCGTCCGGGTGCCCGTTCCGTTCGCCAAGAGACTCCGCTACGGCACCGTCCGCTTCGATCAGCACCAGTTCGCGGCCCGCGCCGGCCAGCCCCGCCCGCGCCACGTCGAGCATGCGCAGGGCGACGTCGCTGACCTGATCGGTCCGGCGAAGGTCCAGAACCACCAGCTCGACGTCGCCGTCCAGGCTGCTGAGCTCGCGCACCATTGATTCGGTCCCGGCGAAGAGAAGGTCACCATTGAGTTCAATGACGCGCGCCCGGTGTCCGTGGGCACGGAGGACGTCGGACGCTTCAGCATTGCGCCGGATGCCCGATGGCGTTTCGGTGACGTCGTATGCGGCAAGGATGGCCGAACGCCCCGCGCGCGCAGCCCTGACGAAGTGCAGTTCCATGTCCCGGGAAAGCCTCTGGGCGGTGGCCAACCCCCGGACGCTGCCGCCGTGTTCATCGAGCGGCGGAGAGTAGACCGCCAGCCCCACCTGGCCCGGCAGGACGGCGATAATTCCGCCGGCAACACCACTCTTGCCGGGCATGCCCACGCTGCTGATCCAGGCGCCGGCGTCGTCGTACATGCCGGAAGTCATCATCACCGACAACACCCGTTCCACCGGGCCGATCTCCAGTACCTGCCTGTGGGTGAGCGGATTCTTTCCGCCGTTCGCGAGGGTGGCGGCCATAATGGCGAGGTCGAAGCTGTTCACCAGGACCGAGCACTGGCGGAAATAGTCCTCCAGGACAGGCGTGGGGTCGTCCTCGATGATGTTGAAGGAGCGCAGCAGGTGGGCCAGCGCCGTATTACGGTGCCCGTGTTTCAGCTCAGACTCGAAGACCTTCTGGTCCACGGAAAGCTGACGGCCCGCGAATGCTGAATACGTGCTGAGAATCCGTTTGAAGCTGGACTGGCCGCCGGATCCATTGATCAGTGATGTAGCGGTGAGTGCTCCCGCGTTGATCATGGCGTTCGCCGGGCGGCCCGTCCCCTCTGCCAACGAGATCTCGTTGTAGGAGTCGCCGGAGGGTTCGACATCCACCTTTGCATCCACGGCGTCGTTGCCAAGGTCTTCAAGGGCCAGCCCGTAGGTGAACGGTTTCGAGATGGACTGGATGGTGAATTCCGCGCGGGTGTCCCCCACCTCATAGACCTGGCCGTCGACGGTGGCCAGCGCAATGCCGAAGCGGTCCGGATCCACGTTGGCCATTGCCGGGATGGTGCTGTAAGGCTTGCCATCCTTGAGCTGGGCGATCTCGGCGTGGATCTGCTGCAGGTAGCTCTGGATGGGCGATTCCATGGACCCAACACTACGGCCGTCGCCCGCGTTGGGTCGCGTCGCTCGTCAGGACTCGCGGTTCAGGACTCGCGGTTCAGGACTCGCGGTTCAGGACTCGCGCAGGATCCAGTGATCCGCGTCCAGCCGACCCACGATCTTCTCGCCAATGCGGGCCAGGTCGGCAACGTCCCGCTCGGAGAGTGCGTCAAGGAACAGCGAGCGGACGGCTTCCACATGGCCGGGCGCCAGCTCAACGATCGTCGCCATGCCGTCGTCGGTCAGATGGGCGGTGGTGACACGCGCGTCGCGCGGATGCGGACGGCGTTCCACCCACCCGCGGTTCTGCAGCTTGGTGACCACATGCGACAACCGCGACAGCGAGGCGCTGGTCCGGGCGGCGAGTTCGCTCATGGGAAGGAAGCGGCCTTCCGCTTCGGAGAGCATGGCGAGTACGTTGTAGTCGAAAAGCGAAAGCTTGCCCGCGGCGTGCATTTTGGTGTCCAGCGCTGCCGGAAGCAAGGTGTTGATGCTCAGCTGGGCCAGCCAGGCGCGGCGTTCGTCAGCGTTGAGCCAGCGGGGTTCGGTCATGGATACATCCTAGGAGAAAAAATCATTGACAGTTCAAGCCCCGCTGTCCGAGCAGCCGTTCCGATCCAAGGAAGCAGCATGACTGACATCACGATCATCGGTACCGGCAACATGGCGGCAGCGATCGCCGCCCGCGCCGCCAGTGCCGGCCGCAGCATCCAGATCCTTAGCCGGGATGCAGTCGCCGCATCCGCCCTCGCGTCCGAGACGAATGCCTCCGCCGGAACAACCGGCCAGGAAATTGAGGGCAGCATTGTTGTCCTTGCAACCCACTTCGAGGTGTCCAAGGACATCGCCGGCCACTACGGCGAAGCGCTCAACGGCAAGACGATCGTGGATGTCTGCAACCCTGTGGACACGGCAACGTTCGACTCCCTGACGGTGCCTGCCGGGAGCTCCGCAGCCGAGGAGATCCAGGCTCTGGTTCCCGGCGCAACCGTGGTCAAGGGCTTCAACACGGTCTTCGCCTCCACACTGGCTGCCGGGGAAGTGGCCGGACAGACGCTGGACGTCCTGCTGGCCGGCGATTCCGCCGATGCGAAGGCTGCCGTGGCCAGCTTCGTCAATGATTCCGGTTTGCGCGCCGTCGATGTGGGGCCATTGCGCCGCGCGCGGGAGCTGGAAGCCTTTCAGCTGCTGATCATGGGGCTGCAGGCCGGCAATGCCCACCCTGAGTACAACTGGAACAGCGCACTGAAACTGCTTCCGTAGGTGCCCGGCCGGCGTGGCCGGGAGCTCCTCGCCGGGCCGGCGGGTAACCGGTAGGCTGGCCGCATGTACGTAGTCTCCCTGACCTACAAGGTTCCCGAAGAGATCGTCGATTTCCATCTCAAGGCGCACGTCGCGTGGCTGCAGGATGCCTTCGACCAGGGGATCTTTATTGTGGCCGGCCGGAAGATCCCCCGCACCGGCGCGCTGCTGCTGTCCAACGCGGACCGGGCCAGCCTGGATGCGTCGCTGGTCAAGGACCCTTTTTACACGAACGGTGTCGCGGAGTTCGACGTCGAGGAATTCCACGCCGGCAGGGTTGCCCCGGGCTACGAAAACCTCCTGGACAGCTAGTTCCCCTCGGGCGCAGCTGCCGGCGCCTTCTCAAGGAGTTTCTTGAGGCCACCCTTCCGCGGAACTTTGACCGGTTCCGGCCAGCGCGGGCTTAGCCTGTCCCCGAGGGTGACGCCGCGCAGCTTGCGGCCAAAAAGTGGCAACACCCAGTCATGCACCCAGCGCCGCTGCGCCTGTTCCCACTCCCGCAGGCTCAGTTTCGACGGCGGTTCCCACTCCAGCGGGCTGATCTTGTGCGGCACGCCCAAATGGTCCAGGACCTGGCCGGCCAGGTATTTGTGCCCCGCTTTGGCCATGTGCAGCCGGTCCGAGTCCCACATCCGCCGGTCATGGAACGCATCGAAGCACCAGTAATCCACCAGCACCGCGTTGTACCTGGCCGCGATTTCCCGGACGCGGCGGTTGTAGGCGATGTTGCGCTTCTTGAGTGGCTCCAGGACAGCGGACACCTTGACGTCGAAACCGGTGAATAGCACTACGGTGGCACCCGTGGCTGCCAGCCGGGCCACGAGCGATTCGTACTCGGCCATGAGCGCATCCACATCGGTACCGAAATCCAGGATGTCATTGCCGCCGGCGTACAGGGTCACCAGGGTCGGCTGCATGGCGAGCGCCGGCTCCAGTTGCTCATCGATGATGTGCCGAAGCCTCTTGCTGCGGATAGCGAGGTTCGCGTACTCCCACCCGGGTTCGGCCTTGGCCAGCTTCTCAGCAACCCGGTCGGCCCAGCCGCGCACCCCGTTGGGCAGCCGCTTGCTCCGATCCCCCACGCCCTCGGTGAACGAATCCCCCAAGGCAACAAACCGCCGTCGCCCGTTCCTGTCCGGAAGCAAAGGAAATGAACCCATCCCCGCACCCTAACCACACAAAGAAACGGCAGGGTTAACGGCCGACGACAGGATCTGCGAGAGGGATCAGAAAATACCCGCAGGAAGTGCGAGAGGGATTGGAAAATAGCAGCGAAAGGTGAGAGAGCGTTGCAGTCGGCGCGGGACTCGGAGCCCTACAGCTCGGCTTTCCCCTGCCGCCAGTAGCCCATGAAGGCCACCTGCTTGCGGTCGATCCCGACGTCGCGGACCAGGTACCGTCGCATGTCCTTGATGACTCCCGCCTCGCCGGCAATCCAGGCGTAGAACGGCATGGCACCCGCGGGCATTCCGGGGTTCTTCGTGGCAGCGATGGCCGCGGTTTCCATCCTTGCGGGCGTTTCCCAGAGGATGTCCTGGTCCACGTCCACGTCTTCCGGTTCCGGACCGGCGCCGCCGGACGCGGCCTTGATGCCCACCCAGCCCGGTTCGGGAACGGCGGCGCGGACGGCTTCCTGCAGGAGTTCGCCGTGCCGGCGTGAGCGTCCGATCGAGGCGCCGCGTGCCAGCCAGGTGATTTCGACGTCGGCGTCCGACTTCAGGTCCAGGAAGTCGCCGGCCTCGGGGACCTCAAGGAAAGCGTGCCCGCTCATATATGCCGGAAGGCTTTCGAGGATGGCGCTGATGGCGGGAACAGCGGTTTCGTCGCCCGCGAGGAGCACGCGCTGGGCCAGTCCCGGACGCCATTCGATGCCGGAGTAGATCTCCGCCGTGACGCAGTGCGCGGCACGGTTGTTGGGGCCGATGATGGTGAGCGCGTCCCCGGGTTTGGCGCCCAGTGCCCAGTTGGCTGCGGGGCCGCCGTTGCCTGCGGCGTCGAAGTGCATCACGAAATCCACGTCGATCTCGGGGTAGACGGCGTCGAGCCGTTCCTGCCTGACGGTGTAAGTGCGCATGGAGCCGCGCGTCGCCGGATCCATGGCCAGCCATTCCCGGTACCAGCCGGTCTGCTCCATCTGGAAAACAGGCAACGGCAGTTGGGCGCCGTCCTCGGCAAGCGACGGGATCATCAGCTTCACGCGCAGATCCAGGGTGCCGCCGTGGACACCGAAGTCGCGCAGGGAGTACCCGCCAAAAGTGATGCGGCGGAAGTTGGGGCTCAGTTCCTGGACGGCGGTGACCGTCACGTCGAACGCCAGGGTCATGGGTTCGGTGGTGGCAATTTCGCGGGTTTTCATGAAACGAGCTCCAGTTCAGTTGCAGTGGTGTGGTGCCGGCCGAGCGGAATGATCAGTGGAGTGCCGGAAACGGGATCGGGAAGCACCCGCGATTCCAGGCCGAAGACGTCCCGGACCAGGTCCTCAGTGACCACATGGGTGGATGCACCCTCGGCCACGATCCGGCCGCCCTTCATGGCAATCACGTGGTCCGCATACCGCGCCGCGAGGTTCAGGTCGTGGAGGACGATGGCCACGGTGGTGCCGCGCGTGCGGTTCAGGTCCGTGACCAGGTCCAGCACTTCCACCTGGTGTGCGAGGTCCAGGTAGGTGGTGGGCTCGTCCAGGAGCAGCACGTCGGTTTCCTGTGCGAGCGCCATCGCGATCCAGACGCGCTGGCGCTGGCCGCCGGACAGTTCGTCCACGTTGCGCCCGGCGAGTTCCAGCGTTTCGGTGGCCTCCAGCGCGCGCTGCACCGCGAGATCGTGCTGCGACAAGTCGCCTGCGCTCCAACTGCGGAAGAAGCCCTGGTGCGGGTACCGTCCGCGTCCCACCAGGTCGCGGACCGTGATGCCGTCCGGTGCGGTGGGATGCTGGGGCAGGAGGCCCAGGGTCCGGGCGACGTCGCGGGCGGAGCGGCTGTGGATGTCCTTGCCGTCCAGGGTCACGGTTCCGGCTGCGGGCTTCAGCAGCCGGGAGAGTCCGCGAAGCAGGGTGGACTTGCCGCAGGCGTTGGCGCCGACGATCATGGTCACTTTGCCTTCGGGAATTTCAGCGTGCAGCCCGTCAACCACCGTGCGCTGGGCGTAGTTGAGGGTGAGGTCCGTGGCGCGCAGAACAGCCATCTCAGGCATCCTTTCGATTGGAAGTGACCAGCAGCCACAGCAGGAACGGGGCGCCCAAGGCGCCGGTGACCACGCCTACCGGCAGCACGGTGCCGGCCAGCAGGAGAGGTGCGATATTCGCGGCGAAGTAGTCCGCGGCCAGCACGATCAGTGCCCCGACGTAGGCCGACGCCGGGAGGCTGGCTTTGGCAGTGAAGCGTCGGGCGATGGGACCGGCCAGGAAGGCGACGAACGCAACGGGGCCGGCTGCCGCCGTCGCCACCGCGGCGAGGGCCACGGCGACAACCACCACGGCCAGCCGGGTGAAGCCGACCCTGATGCCGAGTCCGGCGGCGGCGTCGTCGCCGAGTTCCAGGATGCGGAGAGGTCCGGAAAGAGCGGCTGCGGCCGGGACGAGGACCAGCAGGGCAAGGGCCAGGACTCCGGCGCGGTCCCAACTGGCGGAATTGAGGGAGCCGTTCAGCCACACCAGGGCGTCGGCGGCGGTGCGGATGTCCGCCCGCGTCATCAGGAAGCTCACCATGGCGTGAAGGGCGGCCGCGATGCCAACGCCCGCCAGGATCAGCCGGCTGCCCGCCGCATTGCCGCGGTTGCCGCCGCCGGATCCCAAAGACCCGGACCCCAGCGAGCCGCCGCGGGAGATAGCGTAGATGAGCGCGGCGACACCCAGCGCACCGGCGAGGGCGGCGCCGGACACCGCGGCCCCGGACGCGCCGAAAACCACGATTGCAGTGACCGCGGCGGCGCTGGCCCCGTAGCTGATGCCGATAACGTCCGGGCTGGCCAGCGGATTGCGGAGCATGGTCTGGAAAAGGGCGCCGGCCAGGCCGAACGCGGCCCCGATCATGGTGCCGATCACCGCGCGGGGAAGCTTGTTTTCCATCACGATGAAGCTTGCGCCGGGGATCTTCTGGCCGCCGGTGAGGTGGGCGAGCAGGATCTTGAAGAAGTCGGGGATGGTCACGGTGTAACTGCCCAGCAGCACGCTGACGGCGAACAGGACGACGACGGCGGCCGCCAGCAGCGCG
>NZ_JBWKYC010000022.1:12407-55378 GCF_059423525.1 Arthrobacter sp. GW460-12-1-14-TSB2
GTCCGGTTCAGCGCGGTCCGGTTCAGCGCGGTCCGGTTCAGCGCGGTCCGGTTCAGCGCGGTCCGGTTCAGCGCGGTCCGGTTCAGCGCGGTAGCGCGAACGGACAGATAACGCCCTGTTTTCGCGGTTTTGAGGGCATTATCTGCCCGTTCGCGCTCAGCACCGGGCCCAACACTCCGCTCGGAACTGGGGGCGTTGTCTCCCAGTTCGCGCCCCACGTGGGCGAGGTCCGATTTGCTCACAGTCCCGCCCCCTTCCCGCGGCGGACGAGCCACACAAAGACGGGGGCGCCCACGAGGGCCGTCATGATGCCCGCCGGGACTTCGCCGGGCAGCAGGACCACGCGGCCCAGGATGTCGGCGGAGAGTACGAGCACCGGGGCAAGAACAAGGGAAAAGGGCAGGATCCAGCGGTAGTCAGGGCCGGTGAGGAAGCGGACGGCGTGCGGAATGACGAGTCCCACGAACCCGATGGGCCCGGCGAGGGCGGTGGCGCCTCCGCAGAGCAGCACAATGCCCAGGGCAGTTACGCCGCGGACCAGGCCCACCCGCTGGCCGAGGCCGCGGGCGATGTCGTCGCCCAGGGCGAGGCTGTTGAGGACGCGGCCGGTAGCCAGCACGATGCCTGCGCCGAGAATAAGGAACGGCACGCCGGGCAGCACCACGGACCAGTCCCGGCCGGCGATTCCGCCCACCTGCCAGAACCGGAACCGGTCCAGGGTGTCCTGGCTCGAGACCAGGATGACGTTCATCAGCGAGTACAGGCCGGCGCTCAGGGCGGCGCCCGCGAGGGCGAGCTTAACCGGCGTCGCACCGTCCCGGCCCAGTGAAGCGACCAGGTAGACGACGGCGGCAGCTGCCGCGGCGCCGATGAACGCGAACCAGATGTAGCCGGTCAGCGAGGAGATTCCGAAAACGTAGATGCCGGTGACCACGGCCAAGGCGGCGCCGGCGTTGACCCCCATGATGCCGGGATCGGCCAGCGGATTGCGGGCCACGCCCTGCATCGCGGCGCCGGCCAGGCCGAGCGCACCTCCGGCCAGCAGGCCCAGGACAGTGCGCGGGATGCGCGCGTGCACCACCGCGTGGTCGCCGTTGCCGGGATCGAATTGCGTGAATGCCTGCCACACGGTTTCGAGGGGAAGGCCGCGGGCGCCGACGGCCAGCGATACTGCCGCGACAAGAACAAGTACGACGACGGCGGCCAGCAGCCAGGCGGCCTGCCGACCTGCAGCCCGAACGGGCACTTGCGGCCCTTTTCCGGCTGCAGCTTCGGCTGCTTGCGGGGCCTCAAGTGTCCGTTCGCGCTGGGCGGGGCGGCTGGAAGGTGAGCTTAGGTCATCGCGCTGTCCCGCCGTCGTCGTACTTGGTGTCATGGTGGGTGCTTACTTCACTTTGTCCGCTGCGCTGGCCAGTTGCGGCAGGAACGTGTCGAGCGACCACGGCAGGCTCAGGGGCGATGACGCCGAGATGGACAGCGTGAGCGTGTTGTCCGAGTCGGCAACCAGGGCGCCGCTCTTGACGGCCGGGATCTGGCCCAGCAGGGGGTCGGCCTTGATGGAATCAGTGGTGGCGGAGTCAGGAACCCAGGTCACGAAGATGTCCGATTCGAGCTCGTTGGCCTTCTCAGCGGACCACAGGATGAAGAACTCCTTGGATCCCTTCGAGTTCTCCTCCACAACCGGGGCCAGCTTCATGCCGATCTCCGACAGGAACCGCGGCCGGTTGTCTTTGGCCGTGTAGACATTGACGCCGTCGCTCTTGGCGGGCTCCAGGTTGCCGTAGATGAAGCTCTTGCCTTCAATCTGCGGGTACTTGGAGACCTTGTCCTTGATGGTGGCTTCGGTGTCCGACACCAGTTTGGTGGCCTCCGACTCCTTGCCCAGGGCCTTGCCGATGATGCTGGTGGAATCCTGCCAGGAGGTCCCATAGGCGATCTCGGGGTGGGCGACGACCGGCGCGATTTCGCTGAGCTTCTTGTAGTCCTCTTCCGTCAGGCCGGAGTAGGCGCCCAGGATGACGTCCGGGTTGAGCTTGGCAATCTCGGTGAAGTTGATGCCGTCGGCCTCGGAGAACTGGACCGGAGCCTTCCCGGTGCCGAAGCCCGCCCCCAGCTCCTCGAGCTTGGCGTCCTTCCACGGCGTGGAGCCCTTGTCATTGCCGCCCCATTCGTTCTTGGGGACGCCCACCGGCACAACGCCGAGGGCGAGTGCGACGTCGTCATTGACCCAGGAAACCGTGACGACCCGCTGCGGCTGCGACTCGATGGTTGTCTCACCGAAGACGTGCTTGATAGTGACGGGGAACTGCGAACTGGCGGACTGGCTGGCCGCTGCAGTACCGGTACCGGATGCCGCCGGACCGGTGGAGCAGGCGGTGAGCGAGAGCGCGGCCGCAGCCAGAACGGCGGTTGCCTTGCCGGCGGTCTTGAGCAGCACGCGGCGGGACGGGCCGGCGGCCAGGCCGCTGCGGCCGGCGCCGAGGCCGGAGAAGAGGGGGGAAGTCACGGAACTCCTTAGGTCAATGATGCGAACCTAAGTAAGGCTAGCCTATCCTTCTATGAATTAAGGAAGCTTTGCGTAACGTAATTGTCTCAATGATTGGGGGCGAGGAGATCATGCGGGCAAGACGCGGCCAATGTGAGCCGTCGCACCCCGAATTTTCTTGATGCGGAGGGGTGAACGGTGGTTCACTGGTATGAGAGTAAACGCGCGTTCACCCCCTTGTGGCCGCCTCACGCCCCGAAGGTTCCGCCTCCTCATGCCCCAAACACGCAGTAAATCCCTGTCCCCCGGCGCCATCACGGCCGTCCTCGCGCTGAGCGGAACCGTGGTGGCGCTGATGCAGACCCTCGTGGTGCCGCTCCTTCCGGACTTCCCGGGCATCCTCGGAGTGACCGCCGACGACGCCTCCTGGCTCGTCACCGCCACACTCCTGTCCAGCGCGGTGGCCACCCCCATCGTTTCCCGGAGTGCGGACATGTACGGGAAACGGAAGATGATGGTGATCTGCCTGGCCATCATGGTTGCCGGCTCCATCGTGGCCGCGGTTGGCGGAAGCTTCCTCTGGCTCATCGTCGGCCGGGCACTGCAGGGGTTCTCCTCGGCCTTGATCCCCGTGGGCATCAGCATCATGCGCGACGAACTGCCCAAGGAAAAGATGGGGTCCGCGGTCGCCCTGATGAGCGCCACGCTGGGCATCGGCAGCGCCCTGGGCCTCCCGCTCGCCGGGCTGCTCTACGAAAGCCTGGGCTGGGAATCCATCTTCTGGGTCTCCGCCGCAGCCGGCAGCCTGCTGCTCACCGCCGTCGTCCTGGCGGTCCCCGAATCGAAAGTGCGCACGCCGGGACGGTTCGATTACCTTGGCGCGGGGATTCTGTCCGCGGCGCTTGCGGCACTGCTGCTGGCCATCTCCAAGGGCGGGTCGTGGGGCTGGGGCTCCGAGCCGGTACTGCTGCTGTTCCTTGCCGCGGCTGTTCTCCTGGCCGCCTGGCTCCCGTACGAACTGAAGGTCAGCCAGCCGATGGTGGACCTCCGCACCTCCGGCAGGCGGCCCGTCCTCCTGACCAACCTGGCTTCCCTGCTGGTGGGTTTCGCCATGTTCGCCAACATGCTCCTGACCACCCAGCAGCTCCAGCTGCCCACCTCCACCGGCTACGGTTTCCAGCTGAGCGTGATCACGGCCGGCCTCTGCATGGTTCCGTCCGGCCTGGCCATGGTGGTTTTCGCTCCCGTTTCCGGCGGCATCATCCGCCGATTCGGCGGGAAGTCCGCGCTGATCGCGGGCGCCGCGGTCATGGTGGTGGGCTACGTGGGCCGCGTCTTCTTCTGGGACTCCATCGCCTCGGTGATCATCGGCTCCACGGTGGTCAGCATCGGCACGGCGATCGCCTACGCGGCGATGCCCACCCTGATCATGGGCGCCGTCCCCATCACCGAGACAGCCTCGGCCAACGGCCTCAACAGCCTGGTGCGGTCCATCGGAACGTCGACGTCGAGTGCTGCCGTTGCCGCCGTCCTCACCTCCGTGACCCTCACCGTGGGGTCCGCCCGGCTGCCGTCGTTCGAGGCATTCAAGGACGTCTTCTGGATGGCGGCCCTTGCCTCCACGGCCTCCATGGTGGCCGCGGTGTTCATTCCCCGGGCCGCGGCCGCCGCCACGGCAGCGCTTCCCGCACAGGCCGCCAACGAGCTTGTGGTGCAGGGACGCGTCCTGACGGCTGACCGCCGCCCCGTCGCTCCCGCCGTCGTCACCGTCCTCCAGACCAGCGGTGAACCGGTGGACTGGAGCCGGGTGGACAGTGACGGCAACTACTCTGTGGCGCTGCCCGGAGCGGGCACGTACCTGATGGTGGCCAACGCCGCAGGCTGGGCTCCGATGGCTGAGGTGTTCGATTTTGACGGCCGCACGCTCCAGCAGAATTTCCACCTCGAGGACCGCCTGGAGCTGGCCGGAACCGCGACCGTTGGAGGTGCCGTCCTTCCGGATGCGGTGGTGACCCTCCTGCAGGCCTCCGGCGAACATGTGGCAACAACCCGGACCGATTCCGAGGGCCGGTATTCCCTGCCGCTGCCCCTGGCCGGCCGCTACATCGTGACCTTGCTGCACCCTGCGACCCACCAGGCCATGGCCCGGAAACTGGCCGTGGACAACCGCTCCGTGACGGCGGACCTGACGATCGACGCTCCGGCCGGCCAGCTGGTGGACGCGTGAGCACCGCCGGGATTTCCAGCCGCGACGCCATCCTGGACTCTGCGGGGAGGCTGTTCGGCGAACGCGGCTACCGGGGCGTGACCGTCCGCGACATCGCCTCCGACGCCGGCGTTTCGGCAGCGCTGGTGATGAAGCTGCACGGTTCCAAGGAAAAACTGTTTGCCGCCGCCAAGCCCGACGAGTCGCTGCTGTCCGATCTCGACGTCCCGGCCGCCGAGCTGGGCGCCACGCTGGTGTTCCGGGTCCTCATGCGCCGGGAGCGCGGGCTGAAGGAACCGTGGGCCATGCTCCCGTTCACCATCCAGGACTCCCCCACGCCCGACGCCGCGCGGCTGGAAACACGCGAACGGTACCTCGCAGCCATGGCCGGGATTATGAAAGACACGACGCCGGACCGCCGCTACGCTTCCACGGTGGTGGCGCTGATGACCGGCTTCGGCGAGGCAGTGCGCACGCTTGGCATGTTCGACGGCTGGGACTTCGATGAGCTGGTGGCCCACTACGGGGCGATCGTCCAGGCCCAGATCGACGCCTGCCCGTAACGGACCGCACCGCCACCCGCCGCTTTCCCCCCGACGGGCGGGCCGGGTTGAGGTGCCGGGTCAGGCCGGGCGGGGTTAGCGCAGGACGATGTCCACCGGGTTCGCCTCGGACCTCCACTGGCCCTCGGCACCGGCCCGCGGCCCGATCACCGGAGACGTGAGCACGCCGGAGCGGTTGGTGCGCTTGTCCCGCAGGATTTCCGTCACGGAGCCGAGGTGCCGGGACAGATCGATCACGTTTTCCGGCGCCGCCAGCAGGAGCTGGAAGCCGAATTCGTGCAGCGCTTTGATGCCGGCCCCGGCGAATTCCTCCGAGGCCAGGACGAAGGCCTCGTCCATCATCACAGTGCCGTAGGTGGTGAAGCCCTGCTCGGCGATGCCCAACTGGTAGCTGAGGGCCGCGGCCATGATGAACGCCGTGAACCGCTGCCGCTCGCCGCCGGACATGGAGCCCGTGTCCGCGTGCATAAACACATCGGTCCGCTTGCCGCGCTTCTTGCCCGAGGCGGGGTCAACCACTTCGCGGTGTTCCTTGCACTGGATGAACAGGTGCCCGCGCACATCCAGCACCTCGGCCCGCCAGCGCCGGTCCTCCGGGGTCTGCGAACCCAAACGCTTCACGAGCGTTTCCAGCGACTTGTATCGGTTGGTGAGCTCGGCGTCGTCGTCCGTTTCAACTCCGGAAGCCGCAGCCGCCGCCCCCGCAACGCGCGAGGGACGCGTGTGCCGAATTTTCAGCGCGTTCTGGATGGCGTCCTTGAACTGCTTCGCGGTGGGCGGAAGCGTCTGCTTGATGTCGAGTTCCAGGAAGCTGCCCTCATGGAAATTGACCTCGGACAGGATGCCGTTCAGCGGCAGGATACGGCTGGTGATCGAGCGGCGTTCCTCATCCAGCAGGTGCAGCAGCGTGCTGAACGATTCGTGCGTGCGCTGGTTGAAGAACTGACGGAACTCGGCTTCCTGCGCGGGCAGGCCGTCGCTGACAATGGCGTGGTAGCGGGCCTCGAACTCCCCGGCGGCGCCGATGGACGTGCCGTGGTCCGCGGAAATCGCCGTGCCCCATTCACGCACAAAGCCCTCGAAAATGCGGGTGAGCCGCTCCGAGGTCGCCTGGCCGCGGGACTCGGCGGTGTGCAGCTCGGCAAGGAGCCGGGTCCGGACCTCGTTGGCCAGGTTGTCCAGCTCATGCATCTCGGCGACGTCGCCGAACGCGGAGAAGTACGGTTCCAGTGCCGTCACGGTGGACTCCGACGGCGGTGCCTGGCCCAGGCGCGTGCGCGCGGCTTCCAGCAGCGAATCCCCGGCGGTGAGCTGCCGGTCCAGCGCCTTGTATTCGCTCTGCAGGACAGCTGCGGCTTCCGTGCTGGCCTGGTGCTTCTGCCGGGCCACCTCGATGTTGGCCCGCAGCGGCTCCAGGTCAGCCTGCGCGGCGAGGGCATCCTTGAGGCGCTGCTCGATCTTGCCGAGTTCGTCCTCCGCCACTGCGGCGGAAACCTGCGCCCAGGGCCGGTGGTCCTCGGCGATCCGGCGCAGCGCGTCCAGCTGGCGGGTCATGCCCTGGTGCGACTCTTCGCGGCTTCGCGCGAGCTCGGCTGCCTTCGCGAGTTCCTGCTGCAGATCCTCCACCTGCGTCGCCACGAGTTCCAGTTTCGAGGCATTGTCGAAGCCGAGGACGTAGTCCTGCCTGCTGGTGAAGCGGTCGTCCTTCTCCACGGTGTGGCGGTTGCGCTTGACCACGCCGCCAAGGCTCAGGCCCTTGTCCAGCCTGGCCAGTTCATCCGGGTCCTCGACGCACGGGTACGCGAAGTCGACGGCGATCCGCTCACGGATCCACTGCCCGGCGTCGGCCGCCGGCCCCGTGGTGAGGATGTCCAGCTTGGTCAGCAGCTCGCCGTCGGCCACGTCCTCCACGGCCAGCGCACCTCCCGCCAACGGCTTGGACACGTCAATGGCGCGGAGTGCGCCGCGGACGGAGTGGTCGTTGAGGTAGCGGGTGACGGCCCCGAAGTGTTCACCGGGAACCAGCAGCGTGGTGGCCAGGTTCCGCAGCGCGCGCTCGGCGGCCGGCCGCCACCGTTCCTCGCCCTCGGCGAGGTCGATCAGCTCGCCGCCGAACGGCATCTGCTCTTCGGGCACGCCGGTCGCCGCGGCGATCGCGGTCCGGTTTTCAATGCTCGACGGCGGCAGCAGGGACTTGCGCGTCTTCAGCGAGACGAGCTCCTGCTGGGCCGCCGCAAGTTCACGTTTCTTCGTGGCGTGGCCGTCGAACGCCTCAAAGCGCAGCTCCTTCAGCGCCTCCGAGTCGCCCTGCAGTTCAGCCGAACGGGCGGCCGCGTGGGTGTGGGCCTGCTCCCAACCCTCCGCCGTCCACTCAAGGTCCAGTCCGGCCTCGGCCAGGGCCTGGCGCGCGGCTTCCTCGACCTGCTGGCGGAGCTTGAGCCCCACCCGGGCGTTTTCCAGCGACTGCTCGATCGCGGAGATGGCGTTGCCGCCCTGGTTGTTGTAGTCCGCTTCAAGCTGCCGCAGATCCTTGGCCAGGCCGTCCCGGACCGCACGCTCCGCGGCCAGCTCCCTGGCTTTTGCCTGGGCGAGGTCCTTGTACCGGACCAGGGTCTTCTCGTGGACCGTGACGGCCAGCTGCTGGTTGTAGGCATCGAACTCTTCGCCGGCCAGCTCCCGCAGGCGGTTCGCGTCCAGCAGGGACTGCGCGTATTCCTTGTTCAGGCCGGGCACCGGAGCAAGCTGGTCACGCTGCTGCCGCACATCCTCCAGCCGCTGCCGGATGGACATCAGGTTGCTGAATTCCTCGACGACGTCGTCCGCCGCGGCCAAGGTGGCCGGCGCATCGAGCACCTGGTCGCGGAAGAACGTGTTGACGCTGCCGCCCAGCCCTTTGCCGGCCTGGATCACGCGGAGCAGCGGCAACGCCTGGTCCGAGTTGATGCCCAGCAGCCGGCGGAATCGCTCGGCGAACGCCTTGTGCACGTCGAAGACCTGCGCGTCCGGAAAGATCATGTCCAGCGCGGCCTTGGTGAAGCGCTTCTCCGCAATGCCCTCGATTGCGGCGAGGTCCAGCGGCTTGTTGTCGATCAGGTAGAACCGCCCGACGCTCGACTCCGTGCCGTTTTTCGGCAGGTCGAACAGCGCCGACACCGTCACCTTCGTGCCCGCTGCGTTATCGAACGTCAGGGCGACGGCGGACCACGTGGCACCGGGGCGCTGGAAGGCACTGGCCGAGCCCTCGCCCACGGCCTTGTCGCCCACCTTGCCGCGCATGTACGTGAACGTGGTCCTCTTGTCCTCCACGGCACCGGAGCGCTGCGCCGCGGCCTCGTTGGAACGCGGCCGGGCATCGAACACGCGCAGCATTGCGTCGAACAGCGTCGACTTGCCGACGCCGGAGTTGCCCGTCAGCAGCGTGCCGTTGCGGTCCACATGCATGGTGTGGGCGCCGTGGAACGTGCCCCAGTTGACCACCTGAACGAGCGCGAGCCGCATCTGGCCCGGGTTGGTGAGCTCGCCCATCGGCAGCATGGTTGCGATGCTCACTTGGTGCTCCCTTCAGCGTCGTCCTCAGTGTCATCATCCGGGCTGGCGGGACTGTCACGGTCGAGCTCTATCAGCGCTTCCGTACCGGTGGGGTCTGCCGTGGCTGCTACCAGCGCTTCGATCTGGGCCGGGATGTCGCCGATGTTTTCGAAGGGGAGTGCCAGCGGGAGGGCGTTGGAGATGGTGTAGACGTCCTCGAGGCCGGTGGTGATGAGGAGCTGGCGGGCCAGGAGCTTGGTGATGGCGCGGTTGACGACGTCGGAGTCCCGCAGCGCGTCCTGCTGGCCGGACGGCTGGTAGTGGGCCACCAGCTCGGCGATTTCCTCTTTTGTGATGGTCGGATCCGTCTGCGCCGTGACGTGGCGGTCCAGCAGGAGCCTCAGGCGCAGCAGCACGATGGTCTCCACCCGGCTCAGCGCACGCTGCTGGCGGAGGATGCTGGAACGGGTGCTGCCGCCGATGGCGTCCGGATCCACCGGGCGCAGCACGGCCACCTTCCGTTCGTGGTCAAGCTGGAGCGTCAGGAAAAGCTCGGACAGGCGGCTGCGGAGGATCAGCTGGTTGTCCAGCAGCGTTGTCCACAGTTTCTCGTCCCGGCCGCCGTCGATGTACGGGCCCTTGAGCAGCTTCACCAAAGCCTGGCGGACCTTCATCGGCAGCACGCCCGTATCGCCCGGGAACAGTGCGGCGCCGTCCACGAAGGTATCCCGCGGGGTGACCGTAAACGGATCTGCATAGGTGTGTTCAGGCGCTGAGGGGGCTTCCGGGGTCTCAACGGGCTCGGCCACCGGGGCTGCCGTCGTCGTCATCTCTTCAGTCATCGTCAATCCTTTGTGAGCGTGACCACCGGCAGGAATGCCTTGCGGGTGGTGCCGTCTATCTGTTCGAAGTCGATGGCGTCCCAGCCGGCGCGGTCGAAGCCTGCGCCGTCGTGCAGCGCGTGGGACAGCAGGGCGCGGATGGAGTTGATGTGGCGTTCCTCCGGCGGAAGCTGCTCCCATGCCTCCGGCAGCGTGGCGGCCCCGGCGAGCGCGGCGCGGATGGCCGCCGGTTTGGCCTTCCCGGTGCGCGGCGAGCGCACGCGGTCCGAGTCGCTGAAGGCAATGGGATCGGCCAGCTTGGGCGGGGCTGCGAACTCGTCGGGGTCAAAGAGCTTGACCATGGACAAGGACTCGAAGCCGGCATTGAAGAGCACCGGTCCGGGCACCAGCCCAGGACGTTCCCGTTCGTACGGCAGCGAGCGGATTGCCTGTTCGGCTTCGCGGAGCACCTTCCGCAACCGGACGGATTGGCGGAAATCGTCACTCTGGACGTAGGTGTTGAGGCTTTCACTGAGCTTGCCGTAGATCCGCTGGATCTGGCTGTGCTGGGTGCGGAGTTCGGCCACCAGGTTCTTCAGCGTTTCGCGGTCCTCGTGGCTGAGGTCGTCCGCGAACTGGCGGCTGAGCACCTCTCCGATCGCGGAGCGGAACCGCAACTGCTGCTGCGGGTCCTCCAGGAACGCAGTGAAGGACCGGAACGTCCTTCCTTCGGGACTCTGCCGGAGCCGCTTGTCCGCCTCCAGCACCTGCGCCATGGTGGCGCCCTTGCTGAGGGATTCCTCGATGATCTGGTTGCGGAGCTCGCCCACCAGTTCCTCGATCCGGTCACGCATCTTCTTGTAGTCCGCCGGCAGGCTGGCTGCGAGGTCCAGGATGTTTCCGGCGGCCTCCACGGCCTCGTCGTCGTCCAGCAGTCCGTCGAAGTCGCCGGAGCTGATGTCCTCGATGAGCTGCTGCCGCTCCTCGATCTCGTCCTCGAGGGACTCCAGCCGGGCGGTCTGGTCCGGGTTCGTCTCATTGGCGAGCTTCTCGACGTCGCCCAGCAGAGTCCCCAGCCGGGAACCGTTCAGGGTGGAGCGTTCGCTGGAGAGGCTGTCCAGGAAGGCGAGGACGCGGGCCGCGGGCTCCGTGACTTCGTAGACGATCTGCCCGGACTGGTTGCGGCGGGTCAGGAAATTCTTGCGGGTCCATTCATCGCCGAAGGACTTCCCGTTGGCCACCCCGCCCAACCCCGGGTCCTGGCGGCGGAGCTGCTCGAGGAAGGCATCGACGTCGGCATGGAACTCTTCCAGCGGAAGCTGGGGACGGGTCCGGGTAAAGGATGCCTGCAGGACCGCGATGACCCACGGCGCGGACCGGGTGAGCGCCCATGCCGGTCCTTTGGTCAGGAGTTCGAGGTCCCGAAGCCGGGCATTGATCGCGTCCGCGGAGGACGGTGCGGATCGGGACACACACCCTCCTTCAGCTGCCACGGGACTCGTCGGGCAGCGGAAAACCCGAAAACTGCCAACTACAAGGTTAACGCAGTGCGCCCGGGAGCCGGCCCGGCGCTCGTTTCACCCCGTATCCGGCCCCCTGCGAATCCGCGCGGACCCCGGGGCACCTCCCGCGAAGCCGGTAGTGCTGTTACGTGTGTTACTGGTGGGGTTACAGTGACCGCGCCGTGACCTACGGACCGGTAGCATTTCGATCCCGTATCAACACCTGCGCCACGGCCGTCCGGGTCTGGTTGGGGGCGCCGTCCGCATCCTACGCTCGTGCTACTTGATCCAGCCAGGCAATGATGCAGGGGGAAACATGCAGTTCGATCTCAGCGCAGTAGAGACAGGCACTTTCGTGTTCATCGGAACGCTCGTGTTTGGCCTGCTGATTGTGGCATTCATGATGACGGCCGGCTTCCTGGCCATGGTGCTCGTGGGGTTGGGCCGCTTCGCGTGGTTCATCATTGCCGGCACCCTGCTGGGACTGGTGCACGGCATCAACCACCTCTGGGACCGGCTGGTGCACCACGCCTCCACGGTGGAGCTTCCCGGCGACTTTCAAGGGCAGCCTTCCCCTAGCACGGGAACCTACCCGCGGGTAGCATTGAGGGATAGCTGAAGGGTTCCCCACCCGAGGCGGACCCAGGGCTCGAGCCGGCCAACCCGGTTAGAGGAGATGCCCCGTGAGCTCTGCCACTGACAGTCCAGCCGCCGACGTTCCCGTCGCCCCCGACAAGATCGGGCCAGAGGCCACCGAAGCCGATGCCCGGGCCATTACGGAGGCCGCCCGGGAAACAGCCTGGGACCGGCCCAGCTTTGCCAAGGGCCTGTACCTGGGCAGCTTCGACCTCTCACTGATCCACCCCTGGCCCGAGGCCAGGACCGAGGACGTGGAACGCGGCGAAGAATTCATGGCCCGCCTCACCGCCTACTGCCGGACCATGTCCGGCCGCCTGATCGAGCGGGACGCCCGGATCCCGGACCAGTACCTCGCCGGCCTGGCCGAGCTGGGCGTGTTCGGCATGAAGATCCCGCGCGAGTACGGCGGCTTGGGCCTGTCCCTCGTGTACTACGGCCGGGCGCTGGCCCTGCTGGGTTCAGTGCATCCGAGCCTCGGGGCATTGCTCTCGGCCCACCAGTCCATCGGCGTCCCCGAGCCCGTCAAAGTGTTCGGCACCGCGGATCAGAAACAGGAATACCTTCCCCGCTGCGCCGCGGGCGCCATCACGGCGTTCCTGCTCACGGAGCCCGACGTCGGGAGCGACCCCGCCCGGATGGGCAGCACCGCCGTTCCCACGGACGACGGCGACGCTTACGTCTTGGACGGCGTAAAACTGTGGACCACCAATGGCGTGATCGCCGAACTGGTGGTGGTCATGGCGCTGGTGCCGCAACACACGGATTCCGACGGAAACGTCCACAAGGGCGGCATCAGCGCCTTCGTGGTGGAAATGGACTCCCCCGGAATCACGGTGGAAAACCGCAACGCCTTCATGGGGCTGCGCGGCATCGAGAACGGCGTGACCCGCTTCCACCAGGTCCGGGTGCCCGCGGCAAACCGGCTCGGCCGCGAAGGCCAGGGACTGAAGATCGCCCTCACCACCCTCAATACGGGCCGGCTTTCCATTCCGGCCCTCTGCGTGGCGTCCGGACGGTGGAGCCTGAAGATCGCCCGCGAGTGGTCCAACGCACGCACCCAGTGGGGACGGCCGGTGGGCAAGCACGAAGCTGTGGGCAAGAAAATCGCCTTCATCGCCGCGAGTGCCTTCGCACTGGACGCAGTCTTCGAACTGTCCGCCGAAATGGCCGACGCCGGCCAGAAGGACGTCCGGATCGAGGCCGCCCTCGCCAAGCTCTGGTCCACGGAGATCAGCTGCCGGATAGCCGACGAGCTGGTGCAGATCCGCGGCGGTCGCGGCTTTGAGACGGCGGATTCGCTCGAAGCCCGCGGCGAGCGCGCCGTGCCGGCGGAACAGCAGCTCCGTGACCTCCGGATCAACCGCATCTTCGAGGGTTCCTCGGAAATCATGAAGCTCCTGATTGCCCGCGAGGCCGTGGATGCCCACCTCGCGGCAGCCGGGGACCTTGCCTCCGCGGATGCCAGCCTGTCCGACAAGGCCAGGGCCGCCGTCGGCGCTTCCGGGTTCTACGCGAAGTGGCTGCCCAAACTGGTGGCGGGCGCCGGCATGGATCCGCGGTCCTACACCGAGTTCGGCAGGCTCGCCAAGCAACTGCGGTTTGTGGAGCGGTCCTCGCGGCGGCTCGCCCGGCAGACGTTCTACGGGATGGGCCGGTGGCAAGCCAAGCTCGAGCACAAGCAGGCGTTCCTGGGCCGGATCGTGGACATCGGCGCAGAGCTGTTCGCCATGGCCGCATGCTGCTCGCGCGCCGAAGGGATGCTCCACACCAACCCCGAGCGGGCCGCCACCGCCTACGAACTCGCCGAGGCATACTGCGAGCAGGCGCGGGTCCGCGTGGATGAGTACTTCGACCAGCTGTGGCGGAACACGGACGACGCCGACCGCGACCTGACGGAAAAGGTGCTCGCCGGTGACTACACCTGGCTGGAGGCCGGGGTCCTGGACCAGTCCGAAGGCACCGGACCGTGGATCGCCGATGCGTCTCCGCGGGCATCCGTGAAGGAGGACCTGCACCGCAAGTACCGCTGATTCCCGCCGATTTTCGACCCGCCGGAGATGCTAAGCACCCTTGCTACCACCGGCATGCCGTGGTTAGGTGGACGTAGGACCACCATGCACGTCTCCGCATAGCGGTGGCCGGCCCAAACAATGGGTACGGTCCAATCGATGGAAGCGAGAACGCCTGATGAGCAGCACAGTAGGACCCGAAGACAGACAGTCCCGCCGCGCCGCCCGCGGCGAGGGCGCCGACGGCATCGACGCCGGCAACCGCACGGATGGCAGCCGCGTAGAAAACAGCCGGGTGGAAAGCAGCCGGGTGGAAGACAGGCTTGAGGGCCGGCGCAGCCACGCTGACGCTCCCGGCGGCAGCCGTAATTTCGACGCCGGGACGGACTACGACGACGACACCCGGGCCTATGCGGTGCCGCCCGCGAGCGAGCACCCTCTCGCTGCCGACCCGAATGCTGCGACCCGCGAGACCGTGATTGCCC
The DNA here is from genome assembly GCF_059423525.1 of Arthrobacter sp. GW460-12-1-14-TSB2. NCBI lineage: Bacteria > Bacillati > Actinomycetota > Actinomycetes > Micrococcales > Micrococcaceae > Arthrobacter > Arthrobacter sp. GW460-12-1-14-TSB2. The sequence goes on from NZ_JBWKYC010000022.1 coordinate 26,646, forward strand.
GCGAGAAGGAACAGTTCGGCGGGATCAAGATTGGCTCGGCTTTCTTTGGCTGGCTGGCCGCGACCGGAACGGCCGTCCTGCTGACCGCTTTGGTGGCAGCGGCCGGAACAGCGGTGGGGCTCGCTACCAGCACGGACGTCAACGAAGCGGTGAACCAGGCCTCCACTGACCAGACCGTGGGACTGGCAGGAATCATCGTACTGCTGGTGATCCTGTTCGTGGCCTACTACTGCGGCGGTTATGTGGCCGGCCGGATGGCACGCTTCAACGGGGCCAAGCAGGGATTCATGGTCTGGGTCTGGGCCGTGATCTTCGCAGTGCTGGTTGCGTTGCTGGCCATGATCGCCGGCGAGCGCTTCAACATCCTGGCCAATCTGAACAGCTTCCCGCGGATCCCCGTCAACGAAGGCCAGCTGACCACCACCGGGATTATCGCCGCCGTCGTGGTGGCTGTGGTGGCACTGATTGGCGCCGTAGTGGGCGGCCTGGCCGGCATGCGATTCCACCGCAAGGTGGACCGGGCCGGGTTCACTCCCGTTGAAGCTGACGCGGAGCGCTAGCTCCTGGCCTCGTTAAGCCCAACCTCGTTGAGGTAATACCAGCGCCGGTCAACACGCAGGAACTGGCTGGTTTCGTGGTGGATCCCCCGCTCGCCGTCGTGCCTGAAATAGGCCTTGAACTCGACGACCCCGTCCGAATCCAGGGGTCCGCCGCGGCGGGTGGAAACAATGTCCAGCCGGCGCCACTGCATGTCCGGGTCCAGTTCGAGTTCCGCCGGCCTGGTATCCGGGTGCCAGGTGCGGAGCAAGTAGGCGGCATCCTGGACCACAAAGGCGCTGTACCGGGAGCGCATCAGCTGCTCCGCCGTCGGGGCCTCGGCGTCGCCGCGGTGGAAGCGGCCGCAGCAGTCCGCGTACTGCTCACCGGACAGGCACGGGCAGTTTCCTGGAGGGGGCACAGGTGGTCCTTTTCGTGGATGGCTGGAGGGCGCCAGGTGGCTGTCTCCGACTATATGCCGCGACCTGCCGGAAACTGCGTTGTCATATCCGATAACAGCTTCGACACAACCCCCGAGCGGACCCCACTGCGGGCGTGTTGCCCAGCAAAAGTCCGTATTGTTAAGGGGTGCTTATCGCCGGGTGGTTACAGCCGGCACACAGGCGCTGCAGGCCGTAAGGAGAGGTAAATGGAAGATCCCACCACCATTGCCCTGAACCTGACCTTTTTTGGCACGCTCGGTGTGGCGTTCGTCATGTTCATCGGCCTCTTCCTGGTTTTCGTAGCCACACTGCTGCTTGCAGGGCTGGGCCGGCTGGTCGCCGTCACAGTCATGGCCTTGTTCGGCCGGCGTCCCGCCACGGTGACCCGTCCCGCCACGGTGACTCGTCCCGCCGGCTCGCCTCGTCCTTCCCCGGCGCCTCGCCCACAACCGAAGCTGCGAAGCTCGTCGGAAAAGCAGCCGCGCACAGGCAGCACCAGCCGCCGCGAGACTCCCGCCCTGGCCGAAGACTGGGCAGCCGCGGTGGCCCGGGCAGACGCCCGCGCCGCAGCCCGGGCCAAGGCCGCAGCTGCGCCCGAGGTGAAGGTCACCGTGCGCGATCTCCCCAGCCCGGACGCCCCGGTGGAAGAGGTCAGGGAGGTAGCGCCGCTGGTGGAATCCGCCACGGACCAGCACGCCACCGTCCGGCCCATACCGCGCTCCTTCGAGAAACCCCCGGGACCGGGGTCGATGGCCATGCTGGACACCGGTTCCCTGGTTTCCCTGGCCGGCCATCCGGGCGCCTTGAAGGGCACCCTGCCGGCTGAGCACCGCCGCGCCGGCTGATTCACAATTCGTCATTGACGCCCGCTGCGTTACTCCGGACGACGCAAGACTAAGAAGTGCTTCGCCGGAGCCCTCCGCCGGGCCGATTTTGTGTAGCCTCGTGACGATCCACAGCAATCAGCCGTGGGAGTCAGACGTGAGGAAACCGGGAATGAGCCTCAACCAGTTACGGGTGTTCGGGCGCAGCGGGACCCTGATCAGCCCGCTCACCTTGGGCACCATGAACTTCGGCGAGGGCGCACCGGCGGACCCTGTTGGCGCCGGCGGCACCGCCCAGGGCTATGCGCCCACCGGCGCCGAAGAAAGCATCCGCATCATCAACGCCGCGCTGGATGCCGGCATCACCGCGGTGGACACCGCGGACGTCTATTCGCAGGGCCAGAGCGAGCAAGTAGTGGGCCGCGCCCTCAAGGGCCGCCGGGACGACGTCTTCATCGCCACCAAATTCCACGGCCAGATGAGTGCCAACCCCGCCCACTCGGGCAACTCAAGGCGCTGGATCATGCAGGCAGTGGAGGGCAGCCTCCGCCGCCTCCAGACGGACCGGATCGACCTCTACCAGGCGCACCGTCCGGACTACAACACGGATGTCCTGGAAACCATCACGGCGCTGAACGACCTCATCCGGCAGGGCAAGATCCTCTACTACGGAACCTCCGTGTTCACCCCGGCGCAGCTCGTGGAGGCCCAGTGGCTGGCCACCACCAACCACCTCATTCCGCCGGTGGCCAACCAGGTCCCCTATTCGATGCTGGTCCGCGGCACCGAACGCGATGTCCTCCCGATCGCCCAGCAGTACGGCCTGGGTGTGCTGGCTTACGGTCCGCTGGCCGGCGGCTGGCTGTCCGGGAGTTTTGTCCTGGACGCCGGGAAACCGCCCACACGGGTCCACTCCCTTCCCGGCCGGTACGACATTTCCGGCCCCGCAAGCGAGCGCAAGCTGCTCGCCGCAGATTCCCTGGCCCGCCTGGCCGACAAGCTGGAACTGCCCCTGGTGGACCTCGCGGTCGGATTCGCCCTGAACCATCCTGCCGTCAGCAGCGTGATCGTTGGCCCGCGGAGCGAGGAACATCTGCGCGCGTACCTGAAAGCCGCTGACACGGTACTTGACGAAGCCGTGCTGGACGCGATTGATGATCTGGTGCCGCCCGGCACCAACTTCGTGGAGCGCGACGCCGGCGCCGTGGTCCCCTCCCTGGAATATGCGGAACTGCGCCGGCGGTAAACCGCAGGTCCGTTGCGGAAAGCCCTTACCCTGAGCAACCAAGTGGACTACGGTAAACACCATGGAATTCAGATACCTCGGTAACAGCGGCTTCAAGATCTCCGAAATCACCTTCGGCAACTGGCTCACGCACGGCTCCCAGGTGGAGAACGAAGTGGCCACCCAGTGCGTGCGGGCGGCGCTGGACGCGGGAATCAGTACCTTCGACACCGCTGACGTCTACGCCAACACGGCGGCGGAGAAAGTGCTGGGCGAAGCGTTGAAGGACGAGCGCCGCGAGTCCCTGGAGATCTTTACCAAGGTGTTCGGCCCCACGGGGCCCAAGGGCCACAACGATGTGGGGCTCTCCCGAAAGCACATCATGGAATCCATCAACGGTTCCCTGACGCGCCTCCAGACCGACTACGTGGACCTGTACCAGGCGCACCGCTACGACTATGAGACGCCGCTGGAAGAGACCATGCAGGCGTTTGCGGACATTGTCCGGCAGGGCAAGGCACTGTACATCGGCGTCAGCGAATGGACGGCGGACCAGATCCGGGACGGGCACGCCCTGTCAAAGGACCTGGGATTCCAGCTGATCTCCAACCAGCCGCAGTACTCCATGCTGTGGCGGGTCATCGAAGCCGAAGTGGTCCCGACGTCCGAAGAGCTTGGCCTCTCCCAGATTGTCTGGTCCCCCATCGCCCAGGGTGTGCTGAGCGGTAAGTACCGGCCGGGGAAGCCGGCCCCGGAGGGAAGCCGCGCCACGGACACCAAGGGCGGCGCCAGGATGATCGAACGCTGGATGTCCGACGAAGTGCTCACCGGCGTCCAGCACCTCAAGCCGATCGCAGCCGAAGCCGGGCTCACCATGGCCCAGCTGAGCATCGCGTGGGTGCTGCAGAACAAGAACGTTGCCTCCGCCATCATGGGCGCGTCCCGTCCGGAGCAGATTGCCGGCAACGTGGCGGCCGCCGGCGTGAAGCTGGACCAGGCCATCATGGACAAGATCGATGACGTTATCGGAGCCCTGGCCGAACGCGACCCCGCCCAGACCAAGTCGCCTGCGTCCCGGGAGGCCTAGCCGTGGCTGCCGGGGAAAGCAGCGCGGACCGGGGGACGGCCAGGCCGACGACCGAAGCCCTGCCCGCCCTCGCCGTCACCGGTTCCACCGGCCAGCTCGGCGGACTCGTCGCCAGGATCCTCGCCGACGCCGGGCTGCCGCAGCGGCTGCTGGTGCGCGACGCCGCCCGGGCGCCTGACCTTCCGGGCGCGGTTCCGGTGGTGTCCACGTATGCGGACCCGGAGCTGGCGACGTCCTCGCTTGCGGGAGTGAAGACCCTCTTTATGGTGTCCGCGTCCGAGGCCGAGGACAGGCTCCAGACGCATTTCGCGTTCGTGGATGCTGCTGCCGGGGCCGGCGTGGAGCACATCGTCTACACGTCCTTTTTCGGGGCTTCCGCCGACTGCACGTTCACGCTGGGCCGGGACCACTACGCCACTGAGGAACGGATCAAGGCCTCGGGGATGAACTACACGTTCCTGCGGGACAACTTCTACCTCGACTTCCTGCCCCTTCTCGCCGGCGAAGACGGTGTCATCCGTGGCCCGGCGGACGGCGGTGTGATGGCGGCCGTCACCCGCGGGGACGTCGCCCGGTGCGCCATCGCGGTGCTGGGTGATCCGGCGGTACACGTGGGCCAGACCTACAGCCTGACCGGCCCCGAGGACATTTCCCTGCAGCGGGCCGCGGAGCTCCTCACTGCAGGCACCGGACGGACCATCACTTTCCTCAATGAAACCGTGGAGGAAGCCTATGCTTCCCGGGCATCCTACGGCGCCCCGGCCTGGCAGCTCGACGCCTGGGTGAGCACGTACACGGCCATCGCCAACGGCGAACTGGCCGGCCCGACGTCGGACGTTCGCGGCCTCACGGGCAGGGAACCCCAGGGACTCACGGACTTCCTCAAAGAGGCGCATCACCTCTAGGAGTCCTGCTTGACGGACCGGCGGCGGCGGCGTAGACCTGTGAACACGGGCACCGCCGGCCACGCGGAATCCGCCCGACCCGAAGAAGCGGCCCCACCCGAAGAAGAACAGTGCCATGACGAAGCAGATTTCCCGGCGCCGTCAGTCCGTTAAGCCCACGGCGCATGCAGGAGAACCTACGCACGGCCCGCTCACCGCAGAGGAACTGCAGCTGGCGGTCCGGAACCATTCGATGCCGCTGGAGGCCCTGCGGGAAGACACCACCCCGCCGGGCCTGCACTACGTCCTGACCCATTTCGACATCCCGTTCATCGACGCGGACGCCTGGCACCTTCGGATCGGCGGTGCCGTGCAGCGCGCCGTCGAGATCAGCCTGCGCGCCCTCCGCCGGGACCCCGCCATCAGCATCCCGGTCACGCTGGAGTGCGCCGGTAACGGACGCTCGCTCCTGCATCCGCGGCCGATGAGCCAGCCGTGGCGGCTCGAGGGCGTGGGCACCGCCGAGTGGACAGGGGTTCCGCTCGCGTTCCTGCTGGCCCAGGCCGGAGTTGACGACGACGCCGTCGAAGTCGTCTTCACCGGCGCCGACGCCGGCATCCAGGGCGGAGTCCGGCAGAAGTATGCGCGAAGCCTGCCGATCAAGGAAGCGATGCGCCCCGACGTCGTCCTGGCGTACGAGATGAACGGCCGCGAGCTGCCGCCGCAGCACGGCTACCCGCTGCGGCTCGTGGTCCCGGGCTGGTACGGCATGGCCAGCGTGAAGTGGCTGGAGTCCATTCAGGTGGTGACCCACCCCTTCGAGGGATTCCAGCAGGCGGTGTCCTACCGCTACCAGCAGGACGCGGACGACGCCGGCACTCCGGTTTCGCGGATCAGGGTCCGTTCGCTGATGATTCCGCCGGGCATCCCGGACTTCTACACCCGCAGCAGGGTCCTGTCCCCGGGACCGGTGATGCTCCAGGGCAGGGCCTGGTCCGGCCAAGGCTCCGTGGTCCGCGTGGAGGTGGGGATCGACGGGAAGTGGGTGCCCGCGCATCTCGGGCACCCGGCCGGGCCGTTTGCGTGGTGCGAATGGACGTTGCCGTGGGTGGCGGACCGGGGCGAGCATGAGCTCGCCTGCCGGGCCACCGACGCCACCGGGCTAACTCAGCCGCTGGAGCAGGCCTGGAACTACCAGGGCATGGGGAACAACGTGGTGCAGCGCGTCAAGGTGAGCGTCGAGTAGCCGCCGCTGCCCGGTCCCCGGACAGCGGGGTCAGCAGCCTTCGAAATCCGTCAGCACCTTCACTTTGGACGCCGAGGCGGACGAGGGGTCGAAGGTGTAGCCGAGCCATTCCCGGGCCAGCCTGCGGGCGAGTTCCAGGCCCACCACACGCTGGCCCATGGTGAGCACCTGGCAGTCGTTGGAGAGCACCGAGCGCTCCACCGAGAACGAGTCGTGGGCCGTGGCTGCCCTGATCCCGTCCACCTTGTTCGCGGCGATGGCCACGCCGATTCCGGTCCCGCAGAACAGGATGGCCCGGTCCGCGCGGCCTTCCTTGATCATCTCCCCTGCCGCGATCCCCACGTACGGGTACGGCGTGGTGAACTGCTCGGGGGCATCGCTGCGGTTGACGCCGATATCGATGATTTCGCTGACCCGGGGATCGTTGCGCAGGTCCGCCGCGATCCTGTCCTTGTAGTCCACGCCGGCTTCGTCGGCGCCCAGGATGAGTCGTATGCCCACGGCCTGTCCTTCCCCTGCAGTTGCGGGATGTGTCATGACGGTGTTCCTGCGGGCTGGCGGGCTGCCGGTCCTGCCGTTTCGGCTGCAGCCGGCGCGGCGAGGCCGGTAAGGTGCGGGCCCATGACGGTGAAGATCATGGCCAGGGACGTGGCCCCGGGGTCCGCGGTGCCTATGCTCTTTTCGGCGAGCGGCCGGGCGCGGCCCTTGAGCGGACGCAGCGAAGCGGTGGCCTCCGCCGCCGCGGTGGACACGGCGGCCGCTTCGGCCCACGCCGTTGCAGCAGGCTGCCCGCCATTCTGGCTGCCGTCAGCCAGCAGCCGGCTGAACGTCTCTGCGAAGGGCAGCAGGGAGTCCACCATGGTCTTGTCCCCGATTTCCGCCTTGCCGAGGCCGGTGATCCTGGCAGCGAACGCACTGACGGCAGCGGCTAATTCCGAAGGTCCGGGAGACAGCTGGTTGCCGAGTGTTTCGCCGAAGGACCTCAGCCCGGCACCCCACAGCACGCCGGAGGTTCCGCCGGCTTTATCCGCCCACGCATCCCCGGCGGCGGCCAGGACGGCTCCCGCGCCGGCGCCGCGGGCAGCGGCATCCGCCGCCGCGGCCGTGGCCGCGTCGATGCCGCGGACCATGCCGCGGCCGTGGTCTCCATCGCCGGCCACGGCATCCATGTCCCCGAGGCGCGCTTCGGCGCCGTGCAGGGAGTCCCGGGCGGCAGCGAGGGCTGCGAGGCAGTTTGCCGCGTAGCCGCGCGACTCTTCGGTTGCGTCGAAAGCATCGGGTGCGGCGGCGCCGTCGGACTCTTCCTCTGCCGAGGCATCACCGGACTGGAGGGCCGCGTTACCCCTGCGGTAAGCCGGTGTTTCGGCTGGCGCGGTCCAGAGCGGCTCAAGTTCGTCGTCCAGCCAGGTGATGGTGAGGGAGACGCCGGACATGTCCAGGCTGGTGACCAGCTCGCCCACTTCCGGCATCACCAGCGTGTAGCCCGCGGCGCGGAGCAGCGGGGCAATGGTGAGCCAGAGGACAAAGAGTTCCTCATGCTTGGTGGCACCGAGGCCGTTGAGGATGACGGCGATGCGGTCGCCAGCGCCGTGCGGGGTCTCGGCCAGCAACCGGGAGACGAATTCCTGGCCCAGCTCCTTGGCGGGCGGCAGCTCGGTGTCGAACAGGCCGGGCTCGCCGTGGATGCCCAGGCCCAGGCCCATCTGCCGGTCCTTGAGGGTGAACAGCGGGGTTTCGGCGCCCGGGAAGGTGCAGCCGTGGAAGGCGCTGCCGATGGTGCGGGTCAGGCTGTTGGCTTTGCGGCCAAGGCGCACGACGTCGGCCAGGTCCGCGCCGGCTTCGGCCGCCGCACCCATGATCTTGAAGACGGTGAAGTCGCCCGCGATGCCGCGGCGTTTCTCCGATTCCGACGGCGGGGCGCTGGCAACGTCATCCGTCACCAGGACATTTTCCACCTGGATCCCCTCCGAAGCGAGCCGCTCGCTCGCCATGCCGAAATTCAGCACATCCCCGGCGTAATTGCCGTAGGTGAACACCACTCCGGCGCCGGACTCCGCGGCCTTGGCCACGGCATAGGCCTGCTGCGCGGAAGGCGAGGTGAAGATGTTGCCCACCACGGCGCCGTCGGCCAGTCCGGTGCCGATCAGACCGGCGAAGGCCGGGTAGTGGCCCGACCCGCCGCCCGCGAGGACAGCCACTTTGGGCTTGGCGGGGCGGCGCCGGCGCACGGCCCCGCCGGTTACCTGGCGGACCAGGTCGGCGTGGACGTCGCAGAACCCGGCGAGGGCTTCCTCTGCAAAGTCGGAGGGATCGTTGAAAATTCTGGTCATGGCGGGCTCTCTACCTTTGGCGGGACGGCTGCTAGTGGATGTGGCTTCCGCCGTTGATGTCGATGGTGGTTCCGGTCAGGTAGGCCGATTCCTCGGAGGACAGGAAGGTGATGACGGCGGCGATTTCCTCGGTGGTGGCGTTCCGGCCCAGCGGGATGCCGGCGTTGATGGCGGCTTCCTGTTCCTCGGTGCTGCCCACGCGGATGTTGGTGTCCACTGCGCCCGGGGTGATGGCGTTGACGGTCACCCCGGTGGCGCCGATTTCACGGGCCAGGGCCTTGGTGAAGCCGAGGATGGCGGCCTTGGCGGCGGAGTAGGGGACCTTGCCGAAAACACCGCCGCCGCGCTGCGCGGAAACGGAGGACATGTTGACGATCCGGCCCCAGCCGGCCTCGATCATGTCCGGCAGGAACGCCTTGGTGACGAGGTAGGTGCCGGTGGCGTTCACGTCCATGACTTTGTGCCAGAGGTCCAGGGTGGTTTCAAGGAACGGCACCGGGGAAGTGATGCCGGCGATGTTGGCCAGGGCGCCAACCGGGGGAAGATTGCCGGCGCTCACTTCTGCCTTGACGGCGGCGTAGGCGGCGTTGACGGAGCCCTCATTGGCGACGTCAATCTCGTGGCCGTATGCCGGGACGTTGAATTCGTTGCCGATGTCGGCGGCGACCTTGGCGGACTTCTCGCCGTCGAGGTCCAGGATCACCACTCCCCAGCCCTGGCTGGCGTAGCGGCGTGCGGTGGTGATGCCGATGCCGCGGTCCGAGGTGGCCCCGGTGAGGACGGCGGTGCGCTGGATGGTGGTAGTCATGATGCTCCTTAGTTGGTGTGTTGTGCCTGGTGATGGGATCGGTTGCTCCATAAGCGCCGTTTTGAGCGGTCAAAAGGGCCGTTACGGAGCAATCGACGGGTCAGATGAGGTCGGTGATGAAGCTGGCCGCTTTGGCAGCGGCGGCGGGGCGTTCGTCGTGCGTGACATCCCGGGTTTCCAGTTCGAGCGAAAAGTGGCCGGCATAGCCGCGGCCGGCAAGCGCGCGCAGCCCGGCGGCGAAGTCCGCCTGGCCGTTGCCGATGCTGAGGTTGATGTTTCCCGGCACGGCATCGCGGAGGTGGACGTGGGCAATTCGGCCGTCGTGCCGGTCAAGGTATTCGAGCGGGTCCTCGCCGGCCGCAACGATGTGGCTGAAGTCCATGACAATTCCGACGCCGGAACCTGCCAGCCGCTGCGCCAGCAGTTCCGCGCGCTCCAGGTTCCAGCAGAACCTCAGGAAGTGCAGGGATTCGGTCCAGAGTTCGACGCCGAATTCGGCGGCGCGCTGCCCGGCATGGATGAGCGAGGCGGCGATCGTGTCCAGATCTTCGTCCACGCTCCGGACGGGGTCGTGGCCCAGGGCGCCGCACGGAAGGACTAGCGCCTTGGCACCGGTGTTGGCCGTGAGCGTGAGCAGGGCTTCCAGGTGCCGTTCGCGCGCAGCCTGCTGGAGGGCGTCGAGCACTGCATTGAGGTCCCCGATATCCCCGTTGACCGAGCGGACCCGCAGCCCTGAGGCCAGAACGTCAGCGGTAACTGCCTCGACGGCGTCCCCGTCCAGTTCATACGGGACGTGGTCGCACACGCCGGGAAGCGCACCAAGGTCGATTTCGTCGAAGCCCAAGGAGCTGATGGTCCGCAGGGCGGTGCGCAGGTCCTGATGGCGGAAGCTGATGGACGAGCAGCCGAGGCGGGAATTGAACATCGTCGTTGATCCTCTGGATGAGCGGGGGTGATGTGTATCACTGTAGGCCGTTTCATTGTCAACAGTCAACCTCCAACATTGACTGTTGACATTGAAGCATGACCGGGGTCACACTGGCATATCATTTGTTAACAGTCGACAGCGGCGGTGCGGAAGCGTTCCCCGCTCTTCGAAAGGGATTCAGCAATGAGCAACGAAGCTCTGAAAATGCGCGGCCATGTGCATGGCACCAAGGACGCGAAGCGCGTCGCCATCGGATCCGGCGTCGGCGCCGTCATCGAGACTTATGACTTCATCGGCTTCGGCACCGCCGCCGCGCTGTACTTCGGGACGGCATTCTTCCCCACCGGCGACCCGGTCACCGGAACGCTGGCAGCCTTCGCCACTCTGGGCGTCGGCTTCGCAGCCCGCCCCATCGGCGGCGTCATCGGCGGCCACCTCGGCGACAAGGTGGGCCGCAAGCCCGTCCTGGTGGCGTCCCTGATCCTCATGGGCGTGGCCACGTTCCTCATCGGCCTCCTGCCCACCTACGAGCAGGTCGGCCTGCTGGCGCCCGCACTGCTGGTCTTTGTCCGCATTGTCCAGGGCCTCGCCTTCGGCGCTGAATGGGGCGGCGCCATCCTGATGAGCTACGAACACGCACCCTGGAAATCCAAGGGCAAGTACACGGGCATCGTGCAGGCCGGCTTCCCCGTGGGCCTGCTCCTGGCCAACCTCGTCTTCCTGGTCAGCGTGAACCTGGGCGGCGAACTCGCCTGGCGCGTTCCGTTCCTTGCCAGCATCGTGCTCGTCGCCGTCGGCCTGATCATCCGCTCCAAGGTCCCGGAATCCCCCGTCTTCGACGAGGTCAAGGAGAGCGGCTCCATCGTCAAGTCGCCGATCATCGAGGTCATCAAGACGGACTGGCGCAGCATCGTCCGCGGCATCGGCCTCCGCATCGCCGAAACCGCCGGCTACGCCGTATCCATCACCTACATGATTTCCTACCTGCACACCCAGCACCTGGCGGATAAGACCCAGACGCTCGTTGCCCTCTGCATCGCCTCCGCCATTGGCATCTTTGCCACCATGGCCTGGGCACGGCTCACTGACAGGATCGGCCGCCGGCCCCTGTACATCTGGTCCACTGCCTTCGCACTCCTGTTCGGCATCCCCATGTTCCTGCTGGTCAACACCGGAATGTTCATCTTCATCATCGCCACCATCGTCATTTCCTACGCGGTCTGCCAGAACTCCCTGGCCGGCGCCCAGGGTCCGTGGTTCCCCGAACTGTTCCAGGCCAAGACGCGCTCCTCCGGAGCCTCACTGGCCTACCAGATCTCCGCCATGGTCTCCGGATTCACGCCTTTCGTCACCACCCTGCTGTTCGTTGCCCTTGGCTGGATGGGCCCCGCCCTTCTCTTCAGCTTCTACGCCGCCATCGGTCTCTGGGCCGCCCTCGTGACCCGGGAAACCTGGGGCAAGCGCGAACGGCAGCTGGCAGATGAGGCCACCAAAAGCACCCCCCAGGCAGTGAACGCCTGATGACCGCCACGGAAGAAGCCCGCATGACCGCCACACAGGAAACCATGGCCACCACCACAGAACGCGTCCACAATGTTTCAGCCGCGGCCTACCGGATCCGCCACCACGCCCTGAACATGGGCGAGGTCCAGGGTCAGGGCTACGTCGGCCAGGCCCTCGGCGCCGCGGACATGCTGGCCGCCGTCTACGCGGACCAGCTCCGCTTCCGGGCCGCCGACCCCGAATGGGAAGGCCGCGACAGGTTCCTGCTCTCCACCGGGCACTACGCGATCGGCCACTACGCCGCCCTGGCCGAGGCCGGGATTGTTCCGGTGGAAGAACTCGAGACGTACGGCTCCGACGACTCCCGGCTGCCGATGTCCGGAATGTCCACCTACACCCCGGGCATGGAAATCTCCGGCGGTTCCCTGGGCCACGGCCTCACCATCGCCGTCGGCATGGCACTGGGACTGAGGTACCAGGGCTCCACGGCGAGGGTGTACAACTTCCTCTCCGACGGCGAACTGGACGAGGGCTCCACCTGGGAGGCCGCCATGGGCGCGCACCACCACCAGCTGGGCAACCTCACCGCCATGGTGGACATCAACGCCCTGCAGGCTGACGGCAAAACGGACACCGTGCTCCGCACCGAACCGGTGACCGAAAAGTGGGAATCCTTCGGCTGGTACACCCAGCGGGTGGACGGCAACAACATGGCCGAACTCCTGAAAGCCTTCGACAACGCAGCCGTCCAGGCCGCCGCCGTCGGACGTCCTTCCGTGATCCTGTGCGACACGAAAGTGGGCCGCGGAGTGCCGCTGCTGGAAGAGCGCGAGAAGGCACACTTCATGCGCATCGAGGAACACGAATGGCAGCAATGCCGCGAACAACTCACCGCAGGATACGAAGGGACCGCTTCAGCATGAGCACCTCCACAGCAACAAAAGGCACCGCCCCCAAGCTGAAGACCTCAGCCATGATCGCGTCCTTCGCCGATCCCGGCCAGAAGACAGCCTCCGCACCGTTCGGGCACGCCCTGGTGAAGGCCGCGCAGGAGAACGACAGGATCGTGGGCCTCACCGCGGACCTGGGCAAATACACGGACATGCACATCTTCGCGCAGGCCTTCCCGGAGCGCTTCTTCCAGATGGGCATGGCCGAGCAGCTGCTCTTCGGTGCGGCCGCAGGCCTGGCCGAGACCGGCCTGGTGCCGTTCGCGTCCACCTACTCCGTCTTTGCTGCACGACGGGCCTACGACTTCCTCTGCCTGGACAGCGCCGAACCGAACCTGAACGTGAACATCGTCGGCGGGCTGCCCGGCCTCACCACCGGGTACGGTCCCAGCCACCAGGCTACCGAGGACATGGCGATCTTCCGCGGCATGCCCAACCTGACCATCGTGGACCCCTGCGACTCGATCGACATCGAACAGGCCGTCCCCCAGCTCGCCGCCAGCGAGGGCCCCACCTACCTGCGGCTGCTGCGCGGCAACGTGCCCACGGTGCTGGACGAATACGGCTACACCTTCGAACTCGGCAAGGCGAAGGTCCTGCGCGGCGGGAACGACGTCGTCTTCATCTCCAGCGGGCTCATGACCATGCGGGCGCTGCAGGCCGCCAAGGCACTGGCCGAACACAACGTGGACGTCGCCGTCGTCCATACCCCCACCATCAAGCCGTTCGACGCCGCGACCGTCCTCGCCGAAATCAATACCGACCGCCTCGCAGTGACGCTGGAAAACCACAGCGTGATCGGAGGCCTGTTTGAAACGGTTGCGTCCGCCGTCGTCACCGCGGGACTCGGCAAGCGCGTGGTTCCCGTGGCATTGCCGGACGAGTTCCTCGACGCGGGCGCCCTGCCCACCCTGCACGAACGCTACGGCCTGTCCGTCCAGCGGATCGTGGCCAAGGTCCTCGCCGAACTGGGCTAGCGACCCAACCCGGCGCACGAGCGGCAGAACCCGTGAACGGCAGAAGCGCGGACCGGACACGAGACGGTTCCGCGCTTCTGCCGTAACATCAACAGTTAACACACGGACTGTAAACAGTCGACCACTGACATTGAGGACGGACCACGATGGCCGGAGCAACAGCACCCCTGCTGGGACTGCAAAAGCGGAGCCTCCGCGAGCAGGCCCTTTCCGCCCTGCGCACCGCCATCACCAGCGGTGAACTGGAACCCGGACGTCACCTGGTGGAAACCGAACTCTCGGACATGCTCCAGATCAGCCGCGGCACGCTCCGGGAAGCGCTGCGGCAGCTGGAACAGGAGGGGCTGCTGTCAGCAGGCCCGCGGGGACGGCTGTCCGTCCGGCACCTCGATGCCAAGGAGATCCGGGACATCTACTCCGTGCGTGCCGCGCTGGAATCACTGGCTGCCCGCACCCTGTGTGAACTTCCGGACCGCCAGCACGTCATCGGCTCGCTGCGCGCGGCCATCGGCGCGATGGATGCAGCCACCAAGGGCACTCTCGAGGAGCGGATCGAATCGGACCTGGAATTTCACCGCACTCTGTGCCGTCTCACCGGCAACGAGACACTGCTCCACTCCTGGGAATCACTCGAAGGCTCCATCAGGATGTCCATCATGTTCGCCGGGCTGGAAAAGGGCGTTTCGAACATGAGCGTGGACCGGCATCACGACATCGTGGCAGCCATTGAAACCGGGGATGCCTCCCTGGCCCGCAAGACCATCCGCGAACACATGGACACCGCCGCGGACAACCTGGTGGCCTAGGCGCCGTTGCTGCGCCCGGGCAGCTGACGTCCTGCGCAACGGATGGGCAGCCGGCCGTTCGTGGGAATCTTCCTGGCGTCCATGATGGCGGACCGCGAACGGGCCGGCGGGGCAAAGCCTCAGTAGTCCACGATCGCGCCGCAGGAAATGTTCACGGTGGCATCGGTGATGGCACCCGCCCGGTCCGAGGCGATAAACACCGCCACGTTGCCCACGTCCTCCAGCGTCGCCGTCCGGTTCAGGTGCGCGGTCCGGGTGATTTCCTCCACGATCTCTTCACGGCCCTCCGCTTGCCAGGGAATGGTTTCCACGATCCCGCCCGTCACCATCGTGACCACGCGGATGCCGTTCTTGCCGAGTTCCAGCGCCCACTGCCGGCGCTGCCCCTCCATGGCGTCCAGCGCGATCTTGAACCCGCCCAGCCCGTGCAGGGTCTGCGGGCCGGAGCCGCCGAACATCAACACGACGCCGGAACGCTGCCTGACCATGTGCCGCGCCGCGGCCCGGGTGGTGAGGAAGTGCGTCCGGGTAGCTGCAGTGATGGGCTGGCTGAAGTCGTCCGCGGAGATCTCCATCAGCGGCTGCTGGACGTCCCCGTAGGAAATCAGGTTGAAGGAAATGTCGATGCGCCTGGTCTTCTTTGCGGCCTGGTCCACGAAGGCGTTCACTTGGCTTTCGTCCAGGGCGTCGACGACGGCGACGTCCGCGCTGCCGCCCGCCTCACGGATGTCCCGGGCTACTTTGAGGAGACGGGATTCGGTCCGGCCGGCCAGGAAGACGTCCGCACCTTCCGCCGCGAAGGCCCGGGCGACAGCGCCTCCGATGGGACCGCCGGCGCCGTAGACGAGGGCGGTCCGGCCCCGCAGGAGACCGGTTGGCCCGGTAGCGTTTTCCAGCGGCATTGCGGGCCTCCTGCCCGGAAGTGGACGATTCATCCCACTATCTGCCTGTGGGCCGCAGGTGGCAAGGGCATCGCGTTCCCGGTGCCTTGACAGCCCGGCTGCCCGGGAGCAGATTCGGACCATGGTGCAGGACCCGGACGGAAACCTGGTGGCGGTGGCCACCGGCCCCTAGGGCTGGCGCACTCCTAGGGTTGGCGGGGTGCGCCCGGAGGCTCGGTAGGCGGAGGCTCCGTTGGCGAGGCGGGGACCGGCGGCGGCAGATAGCCGGCCGGCGGAGCTTCGGCCGGATCCATCGGGCCCATGTCGAGGCGGAACGGCGGGTATTCGTCACGCATCAACGCCACGTAGGCAATAACGCGGTGCGTCCAGCGGTTCAGGCCGATCAGCAAGTCAAAGAGCCTCCGGCCGAAGCGGCCCGTGAACAGCAGGCTAAAGCCTGCCACGATCACCAGCAGCCCGATCAGCGAGATCCCGCCGCCGCCCTGGTATCCCACCCAGGTTCCATCAACCCAGGTGCCGTCCACCCATCGGCCATCCACCCACGTGCGCCGGCTGCCCCAGGTGCTTGCGGCGCCGGAGAATGCGGAGACAATCAGGAGCTGCGGAAGGGCCAACAGCCACCATTTGATCAGCACCAGGCCCCGGGACAGATGCTCGGGGTACTCGACGTCGAAATCCGCCGGGTAGTCGGTCCGCGCCAGCGTGAAGGGCGGGTAGCGGTCCGTTCCTATGGCTGCGTAGGCGTAGAAGGCCACCCGCCAGTTCCACCGCAGGACGCCCACGTTGAAGTTGAACAGCGAGCGCGGGTAGCGGCCTGTGAACAGGATGGCGAAGCCGGCCACGATGGTGGTCACGAAGAATGCGAACCACAGGAAGAACAGCACGATGTAGTGCGGGATCGCCAGGAACCACTTGATCAGCCACATTCCGCGGGAGAGCCCAGGGTCGAGGTACCCGTTCAGCCGCACGGGGTATCTGGAGGTATCCGAGGGCTGCGGGTCGGTGGGCAGCGGGGTGCGGCCTCCTGCGGGCGGGATCGCTGCAGCCGCCGTGGGATACGGCGCAGCGGGGTACGGTGCTGCGGCGGATGGGCCTGTTGGGTACGGCGTTGCGGCCCCCGGAGCTCGGGATTCCGGGCCTCCGGGCACGCCCGCCGGTTCCATGTGATCGGCGGCCGGGTAATGCGGCGGCGGCCCGTGCCTGCCGAGTCCTGCGGCGCCGGCAACAATGAGCGGCACGCCCACGGCCAGCAGCGCAATGCCGCCGATCAGCAGCCCGATGAAGACCGGCCACAACAGATCGGACCGAACGCCGGCCTGCAGGTCAACGGAAACAGGAGCGGCGCCGTCGGCGTTCATGACCACCACTGACCAGCGGCCGCTGCGGAGGTCCCACTCAACCTGCTGGGTCCCGGTTCCCTGGGCCGAGGTGGACCAGAATGGCTGCGCCCCGGGGGCTGCGGGTTCGGCGTTGCCGGGGACCTCACGGTACTCGACGCGGAACGGGTAGGAATCCAATTTGGTGATCTCGGAATGCCGGACGTTGTCGAGGTACCGGGCCACGTCTTCCTGGGGTCCGATGCCGATAAAGATCTGTTTGCCGGATGCCGCCGTTCCCCGCAACAGCAGGCGGCCGGCGCTGTCCACCGGCAGGACGTCCGGCAGTTCCTCGTCCACCAGGACGACCAGGCCGGGCGAGGTGATGGCCCGCGTGGCCACATCGTAGCGCTCGGTGGGCGTGGTCAAATATCCGTTGTCGCGCTGCTGGAAGTTGACCCATCCGACGAAGCCGGCACCGGTCAGCAGCCCAAGCCCCATCAGGGCGGCGAGGGTCCCGAGCACCAGCATGACTATCCGGCCTGGTTTCATGGCCGCAGTCCTTTCTTGCCTCTTGCCTGGCCCCCCGGCGGCTATCAACCCACTCTTTTGAGCAGGTCCGCGGCCCATGCGGCCGCTTTGTCGAGTTCCCCGCTGCGGAGCGGGCCCTCGCTGCCTTTGACGTAAAAGGGCATCGGCTTGGAGATGATCTCCGCGCCACCGGCTTTGAGCGATTCGGTCATCTTCTTGGCCGCATCGCCGTGGATAAACAGCCGGACACGGGTGTCGAAGGCTGCCGCTTTGACGCCCGCGAGCCGGCCGTCGCCGAGGCCGGACAGCAACTCGGTGATCTTCGGCGTCGGCCGCCAGCCGTTGATGGGACTTCCGACGACGAACAGGTCGCCTTCTGCGAGCGCGGTGGCCTGGAAGTCCGTCACGGAAACAGCCTGGGCCTGCAGAGGCCCGAGGGCGGCCACGATGGCTTCGGCCACCTGCCTGGTGTTTCCGTAGGCGGAGTCGTAGACCACCAGGGCTTTCACGCCGTGATCACCACTTTGAGTGCCTTGGTTTCCGCGGCGCGGGCGAAAGTGTCGTAGGCGTCCATGAACTGGTCGAACGTGAAGTGGTGGGTGGCGAATTTCTCCGCCGGCACCTTCTTCTGGGCCACCAGCTTCAGGAGCATCGGCGTGGTGTTGGCGTTGACCAGGCCCATGCTGATGTTGATGTTCTGGATCCAGAGGTTCTCCACATGCAGTTCCACGGACTTGCCGTGAACGCCCACGTTGGCCACGTTGCCGCCGGGACGGACGATGTCCGTGCACATGGTGAAGGTCGCCGGGATGCCCACCGCTTCAATGGCCACGTCCACGCCCTGCCCGTCCGTGAACGCCAACACCTGTTCCTTCCAGTCGGCGTCGCCGGAGAGGACGACGTTGGTGGCGCCGAACTCGCGGGACTTTTCCAGCCGGTTGGCGTCAAGGTCGATTGCGATGATGGTTGCCGCGCCGTACAGCCCGGCGGTGGCGATAGCTGCCAACCCGACCGGACCCGCGCCCACAACAGCCACGGTGTCCCCCGGCTTGACCCGCCCGTACTGCACGCCGATTTCAAAGCCTGTGGGAAGGATGTCGGAGAGCATCACAGCCTGGTCGTCGCTGACCCCTTCAGGGAGGAGGTGCAGCGAGTTCTCCGCGTACGGCACGCGCACGTATTCGGCCTGCGTACCGTCGATCAGGTGTCCGAAGACCCAGCCGATACCGGCCGCCCCTTCCTCGCCCATGCAGTGCGAGTAGAGGCCGGTCTTGCAGTTGGCACAGTGGCCGCAGGACTTGATGCAGGAGATGATGACCCGGTCCCCCACCTTCAGGCTCGTGACCGAAGGACCCACCTCGGTGATGGTTCCCACGCCTTCGTGGCCCAGGATCCGGCCTTTCTGCACCGCCGGCACGTCCCCTTTGAGAATGTGCAGGTCCGTTCCACAGATGGTGGTGGTGTCCACCTTGACGATGACGTCGCTGGGGTTCTGGATCGTGGGATCCGGAACGTCGGTCCACGACTTTTCACCGGGGCCTCCGTATACGAGCGCTTTCATGCGTACTCCTTCACTCTGTGGATGAAGCCGGGATCCACGATTTTCACGCGGCACGGCACTACCGAGCTGTCCACTCCCGTGGCCAGCCGGGACAGGCGTGCACATTCATGGAGTTGTTCGAGGACCGTGTCGGTAACCCGTGCACGGGAAAGATCGATGGTGAGCTCCTTGCCATGCAGCAGCGACGTTGTTCGCCGCGCCACCACATACAGCGCACGAAGACTGGCCCCTGTCACCACGCCGCGGACTTCAAGACTGGCCGCCTCCAGGTCCGCTTCAATGCGGACCACAATCTTCAGCCGGTGCTCTGAATGTTCGTAATGCGTGGTGGATGGGGCTCCATGACGGGAGTGGACGGCGGGCCGGGTACCCAGGACAGTTCGTGCGTGCTGATTCATGAAGCCGGGTCTCCTGCTATGTCCGGGAGGCGCGCTGCGCCATCCCTTCCCCAATTTTTTAGCGAGACCGGTTGCTGATCGGCGAAGCATTTCCCCTCCCCAAGGTGCGTGCGCGAGTAACGCAGACGTGAGACGCTCCACATCAAGGATGGACGCTCCGCCCAGCAACGGTAAGGGACGAAAGTCCCTTATAAGGACGGCGCGGGGGCAGGCCGGCGTGAGCCGCCCGGAGTAAACGGGGCGTAATGACCCAGACGGGGCTTATGGCCCGTGACAGGTGAACCGGCCGACTGGAGAATGACCGGATGACCAAGCCGCAAAACGTGAAGCGTATTTCCAGGCCCGCAGTGCTCGCCTGGCTGGTGGCATCGGGCTTCCTGTTCCGGCGCTTCCACTTGCGGTGGGGTGCCACCGCCGCCGAAGCCGACGGCGGGCTGCCGGGCGACGATTTCCTGTCCGGCGCCGATCTGCAGTCAACGCGCGCGATCACCTTCAAGGCTCCAGCCAACGACGTGTGGCCCTGGCTGGCGCAGATGGGTCAGGGACGCGGGGGATTCTACAGCTACGACTTCCTGGAAAACCTCGCCGGCCTGGACATCCACAGCGCTGACCGCATCCACCCGGAGTGGCAGGACATCAAAGTCGGCGATCGCTTTCACCTCGCACCAGCAGCTTCCGCGGACCTGGAAGTAGGGCTGGTGGACCCCGGCAAATCGCTCGTGCTGCGAGTTCCGCCCGGTTCACCCACCGGCCCGTTCGATTTCAGCTGGGCATTTATCCTGCAGCCGCAGCCCGACGGCACCACCCGACTGCTTGTGCGGGAGCGGTACGCCTACCGGCAGTGGTGGGCCCGGTGCCTGGTCGAAGCGGTGGAGGTAGTCAGTTTCATCATGTCCCGGCGGATGCTGCACGGGATCAGGAGCCGTGCTGAGGCGAACTCCTAGTACCCTGTCCGCATGCCTGTCTCCGCCGCACCTGAACTCGTCCTAGCCTCCGTCCGGCAACCCGGAGAGACCGAAAGTACGGACATTCACATCAGCCAAGGGGTTGTTACCCGGATTACGGCCGCAGAGCAGCGGCCGGACGACGCGAGCCCCGCTGGTGCCGGCATGACTGGTACCCGGATCGTTGACTGCGGTGGCCGGAGCGTCATCCCGGGCCTGTGGGACGAGCATGTGCACATGACCCAGTGGGCCATGGCCGCCAACCGGATCGACCTGTCGCACGCCGCGTCGGCGCGGAACGCCGTCGACGTCGTCCGTTCAAGTTTGGAAGACCGCCTGGGCGGCAATCGCCGCAAGGATGAGAACGACGGCGGCACCGGACCCACGCTGGTGGGCGTCGGCTTCCGCGACGCCGTCTGGGCGGACGTTCCCAGCCTGGCGATGCTCGATGCCGTGACTCAGGGAGTGCCTGCAGCGCTGATCAGCCATGACCTCCACTGCGTCTGGCTGAACAGTGCCGCCGCACGGCGCTACGGCGTGGAGGTAGACGCCGGCGGCCTGCTGCGGGAGGACGCGGCCTTTGCCCTGACCCGTGAACTGGGCCGGCTGCCGGATGCGGTGGTTGACGCGTGGGTGGCCGATGCTGCCCGGAAGGCCGCCGCCCGCGGAGTGGTGGGGATCGTGGACTTCGAGATGACCTGGAACCGCGACGTGTGGCTCCGGCGTATCAATGGCGGCTTCGGGTCCCTTCGGGTGGAGGCTGGCGTCTATCCCGAGCATCTGGACCGCGCGCGGCTCGAGGCCATGCGGACAGGGCAGGACATTCCCGGCGGGAACGGCCTGCTCCGCGTGGGCCCGCTCAAGGTCCTCATCGACGGCTCCCTCAATACGCGGACCGCCTACTGCGTGGATCCCTACCCGCACGGCGGACGGGGCCTGCTGACCGTCAGCGAACCGGAACTCCTGGGGCTGCTGGTCCGGGCCAGGGAGGCCGGCTTCGTTCCAGCGGTCCACGCGATCGGTGACGCCGCGAACCAAGTGGCGCTGAACGCCTTCGAGGCTGCCGGAATCCGGGGACGCATTGAACATGCCCAGTTTGTGCGGCAGGATGACTTCGCGCGTTTTGGCCGGCTGGGCCTGACCGCGAGCGTCCAGCCGGCGCATGCCCTCGATGATCGCGATGCCGCCGACGCCAACTGGGGCGACCGCACCGACCGGGCCTTTCCGCTGCGGTCGCTGCTGGCCGCCGGGGCCACCCTGGCGCTGGGTTCGGACGCTCCGGTGGCGCCGCTGGATCCGTGGGTTGCGATGTCGGCCGCGACCACCCGGTCCAGCCGGGACGGACGGGCACCGTGGCACCCGGAACAGGCAATCACGCGGGAGGAATCCCTGGCGGCGTCTGCCCGCGGCCGCAACCGGATCAGGGTGGGCGACCCTGCGGACATCGCGGTGCTGGACGACGACCCGCTCGGCGTCCCGGACGAAGTGTTCTCCTCGATGCCGGTAGCGGCAACGCTCGTTGCCGGCCGGTTCACGCACGGCGGCGGCTTGACACACGACGGCGGCTTGACGTAGGACGGCGGCTTGACACATGACGACCGGACGGGCGACGACGGCGGGATGGTTGCGTCCGGATCCTGACAAGAGCGCGAACGGACACTTACGGCCCTTACTCACCGCCCGCCGTCGTGCGCCAAGAGCGCGAACGGACACTTACGGCCCTTACGGGGGCCTGACGCTTATCCCTTCACCCGGGCCTGGACCAGATTGGCGAACGGCAGGCGGCCGAATTCCTCACGGAAGGCGGCGTGATACGCGGCCTCCGCCTGGTTCAGCCCACCGGCGGGCAACTCTTTCCAGGCTATGAGCAGGGACTTGGTGTTTGCGAGTTGCCAGATGAGCCGTCCGTCCCAGTGTCCGGGAGGCTTACCAATGCCAAAGTCCAGGAATTCCTGGATCTGCCGGCGCAGGCCGCGGTTGCCCTTGCTTCCGGGCCCGGCCTTTCCGACGTAGAGGACCTCCGCGCCGTCCACCCATTCGGCAGCGAGCTTTTCGGCGGAGAGCGAGGGGTCCTTTTTCTTGAACACCCCGGCGGTGCTCTTGGCAAGGAACTGAGCCTGGAATCCGTCAGGCTGGAGGACGGCGAAGATCCCGGGCGCCTGCGGGATGCGGTTGATGTCGACGTCCGCGAAGGTCCTGAAGCCGGCGAAACCGTCTTCCCGGAGCGCCCTCTTGTTGACCTGCATGAGTGGGGGTCCTTGGCTCGTGAACTCGTGGAACGGCGGGGCCCGCCAAAGAAACTCTAGCCGGATGCCAGCATCAAAGTTATAGTAAGCATGCTGATTAGTTGGCGAAATCATCGCCCCTCGTCAGGCATTCTTCAACCCTTTCTAGTCAAAGGAGACACCATGAGCACGAAGGTCGAGAAGCGCATTCTGGTCAACGTCCCGACAAGCACGGCGTACAACCAGTGGACCCAGTTCGAGGAATTTCCGCACTTCATGGGTGGCGTGAAGAGCGTGGCCCAACTCAGCGACGATCGTCTTGAATGGGTGGCCGAAATCGCAGGTATCCGCCGGAAGTGGGAGGCGAAAATCCTGGAGCAGGTCCCCGACCGCAAGGTTGCCTGGGCCGCGACCGAAGGCGCAACCAATGCGGGAACAGTAACCTTCGAAGACGTGGGTGGCGGCCAGACTTCGGTGCAGCTTTCGCTCGAATACGAACCGGAAGGCATCGTGGAGACCATCGGCGACAAACTTCATGTCGTCGACCGTCAGGTGGAAGCGGACCTGAAGAGGTTCAAGGACTTCATCGAGGACGAAGGCTATGCAAGCGGCGCCTGGCGCGGGACCGTCAACGAGGGCGCCTCTCCCGGAACGCCCGGAGTCGAGGCTGCCGCGGCTTCACGCGGCGATTCCGGCAGGGCCGGTGTGTCCGGAAAGGTCGCGGCGGGAGTGGGCGTTGCAGCGGCAGCGGCAGCAGGCGTGGCCGCGAGCATGCGCGACAAGGACACGGAGTCCACACGTACCACGGCTCCCGTTTCCGAGACCCCGGTGTCGGCCGTTCCGGCCACCGATGCTTCCGGATACGTGCAGCCGCTGGATGAGGGCGGCACGGTGTCCGGCGATTCCGGCTCCGCGTTGAGTGACGAGCGGATCGCCAAGCCGTTCGACCAGACCAACGGGCTGGTGGACTTCGAAGGCGATTCGGACGAAACCGCCGACAGCGACACGAGAAGCGCCGCCGAGCGGCGGGACGAGGAAAACCGCGACGGCGGCCTCCCTCCCGCGGCGGGGAGCCTCGGCCAGCACTAGGGCCGCCTCGCTGGGGGCGAGCACCAGGGGCGTCGCCCCCCCGTCAAGCACGGGAGGCGACGCCCCTTGCCTGCGCCCCGCTGAGGTCGCGGCGCCATTCTGAAGCACTCAGGAGCGTGCTGAAGAAGCAAGGCGCCCGGACCCACACCACGCCTTAAACACGAATGACCTGCAGGTACCTTCGCGATCTCGCTAAGAGACGGCCCGGACATTCACATGTCCCGAACGGCCCGCGTTATCTGAACGGTTACCTGCAGGCGCTTTAAGCGTACGCCCGCGCGGTCCGCCTGAAAATAGGCCGGGAGCCTCTTGCCACGGAGCCTGGATGAGGCGCCGTAACTTGTGATTTTGGAAATCCGCAGAACATCAACCCCGGCCAAAAGCGTAGAGTGGAACCAGACGCCTGATTCTGGACGCCGTGTGCTGAGGGAGAAATCGTGACGATTGACTGGGACGAAAAAAAGGCCCTGCTGCAGGAACCGAACATCGCTGCTGTAACCCAGCTTTGCGACGAACTGATGGAAAAGAAGCCGGGCTCAATAGTCCCGTACATCGACCCCGTCCATGACGAGGACGAATGCAGGATCGTCAGTCTCCATGTCAGCCCCGGCAAGGGCACCGAATCGGGCTTCGTGTCGCATTTCAACGACGACGAAGCAGCCCGGCGGGCCACGTCAATCTACGAAATCGTGGAACTCGATCCCCGCTACGTCATGCCGTGGAACGCCTACCCGTGGGTGCGCGACCCCGATTTGCCGTCCGCCCTCAACGTCCAGGAAAAGACGGACGGCCTGCGACCCTTCCGCCAGTTCCTGAAGATCAACAAGCGTGTCTCGGCCATCATCGCCCACGGCACGGATGCCCAGACCTTCCTCACCCTCTTCGAAAAGACCTACCACCAGTCCCTGAAGAACTCCGGCATCAAGATCTACAAGGCCAGCGCTCTCGGGGGCCGGGCCTTCGCGGTCTCGGCGAACAAGCAGGAAGAGCTGCTGAGCAAGAGCGTGGAGATCTACAAGGACGCGATGCAGCGCGCGGGGATCCAGCACCTCTAGCCGCTCCCCTACCCTTCGAGCAGCCTCCGCCGGTGCTTGAGCTCCTTAAGCCATGACCTGGTGACGATCGCCGAGAACGGCGAGCCGCCGTCGTCGTTCGTTCCGGCAAAAGCAGCGCCGCGCTCCAGGTCCGCCACCAACGGACCCGACGCCTTCAACCCCAGCTCCAGCACCTGGACAGCGGCGCGCTCGGCCAGCCCCAGGCCGGTGGCCCAGCCGAGAAAATGCTTCCGCGATATCCCTGTCCGCTTGCCGTCCAGCGTGAGGGCGAGCGTTTTGTCCCCGTAAACCACTGTGGAGGGGATGTCGTAGACCGGGGCGATGGACCACTCCCCCGACGGCTGCTGCACCATCGACACGTTCTTCGCATGCAGGTCGCCATTCCCGCTCAACCACGCAAAGGCAGCCTGGATGGCCAGATTCCGCAACGCAGGCAGGGGCGCTGCGCAGTATTCGGCCAGGGCGTGGCACACCCGCCCGTACGCCACGTTGTACTTGTCCGCCGGGTACAGCCCCAGCACCTGCGCACCATCCTCGACGGCGAGCCGCTGCACCGCGCCATGCGCGCCGCCAGCCAACGGGATCCGGTCAAACCGCTCCACCAGGAGCCCCGGCCGGGCCTCGACGTCCCGTATCAGCCGCACCCTGCTCAGCGGAATCCGCAGCTTGGCCGCGTAGCGGAACATCACCAGCTCGTTTTCCACCACATGCGGGAACTCGGGTGCATTGAGCTTGAGGATGTAACGCCGGCCCGCGCTGGCAACGGGCATGGAGATCATCCCCGCCGACAGCTTGTCCTGCACGCCGGCAAGTGCCACGGGGTCGATCAGGCCGGAATCGCCCAGCAACGCGTCGAAATCGACCGGCGCCTTCGGGTTCAGCTCGACGGCGTGCTCATCCGGGTCCAGCGGCTCGCCGTGGCCGACAATCTGCACATCCCCAACCGGGTTGGCGCCGGCCGCGATGAGGAGGGACAGTTCGTCGTCAACGCTCGTTTTCACCGATCGCCGCAGGGCATTCAGCCGCCTGCCCTCCGGCAGGAGACCCGTGAAGTACGGCGGCGCAGCCCCCGCCGCGGACAGCACCGGTTCAGTGCTCAGCGGCAGGGAACTGGCGACGGCGGGACCCCCCGCCGCGAGGTAGGCCGGCAGGTAGCTGAACCTGGTGCCGCCGTCGTGCCGTTCCAGCCGGGCTGCCAGCACTCCGGCCTTGTAGACATCCGCCACACGGTGCCTCACGGCCGGGCCTCCGGCAGCTGCCCGTCGATGGCGCGCGCCGCCGCCCGCGTCCGGGTGCTCAGCTGCAGCTCCAGCCCGAGCGTCTCAAGCAGCGCCAGGAGTGAATCCAGCTGCACGCTGCGCTTTCCCTGTTCAACGAAACGGACAAACCGCTCCGACACCCCTGCTAGCTGGGCAAGGTCGTGCTGGGTCAGCCGCAGGGTTGTCCGTCGTGCCCGGACCTCGGCTGCGAGCCTGTCGGTGAACGCCTCGGCCATCCCGGACCCCTCTCGACAGGCACGAACGTACCGTTTCTAGCTGGATTACCAGTCTAAGAGCGCCAACGCGCCAACGTAAAGGGAAAATCGGAACGAACGTACCGAGGGCATGGAGCCGACATGGAGTCAGTATTGACACCCCATGTGACCCGTGCCATATTTAAAGCGTGAACCTGTCAGACAGCCGGACAGCAGGACAGCCTCTCGCCCGCCTCAGCGCGGCAGAGGCCGTCTTCAACGTCCTCCGCACGGACATCGAGTCCGGCAAACTCGAGGTCGGCGCCAAGCTCAGCTCCGAAGCCACGCTCGCCCAGCAGTACGGGGTGAGCCGCTCCGTAGTCCGCGAGGCGTTGCGTTCCTGCAACGCCCTCGGCCTCACTACCACCAAAACCGGCCGCGGCACCTTTGTTGTGGCCAGCCGGGTTGCCAAAGACCTGGTGCTCGGCCAGTACTCCGCGCTGGACCTCACCGAGGCGCGCCCGCACATCGAGGTTCCGGCGGCCGGCCTGGCCGCCCAACGCCGGACCGCCGAGGAACTGGAAGGGCTGCGGGAGATCGTGGCCGCTATGGTTGCGGAGGACGACCCCGAAGCCTGGGTGGCCCTCGACTCCGGCTTCCACGCAGCCATTGCCCGCGCCAGCCACAACCAGGTGTTCGAAAACGTGGTCGCCGACATCCGCGGCGCCCTGGCGCACCAGTCCGAAACCCTCAATATGGTGGCCGACCGCCAGCACGCCTCCGACCAGGAGCACCAGCGGATCCTGGCCGCCATCGAATCCGGTAATTCCGCCGAAGCCAGCGCCGCTATGCAGGAGCACCTGCAGGCCGTAGGCGCCGCCCTCGACTCCATCCTCGGCCAATAGCCGCAAGCCACTCGCAACCAACAACCGACGCCCCACACGTAACCCAAGGACTCCATGCTTTCCCCTGCCTTGCCCGTCCATGCCCAAGCTCCGAACCCGGACGTAACAGCCCTGCCGCGGCACGCCCCGCTGGCCGTGCAGACCCGCGACGGGCTCGTGGAAAGCGTCCACTACGGCTCAGTGATCTCCACCGCCCCGGACGAATCCGACGACGGCGGCCTCCGCACGCTGTTCTCCGCGGGCGACCCCCTGGCTCCGTTCTACCCGCGGTCATCGCTCAAGCCGCTGCAGGCCGTGGCCATGGTCTCCGCCGGCCTTGACCTCCCCGCGGATCTCCTTGCCCTCACCGCCGCCAGCCATTCCGGGGCGGCAATGCACCGCGACGGAGCCCTCCGCATCCTCAAAATGCACGGACTGACGGCCGACGCCCTGGAAAACAGCACCGACCTTCCCTACGGCCCGGACGAACGCGAAGAATGGCTGCGCCGCGGCGGGACAGCCACGCAAATCACGCAGAACTGCTCCGGCAAACACGCCGCCATGGCCGCAACCTGCATCATCAACGGCTGGCCGGTCAGCGGCTACCTCGATCCTGAGCATCCCCTGCAGCTACTGGTGGCCGCTACCGTCCGGGACCTCACCGGCGAAGAGCCTGAGCGCACCAGCACCGACGGCTGCGGCACGCCGTTGTTCGCCCTGACCCTCCGCGGCATGGCCCGCGCGTTCGGCCGCCTTGCCGCAGCTGTGGTGACTGACCCCGGAAGTCCGGAAGCCGCCGTCGGCCGCGCCATGATGCAGCACCCCGAAATGGTGGCCGGCGAGGGCCGCGACGTCACCGAACTGATGCGCCTGCTCCCGGGAGCGGTGGCGAAGGACGGCTTCGAAGGCGTGCAGCTCGTGGGACTGCCGGACGGCCGCGCCGTGGCAGTCAAGATTTCCGACGGCGGGGACCGCGCCCGCATGCCGGTCACCGTCCGCGCACTGGAAGCGCTCGACGTCGACACCTCACCGCTCGCGGGCATCGCCACCGGTGTGGTCCTGGGCGGCGGCCGCCCCGTCGGGCAGCTGACGGCCACCGACTTCGTCCCGGCAACCTAGCCGCCCCCCACCAACCCGTCTCCCCAGCTACGTCCCGAGGATATCCATGACCGACACCGCATCCCCCGCCGATTTCCGTTCCGAACACGACCTCCTGGGTGACCGTGATGTCCCCGCCGCCGCGTACTGGGGTGTCCACACGCTCCGGGCCGTGGAGAACTTCCCCATCACGGGCCAGCCGCTCTCCTCCAACATGTACCTGGTCCGGGGCCTGGCCGCCGTCAAGCTGGCCGCCGCCCGGACCAACCGCGAACTGGGCCTGCTCGACGGCGGACGCGCCACCGCCATCGAGGCGGCCTGCACCGACGTCATGAACGGCAAACTCAGCGACCAGTTCGTGGTGGACGTCATCCAGGGCGGCGCCGGGACGTCCTCGAACATGAACGCCAACGAGGTCATCGCCAACCGGGCCCTGGAAATCCTCGGACACCCCAAGGGCGACTACGCCCGGCTGCACCCGAACGACCACGTCAACCTCAGCCAGTCCACCAACGACGTCTACCCCACGGCCGTGAAGCTGGGCACCATCTTCGCCGCCCGCGAACTCCTCGCCGCCCTGGCCGAACTCGAAGACGCGTTCGCCGCCAAGGCCGCCGAGTTCCGCACCGTGGTGAAAATGGGACGCACCCAGCTCCAGGACGCCGTGCCCATGACCCTCGGCCAGGAATTCGGCACCTACGCCGTCACCATCGGCGAAGACCGGCTGCG
>NZ_JBWKYC010000023.1:0-51502 GCF_059423525.1 Arthrobacter sp. GW460-12-1-14-TSB2
CCCCAGGCCCCACCGCCCCCCCGATCCGCACCCGCCGCAGGCACCGGGGTCCTCCAAACCGAATCCCTCACGACCGAGGCACTCGTCAGGGACGACGCGTCGGCGCAGATTAGCGCTGTGTTCAACGCCATTAACAGCTACCGGGCATCGTTCGGGCTGCCCGCCGTGAAGTACCACGCCACCGTGGCCGCGATGGCGCAGGAGTGGTCCGACAGCATCGCGTCCCGGGAAGTGATCGAGCACCGCTCAAGCTTCTGGACGGATCCGCGCGCACTCAGCCCCACCAACGGCGCCGGGGAGGTCATCGCGGTCCGCTGGGACCGTGATGCCGCGCAACTGGTGGAATGGTGGAAGGGCTCACCCGCACACAACGCGATCCTCAAGGACCCGCGGTTCACCGTGATGGGCATCGGCATCACGTTCACGGACGGCAACTGGCAGACCACTCCGAACCGTTACACCATGTGGAGCGTTGTGGACTTTTTCGGCTATGGCACGCTGCCGGCGGGAACCACCAGCAGCCCGGGAGGCAGCAGTGAAATGCCCGTGCAGCCCGCCAGTGTGTGCGATCCGCTGGTGCGGCACATGCCACCGACGGCGGACCTGACGGCAGCCGCCATCAAGAGTCCCGGCGATCTGGTGTCCGTGAACTCGTCCGGCGACCTCCTAAACCGCCCGTCACTCGGGAACCGGCAGTTCGGCGCACAGCAGGTCATCGGAACCGGATATGGCGCCGCCAAGGAAGTCTTTGTCACGGACTGGGAGCGGGACGGCGTCTTCGACCTCCTGGTGCAATGGACCGACGGACGCCTCACCTTGCATTCAGGGGCAGCGGCGGGCGGATTCCTCCCCGCCGTGACCCTGGGCCAGTCGGGATGGGCCGGAATGACCCTGGCCGTGGGAGGCTGGTGCGCCAACAACCGGCTCCCCCAGCTGGTGGCACTGGACGGCTCCGGGAATCTCTGGCTGTACCCCAACCGCGGGAAGGCAGATCTCGTGGAGCGGACGCTGATGGCGTCCGGCGTGTCAGCCAACCGGCTGGCCATGGCGGATTACGACGCCGACGGTTTCCAGGACCTGCTGGCCCGCCAGACGGACGGAAACGTCCGCCTCTACCGCGGCTCGGGCGCGCCGGCACCGCGCGCCGAAACCCGCGCAACCGTGGCCAGCGGATGGTCGGACGTCGCAGCCATCCGTCCGCTGCGGGATGTCACGGGGCTGAACTCGACGGGGCTGGCCCTTCGACGGGCCGGCGACGTGGTGCAGTACTGGGACCTCAGCACCGGAGCCCTGGCATCGCCGTCGTCCATCCCGGGCGCATGGGCGGGACAGCGGCTGGCGCAGTAGCCGCCCGGCGTACGTGTCAGTTAAGGCTCCACCGGCCGGGCTTCCAGGACTTCCTTAAGCCGTTCCAGCTGGGCCACCTCTGCCTTCATGGTCCGTTGAATCATGAAGTCCATCAGCCCGGCCAGCCCCTTGGGCCGGACCTCCAGTGCGAACCGGACCCGGGTGCATGTTCCCTCGGTGCTCAGGTAATAGCCGCCGTGCGGGCGGGCGGGACCGGCAACCACCTGGAACTGGATCTCGGCGCCCGGACGGAGCTGGGTGATCTGGAAGTCTGCGGCAATGGGGCGGCCCGCCGGTCCTGTCAGTGTCTGCTGGTACACAGCGCCCTTGGCACCCACAGCCCCCGAACGCAGCTCAACATTCCGGACCCCTTCCCGCCAGGAGGGAAGGTTGAGGCCGTCCTGCAGGAACCGGTACACGGTCATGGCATCGCGTTCCACGACGACCTCGTACTCTGCAAATGCCACGGGGATCCCTTGATTGTCGGACAGCTTTCTTTGCGTAGCCCGTTCCCCTGATACTGCAGCTAACACCAACAGGATATTCAGCCCGGAGTGCGCCCGGAGCGGCTGCGGCCGTGCCTTAACCGAACAGTTATCGAAAGGACCCAAGTGTTATCGAAAGGGTGCTGCCGGCACGGGACGTGTCCCTGTTCGGGGACGGCTCACCGCTGGGGTAAAGTAAATCCGGTTGACGCAACCGGGACGTGGCCGAGATATTTGGCTAGTCCCCCATGCGGCTGTAGCTCAATGGTAGAGCGCTAGCTTCCCAAGCTTGATACGCGGGTTCGATTCCCGTCAGCCGCTCCAATCCCTCCACCGGCCTTCTTCCGCCGGGCTTCTTCCACCGGCCTTCTTCCGCCGGGGCATTAGGCGGCTACCTGTATCGTCAGAAGTCAGGAACCCCTTCGGTTCCGCTACAGGAGCAATCATGGCTGACAAGTCCCCGCGTCAAGCAGCATCCGCAAAATCCGGCAAATCCATCAAGGAAAAGCGAGCTGACAAGAGGGCCGCGGCGGCGCCGCCCAGCTCCCTCGACAAGGCAACCTCCGCCAAGGCAGCGAGCCCCAAAAAGAAGTGACCGGTTCCGTGAACCACCTCACCCTCGGAGTCCTGGCCAGCACGCGGAAGCCTGACGAACGCCGGCTCCCGCTCCATCCCCTTCACCTGGACCGGATCGCGCCGGAACTGCGGCAGCAGATCATTCTCGAGCAGGGCTACGGTGAACGGTTCGGCGTCTCAGACCAGCACCTGTCCTCCCTCGTGGGGCGGATTGCCTCCCGAGACGAGATCATTGCCGACGCCGACGTCATCCTGCTGCCCAAGCCGCAGCCGGAGGATCTCGCCGAACTCCGCGACGGCCAGATCCTCTGGGGCTGGCCGCACTGTGTCCAGGACCGCGCCATTACCCAACTGGCCATCGACCAGAAGCTCACCCTGATCGCTTTCGAGGCCATGAACCACTGGGCCAGCGACGGCGGCTTCGGCCTCCATGTGTTCCACAAGAACAACGAACTGGCCGGCTACTGCTCGGTCATTCATGCCCTTGCCCTCACCGGCTCAACGGGCGACTACGGCCGGCGGCTCACCGCCGTCGTTATCGGTTTCGGTGCCACGGCCCGCGGCGCCGTCACGGCGCTTAACGCCCACGGCATCCATGACGTCCAGGTGCTGACCAACCGGGGTGTGGCCGCCGTCGGCTCTCCCATCCATTCGGTGCGGATCGCGCAGTTCGACCATGACGACAAGGCGCCGTTCCTCAGCCAGGTCATCACCGAACGCGGCAGGGTGCCGCTGGCGCCGTTCCTGGCCGAGAGCGACATTGTGGTCAACTGCACCCTGCAGGATCCCAATGCCCCGCTGACGTACCTGCGCGAAGAGGACCTCGCGGCCTTCCGTCCCGGCAGCCTGATCGTGGACGTGTCCTGCGACGAGGGAATGGGCTTCAGCTGGGCGAAGACCACCACGTTCGCCGAGCCCATGCTCACCGTGGGCGACCACATTGACTACTACGCGGTGGATCACAGCCCGTCCTATCTGTGGAACTCCTCAAGCTGGGAGATCAGCGAAGCGCTGCTCCCCTTCCTGGAGAGCGTCATATCCGGTCCCGAGGCCTGGGCCGAAAATGAGACGATCGCCCGCGCGATTGAAATCCGCGGCGGCGAGGTCCTCAACAAGGACGTGCTGCAGTTCCAGCAGCGCCAGGCGGAGTACCCGCACGCCCCTCTGGACGCGTAGCCGCCGGAGCGGCCGGCCGCTGTGCCGGCTGCTCCGCCGTACGCCGCACGATCCGGAGCAGGCGCCGCCGGTCCTTGAGGTCGACCTTGAGGGTCAGCTCACCGCGCCGGGCAAGCACGACGGCGACAGTCACCGCCGCCAGGGCCGGCACCCCGCCGGAGACCAGGATGGCGGTGTGCGGATCCACGTGCTCGGCAATCCAGCCGATCATGGGACCGCCGATGGCCTGGCCGCCGATCAGCACCATAATGTACAGGCTCATGACGCGTCCGCGGATCCCCATGTTCGAGCTGATCTGGACCAGCTGGTTCGAGGCGGTCAGGAACATCAGGCACCAGAAGCCGGACAGCACCATGGCGGCACCGAACCACACCATGGACGGCGCCAGGGCCGCCAGGCAGAGCATCAGTCCGTACATTCCGGCGCCCAGGACCACCGACCGCAGCCGCAGCTGCCGGCGGCGGGTGGAGGCGATTGCCCCGGCGAGCGCACCGAGCGCCACCAGCGCGTTCAGCAGGCCGTAGCCTCCGGCGCCGACGTCGTACACGTGGTCCGCGAAAGCGGCCAGCAGCACCGGCAGGCTCATGGCGAAAACCGCGACAAAACCGGCCATCAGCCAGGGCCAGTAGATGGTGGGCTTGCTCAGCGCGTACTTCAGCCCCTCCCGGAGCATTCCCTTGCGCTTTGGTGCGGGTGCGTTGATGAACAGCTGGTCCTTGCGCAAAAGCAGCAGCATGGCCACGGTGGAACAGCAGGCCACGGCGTTCGCGGCGAAGGCCCACCCGGCGCCGACCGCCGTGAGCAGGAGACCGGCCAGGGCGGGTCCGATCAGGCCGCCCAGCTGGAACGTTGTGGAGTTCACGCTGATGGCATTGCGCAGGTACGTGGGACCCACGAGCTCGTTGACAAACACCTGCCGGGCAGGCTGGTCCAGGACCGTAACCAGCCCCAGCAGCAGCGCGATGGCGTAGACGTGCCACACTTCGATGCGCTGGCTCAGGGCCAGGACGGCCAGCGCCGCAGCCAGCACCGCGGCGACGGACTGGCAGAGGATGAGGATCTTCCGTTTCGCGAACCTGTCCGCCATCATCCCGCCCCACGGGCCCAGTACCAGCGACGGCATGAATTGCAGCGCCACGGTGATGCCGACGGCGGTGACGGACCCGGACAGCTGCAGTACGAGCCAGTCCTGCGCGATCCGCTGCATCCAGAGGGCGATCACCGCGACGAAGTGTCCGATCGCGAAAATGCGGAAGTTGGGGACGCGGAGGGAAATGAAGGTGTGGCGCCAGGGCAGCCGTTCACTCACGACGGCGATCGGCTGGGTGGCGGTGTGCGGCTGCGCGGGCGGGGAATCGGCGGAGGCGGCGGAATCGATAACGGGCTGGCTGACGGTTGCCGTGGACGGCGGAGGGGGTGCCACAGGGAATCCTCAAAGGGTGCGGGTGAGCGGGATACCTCCACGCTATGGTGGCCCCAAGTGATTATGGAAGCGTATTGTTCCTATAACTAACATTGCGAACCGCAATAGTGCGACCAGACCAGCAACCGGGAGTGCCGTGTTCGAACCCGCCCAGCTCCGTTCTTTTCTGGCGGTGGCCGAAACGCTCAGCTTCACCAAGGCGGCGGAGCGCCTGGGCCTGGCCCAGCCCACAGTCAGCCAGCATGTGCGCAAACTGGAAGCAGCGGCGAAGCGGGTCCTGATTGCCCGGGATACCCGGGACGTGCGGCTGACTGACAACGGCGATGCAATGGCCGGCTTCGCGCGGACCATCCTCGCGGCCCACGATGCAGCTTCACGCTACTTTTCCGGGTCCGCCATGCGCGGCCGGCTGCGCTTCGGGACCGCGGACGATCTCGCGATCACCGGACTTCCCCGCATCCTCCGGGAGTTCCGTCAGATCTACCCGCAGATCAACCTGGAACTCACAGTGGGCCAGAGCGACCAGCTGTACAAGAAACTGAATGCGGGCCAGCTGGACCTGGTGTTCGTGAAGTGGGTCGCCGGGGCCAAGGACGGCACGGTGGTCCAGCACGACGCCTTCGCGTGGGTGGGCCTGGAGCAGACAGCGCTGGAACCCGGCGATCCGGTTCCGCTGATCGCCTACCCTTCGCCCAGCCTCAGCAGGAAGCTTGCCATCGACGCCCTCGAGTCCCGGGGGCGGACGTGGCGCATCACCTGCACCACACGGCAGATCAGCGGAGTCCTGGCCGCCGTCCGGGCGGGAATCGGCGTCGCCGTAATGCCGTCCTCGCTGGTTCCGGAGGACCTGAAGATCATCACCCGCCGCTTCGACCTGCCGCCTGTGGGCGATGTGGATTTCACCCTCATCCGCAACCCGCTGGCCAACTCCGAAGTGATCGAGGCGCTCACACAGGCGATTGTGGGGCGCACCATCAAGCGCTCCGCCTAGGGGTTTGAGCCAGCAGGGCAAGTGGCCGGTAAAGGGTAAATGCCCGGTAATTGGTTAAACGAGTAGGTATTCGTCCCCGCACGGGTAGTTATTACACGTAAGTGATTGAAGATATTACGTGCGTAAATTATGCTTGAATTCTGTTAAAGGTTAAGCAGAAGCCGATGACAACGATTCGATGACGAACCGTGTCCGCCGCCGCTGCCTTGGGGGCGCCTGACGGACAACGTTCGGGATAGGCACGCGATGACGCCAACCACGAACCACCCGCATCTTAAAGTCTCAAATCCAGCTCACTCCCTCAACACGCTACGCCCGATGACCGTCGGAACGCACCGCAACACGCCGGTGCATCATGAAGCAAGCGCGCACGCTGAGATGGTCACTCAGCGCGAACCGCACGCCGCCACCACCTTGGTGGACACTGAGTTCGTAGGCAGTCCCTACTGCGAGCGGTGCGGAACGGATGAGTTCATCTACCTGGAGACGTTTGTCCCGGCAAAGTTCCGGCACGACGGCACTCTCCGGAAGCCGGGAGAAGTCACCTACTTCTGCACCGGATGCGAAGATTTTTCGGCACACTCGGTCCCAGCCTCTTGGGTGCCGCCCGGCTGGTATTTGGGCTAGCCAGGATCCCGAACGTTCCGCCAGGCAAACCAGAAATCGCGCCAGGTAAAAAACCGCCGCCGCCAGGCACCCGAGGGTGCCAGGCGGCGGCGATTACTTTTCCCTGGAGCTCGTCCGGGTAGGCCCCCGCCCAGGGCGGGGGGCTACCCGGAGCCCGTTAGATCAGGCTGTCCGAGAGGTGGTTGGGCGTCCCGAATCGGTGCGCGGTGATGCTGACGGCCTGCTCGTGCAGGAACGGCAGCAGCTCCACGCGGCCGGCCTCGGTGACCGGGTGGGAGTAGACGGCCAGGTCCGGGCGTCCGCCGGTGGCTTCGGCCAGCGCAGCCGCGTCGCCGCCGAGGAGCCGGATCCGTCCGCCAGAAAGCTTCCCGGCGTCAGCGAGCCTCGCAGCGGAGGCCAGCCAGGCGGCGTCGTCCTCCACCGTGGTGCTGATGCGCAGCGCGGCGAGCGCTGCCTGCAGCGGGGCGGGAAGTTCGACGGCGGTGGACACCGTCAGTGCCGAACCGGCCAGCACGCCGGCGGCTACTGTCCTGACGAGGTCTGCGACCGGTTCGCCCTCGGAGAGGCGCACCGTGACCGGCAGGGAACGGTAGCGGAAGATGTTCCGCTCCGCGCTCAGCCCGGAAACATCCTTGGCCGTGCCGAACTCGTCGGCCCAAGCGAGGGCATCGGAGGCAAGTGCCCGCTCCAGGGATTCGAAGACGGGAGCGTCCAGTGTGCCCTTCGCGGCACCAGCCAGGCGGCGAACGCCGGGGTTGGTCACGGCCGCCTTGGGGTTCTTTTCAGAGCCGCCTGCTGTGCTGGCCTTGTTGACCCAGTCGCCGAGTCCGGCGAGGTAGTTGGGTCCGCCTGCTTTGGTGCCGGCGCCGACGGCGGACTTCTTCCAGCCGCCGAACGGCTGGCGCTGCACGATCGCGCCGGTGATGCCGCGGTTCACGTAGAGGTTGCCGGCCTGGATGGTGTCCAGCCAGAGCCCCACTTCCTCGGTACTCAGCGAGTGCAGCCCGGCGGTGAGGCCGTACTCCACCTGGTTCTGGATGGCGATGGCGTCTTCCAGGGTTTCCGCCGTCATGACGCCGAGCACCGGGCCGAAGAACTCGGTGAGGTGGAAGTAGGATCCGCGGCGCACGCCGTAACGGACGCCCGGGCTCCAGAGCCGGCCGGTGTCGTCGAGCTTGCGCGGTTCGACGGCCCAGTTTTCGCCTTCGCCCAGGGTGGTGAGCGCGTTCAGGAGCTTGCCGTTGGCGGGTTCGATGATCGGGCCCATCTGGCTGGTGGGGTCCTCGGGGTAGCCCACCTTGAGGGACGTGACAGCGTCGATCAGCTGGTTGTGGAACCGCTTCGAGGTGGCCACGGAGCCCACCAGTATCACCAGCGAGGCGGCGGAGCACTTCTGCCCGGCGTGCCCGAATGCTGAGTACGCAACATCTTTGGCGGCGAGGTCAAGGTCCGCGCTGGGCGTGACGATGATGGCGTTCTTGCCGCTGGTTTCGGCCAGGAGCGGCAGATCCTTGCGGAATGAACGGAACAGCTCGGCGGTTTCGTAGCCGCCGGTCAGGATCACGCGGTCCACGGCCGGGTGCGAGATCAGCTGCTGGCCGAGCTCACGCTCGCCCAGCTGGACCATGGTGAGGACGTCGCGGGGCACGCCGGCCTCCCAGAGCGCTTCGATCATCACGGCACCGCTGCGGCGGGCCTGCTTGGCAGGCTTGATTACGACGGCGGAGCCGGCGGCGAGTGCCGCGAGGGTGGAACCGGCCGGAATGGCCACCGGGAAGTTCCACGGCGGGGTCACCACGGTGAGCTTCGCGGGCACAAAGGTGGCACCGTCGACGTCGTCGAGCTTGCGGGCTGACTCGGCGTAGTAGTGGGCGAAGTCAACGGCTTCGCTGACTTCGGGATCACCCTGGTCGATGGTCTTGCCTGTTTCGCTGGCCATGACCTCGAGCAGGTCCGCGCGGCGGGCCTCCAGGATGTCGCCGGCGCGGTGTAGCACTTCGGCGCGCTCGGCGCCGCTGAGGGCGCCCCAGGCCTTGCCCTTTTCGACGGCGGTGGCGATCACCGTGTTGAGCGTTTCGGCGTCCGTGATGGTGGCGGCTTCCACGGATGCGTTGCCCAGGGTGGAGTAGGGAACGCGTTCCAGGATGGCGCGGCCCCAGTCACGGTTGGCGGGCAGGGAGGGGTCCGTGTCCGGGGTGTTCTCGAAGGAGTCGCGCGGCATCGGATCGGCCGGGAGGCTGCGGTTCTGCCCGCGGTTGGGGCCGGGGACTTCGTCGTCGAGCTCTGCCAGCGAGGCGAGGAAGCGCTGCTTCTCACGCTCAAAGAGCGCTTCGTTTTCGCTGAGTTCGAAGACGGCGGACATGAAGTTGTCCTGGCTGGCACCTTCTTCGAGGCGGCGGATCAGGTACGCGATGGCGACGTCGAACTCGGCCGGGTGCACCACGGGGGTGTAGAGCAGGAGGGAACCGACGTCCTTCTTGACCGCTTCGGCCTGGCCCTGGGCCATGCCGAGCAGCATCTCGAATTCGATGCTCTGCTGTGCGGTATCCGCGATGCCGCGCTGCTTGGCCAGGAGCCAGGCGAAGGCGATGTCGAAGAGGTTGTGGCCGGCGACGCCGATCCGGATGTTCTTGATCCGGTCCGGGTGTAGCGAGTAGTTGATGACGCGCTTGTAGTTGGTGTCCGAGTCCTGCTTGGTGTTCCAGGTGGCGAGCGGCCAGTCGTGCAGCGAGGATTCGACCTGTTCCATGGGCAGGTTGGCGCCCTTGACCACGCGGACCTTGATGGCGGCGCCGCCGTTGGCGCGGCGTTCAGCAGCCCAGTCCTGCAGGCGGATCATGGCCGCGAGGGCGTCCGGCAGGTAGGCCTGGAGCACAATGCCGGCCTCGAGGTTCTTGAACTCCGGCTTGTCCAGGATCCTGGTGAAGACCGCGATGGTCATATCCAGGTCCTTGTATTCCTCCATGTCCAGGTTGATGAACTTGGCCTTCTGCCCTCCGGCGGCGAACGAGGCGGCGCGGGTGAAGAGCGGCGTGAGCTTTTCGACGACGTGCTCGACGGCCTCGTCGAAGGCCCAGGCGGAGTGCGGGGCGACGGTGGAGGAGACCTTGATGGAGACGTAGTCGACGTCCGGGCGGGCCAGCAGGGTGTGGGTGCCCTCAAGCCGGCGGGAGGCCTCATGCTCGCCCAGAACGGCTTCGCCGAGAAGGTTGACGTTGAGCTTGATGCCGTCCTTGCGGATCTTGGCGATGGCCGGGCCCAGCTTGGCGTCCGTGGCGTCCACGATCAGGTGGCCCACCATTTCGCGGAGCACGCGGCGGGCGATCGGGATGACCACCTGCGGCATGACCGGGGCCATGGTGCCGCCGAGCTGGACGGCGCTGCGCATGTACCAGGGCAGGAAGGCCGGGACCTTGGGGGCAAGGGCTGCCAGGTTGCGGGCGGCCACGTGAAGGTCTTCGGGGCGGACCACGCCGTCCACAAAGCCGACGGTGAAGTCGAGCCCGTTGGGGTCCTTCAGGACGCCGGCGAGCTGTTCAGCGGAAGCATCCACGGGGACCTTGGCCGCCTCCGTCAACCAGTGGCGCACCAGCGCGATCGCTTCCCCGGCAAGGGCCTGCGCTTCGGGTACGTGCGAACCGCGTGCAGGGGCTGCTCCGGTGGCCGTCTTGCCGACGAGGACGCCGGGCTCCGTCGAAATGTTGGTCATGGCAAACACTCGTTCTTTCCGTTGGTGAGGAGTCTTTCCATCAGTATGAGTCTCCACTCACTTAAGATAAAGCGACGTTTTCTGAGCAATACAGGTTAGAAAAACCAACGGTTTTAAATCCCGCCCGAACGTTCGTAAACCGCCCCCGGACCCTCTCTCACTTCCCGGGCCTCTCCGGCCATCCCTCTCGCACTTCCCGGGCCTTTCCGGCCATCCCTCTCGCACTTCCCGGGCCTTTCCGGCCATCCCTCTCGCACTTCCCGGGGAAACGACGGACCCCCTCCCACCGGGGTGAGAGAGGGTCCGTCAAAATGTCACCGGATCTGAGAGAGCGTCCGGTTGTTTGTGCCAAGAAGTGAGAGAGCGTCGGGTGGCTACGCCAGCGGGCGGTGCATTTCGACGGCCTCTTCGTGCCTGGGGCTGTCCGGATTCATCAGCGAGTGCTTGCGGCCGTAGCCGAAGTAGATCGCCAGGCCGATGACGAGCCAGATGCCGAAGCGTGCCCAGGTCTCCCAGTGCAACTGGAACATCAGGAACGCCGAGGCCACCACGCCGAACGCGGGAACCAGCGGCATGAAGGGCAGCCGGAAGGCGCGCGGAGCGTCCGGCTTCTTGTAGCGGAAAACAATGACCGAGAAACAGACCACCACGAACGCGGCGAGGATGCCGATATTCGTCAGGTCGGCGACGGCCTTGATCGGGAAGACCCCGGCCAGCAGGGCGGAAGCGACGCCCGCGATCCAGGTCACGCGCTGCGGGGTGCCGTGCCGGTCCGTCTTGGAGAACCAGCCCGGGAGCAGGCCGTCGCGGCTCATGGAGAACCAGACGCGGGTGACGCCCAGGAGGAAGGTCAGCATCACGGTGAGGATCGACAACACCGCGAACACGGAGATGATGGTGGCAATGACAGGCAGGCCGACGCCGGTGAATGCCGAGGCGAAGCCGGCCTTCGGGTCGATGTCCTTGAAGTTCTGCATGCCGGTAAGAACCAGGGTGGCGGCCACGTAGAGCAGCATGGCGATGATGAGCGAGAGGATGATCGCCTTCGGCATGTGCTTCTTGCCGTCGGTGGCCTCCTCGGCCGCGGTACTCATGGCGTCGTAGCCGAACACGGCGAAGAACACCGTGGCCGAACCTGCCAGTACAGGGCCGAAGCCGCTGGGCATAAACGGGTTGTAGTTGTTGGTGTCGATGTAGAAGATGCCCAGGCCGATGATGAACAGGATCAGGACAACCTTGATGGCCACCGCCACCAGCTCGAACCGGCCGAACGCCCGTGTGCCGCGGGACAGGATCCACGTCACGATGAGGCAGACGACGATGGCCGGAATGTTGACGATGCCGCCCTTGCCCTCATCCGGGGTGGACGTCATCCAGACGGGCATGTGGACGCCGATGCCGGAGAGGAAAGCGTCAAAGTATCCGGAAATACCAATGGCCACAACGGCCACAATCGCAATGTATTCAAGGAGCAGGTCCCAGCCGATGAACCAGCCGATTACTTCGCCGAGGGCCACATAGCCGTAGGTGTAGGCCGAGCCCGCACGCGGAATCATGCCGGCAAATTCCGCGTACGACAACGCGGCGGCCGCAGACGCGAGGCCCGCAATCAGGAAGGAAAACAGCACCGCCGGGCCCACGCCGGGTTCGGTTTCGCTGCCGTGGGCCACGAGGCCGGCCAGGGAAAAGATGCCGACGCCGATAATGCCGCCAACGCCGATGGCCGTCAGTTGCCAAAGACCCAGGCTTTTCATCAACCCGCTGTGTTTGTTTTCTTCCTCAATGTCGTCAATCGGCTTGCGCCGCATGATCGATTGGGTTAAATCTTTTGTGCTCATCAGGGACTCCTGCATAGATATGGACCCATCAATCCGCCCTGTGATGGGACTAACTCAGTCTGATTAGTATGCAAGCCCCATTGCATTAGATAAAGTGAATTCTCCTAATTAATATTCATTAGATTTAGCGAAGGAACAGTCATGCTCGACGTCCGGCGGTTGAGGCTGCTCCGTGAACTCAAAATCCGGGGAACGCTCGCCGAGGTGGCGGAGGCACTCCAGTACAGTCCGTCGTCGGTCTCCCAGCAACTGGCGCTGCTGGAGAAGGAGGCCGGCGTTCAGCTGCTGCGCAAAACCGGACGCCGGGTCCAGCTGACCCCGCAAGCCGAAGTCCTGGTGGCGCACACGGCCCACCTACTCGAAACGCTGGAGCAGGCCGAGGCTGATCTGGCGGCAAGCCTCACCACCGTTTCGGGCACTGTGCGGATCGCCGTCTTCCAGTCCGCCGCCCTCGCCCTGATGCCGGGCACCCTCACCCGGATGGCGGCCACCTACCCGGAAGTCAGGATTGAGATGGTGCAGCGGGAGCCGGAGACGGCCCTGCATGAAACCTGGGCCCGCGACTTCGACCTGGTGATCGCCGAGCAGTATCCCGGCCACGCCGCGCCCCGCTATGCGGAGCTGGACCGGGTCCGCCTGACCGGCGACGCCATCCGGCTCGCCGTCCCCGGACCCGAGAAGGACCTGCCGCCCATCCGCTCTCTGGAAGACACAGCCGATCTCGCCTGGGTGATGGAACCACGGGGCGCGGCATCCCGGCACTGGGCCGAGCAGGCCTGCCGCAGCGCCGGCTTCGAGCCCGACGTCCGGTATGAAACGGCCGACCTGCAGGCGCAGATCCGGCTGATCGAATCCGGCAACGCCGTCGGCCTGATGCCCGACCTTGTCTGGACCGGACGGGAAACATCGGCGCAGTTGCTGCTGCTGCCCGGGAACCCGCACCGGACCGTGTTCACGTCCGTGCGGCGGTCCAGCGCCAAGCGGCCCGCCATCCTGGCCGCCCGCGAGGTACTGGCCGTCACAGCCGATTCGATTGCCCCCGCCGGCCCGGTCCCGCCGGAGGCCAAATCCGTGTGACCCTCGGCAACCCAGTCACTCCCCCGCCTTGCAGGTCCGGCGGGAAGTTCCCTACGTCACAGCGCGGAAGTGCGCCGGGCGTTAGACTGGGCACGTTATGAATCGCACAATGTTTAAGTCCAAAATCCACCGGGCCACTGTCACGCATGCCGACCTTCACTACGTGGGGTCGGTCACCGTTGACCTGGACCTGCTGGAGGCAGCGGACATCCTCCCGGGCGAGCTCGTGGCGATCGTTGATGTCACCAACGGTGCCCGGCTGGAGACGTACACCATCGCCGGCGAGCGCGGTTCCGGCGTTATCGGCATCAACGGCGCGGCTGCGCACCTGATGCACGAAAATGACATCGTCATTCTCATTACGTATGCGGAGATGACCACCGAAGAAGCCAAGGCGTACACCCCCAAGGTGGTCCACGTGGATAAGGACAACAAGATTGTCCAGATCGGCAACGACCCCGCGGAGGGGCACACCCGCGGCCTGATGCGGCCGCCGTTCGCGCTGAACAACTCCGCCCTGAACTGAATGCATGCCCGGACCACGCCCGTCCGGATATCGAGATCCTCCCCACAGTGCGGCTTCTGGCTGAATAAATCTGATTAGGCTGGGAAGGTGAACGCCAACCCCCGCCCGTCCGTCCCGGCACGGACACCGTCAGGGACCTTCGGGTGCTAGGGGTTCTCGCCGGCTTCTTCGTGGTGTGGTCCATCATCCTCGTGGGCATGTTCGTGGGCCGCCGGAAGGTGCTTGGAGAAAACGCCCGTTCCGTGCTGAGCGCGTTAACGTTTTTTGTGGCCAGCCCGGCGCTCCTGTTCGAGACCCTCAGCAAGGCCAAGCTCCACGACGTCTTCGCAGCTCCCCTGCTGGTCACGGCCGTCGGCGCGATGGTCACGGCAGCAATCTTCTTCGTGATCGTCCGGTTCCTGCTGAAACGGACGGTCCCGGAATCGCTGATGTCGTCCATGAGCGCGTCCCTGGCGAACTCGGCCAACCTGGGCATTCCCATCGCCGTATACGTCCTCGGTGACGCAAGCTACGTGGCGCCGCTGCTGATCTTCCAGCTGGCCTTCTTCACACCGCTCTTCCTGATGGCCCTGGATGCCACCACGAGTTCCCACCGGACCACCCCCGCCGGCTTTGCACTCATGATCCTCAAGAACCCGATGATCGTGGGTTCCGCGCTGGGCCTGGTGGTGGCGGGAACGGGCTGGCAGGTA
Source organism: Arthrobacter sp. GW460-12-1-14-TSB2 (assembly GCF_059423525.1). NCBI lineage: Bacteria > Bacillati > Actinomycetota > Actinomycetes > Micrococcales > Micrococcaceae > Arthrobacter > Arthrobacter sp. GW460-12-1-14-TSB2. The sequence goes on from NZ_JBWKYC010000023.1 coordinate 14,468, forward strand.
CCGGAGCTGGTGATGCAGCCCATCCACCTGATCGGCGGGGCAGCCATCCCGGCAATGCTGATCGCCTTCGGCATGAGCCTGAACGGATCCCGGCCCCTGCAGGCAGCAGCCGGCCGCCGCGCCGACACGCTCCTCGCCAGCGCATTCAAACTCGTGGTCCACCCGGCCATCGCCTACGCCTTCGCCCGCATGCTCGGCATGGAAGGGCAGGCCCTGTTCGCCGTTGTAGTGACGTCGGCGCTGCCCACCGCCCAGAACGTTTTCGTCGCGGCCAGCCGCTACCGGACGGGCATCACCGTGGCCAAGGACACCGTGCTCATCACCACGGTGGTCGCCGTCCCGGCCATGATCGGCGTGGCCCTGCTCCTGACCTAGTTCTTCTGGTGCTGGTCCAGGAGCCTGGCACAGCGGATGAAGCCGAGGTGGGAGTACGCCTGCGGGTGGTTGCCCAGGTGGGTTTCCGTGCCGGGATCGTACTCCTCGGGCAGCAGGCCGGTGGGGCCGAACAGGTTCACCAGCTGGTCGAACAGGTCCCATGCCTCCTCGATCCGGCCCACCGCCACGTAAGCCTCGATCAGCCACGTGGTGCAGATGTGGAAGCCGCCCTCCAAACCCGGCAGGCCGTCGTCGTACCTGTACCGGAAAACCGTGGGTCCCACCCGAAGCTCCCGTTCCACGGCGGTGACGGTGTCCAGGAACCGCTGGTCTTTCACATCCAGCAGGCCGGACAGGCCGATGTGCAGCACCGCTGCGTCCAGGTCCGGGCTGTCGTAGGCCACGGTGTAGGACGCCGCGCCGTCGTCCCAGCCTTCGCGGAGGACTTCCTCGCGGATGGTGGCGGCGGTGGGCGCCCACTCGGGCTCCGGCACCCTGCCGTGCCGGGCTGCTGTGCGCAGCGCCCGGTCCAGCGTCACCCAGCACATCACCTTGGTGTACACGTGGTGCCGGGGTGCGCGGCGCGCTTCCCAGATCCCGTGGTCGGCCTCATGCCAGCGGGCCATCACGGCCGAGGCCATCTGGACCATAAGCTCCCAGTGCGAATCCTCCAAGGAACCCTCGCGGTCACTCACCGCGCTAATAAGTTCCGCGATGGGCCCGAATACGTCGAGCTGCACCTGGTGGTCAGCGGCGTTGCCGATCCTCACGGGACGTGATCCCGCATAGCCGGGCAGGCTTTCGATGATGGCCTCGGTGGACAGCGGCGCTCCTGTGACGGAGTACAGCGGGTGCAGCCATTCCGGCCCGGGCGCGTTCTCCAGGATCCGGCCCAGCCAGCGCAGGAACCCGTACGCTTCGCTGGTGGAGCCGAGGTCCACCAGCGCGTTGACGGTCATGGAGCCGTCCCGCAGCCAGCAGTAGCGGTAGTCCCAGTTCCGGGTGCCGCCGATTCCTTCCGGCAGCGAGGTGGTGGGGGCGGCCAGGACGGCGCCGGTGGGTTCATGCACCAGCGCCCGGAGCACCAGCGCCGAACGGCGCACCAGCGACGGCTTGACCCCCGGCAGTTCCAGATCCTGGACCCACCGGCGGGAGTGATGGGCGACGGCGGCGCGGCGCTCTGTTTCGCCGCCCACCCCGGCGTGGGTGGGCTCGGTGTCGCCGCAGCGCAGGTTGAGCACCACGGGGCCGTTCCGCAGGTTGACGTCCGCGGTGGCGGTGGCATGGCGGCCGTCCGAAGTGATGGAAAAACTGACGCCGGGTGCCAGCAGGATGATGGGATCAGAGGTGCCCACAACGTGCAGTTCCTCGCCCCGCGCCTCCATGCTGAACGGGGCGTTGGCGTAGTCGGGCCGGGGCGCGAAGACGATCTTGGCCGCGCCGCTGCCGGACAGCACGCGGACCAGGCTCGTGATCCCGTCCGGGGCCGGCTCGAGGTAGTCGGTCACGGTGACGTCAGCCCAGCGGGTCTCCACGATCATGGTGCTGTCCACATAGCGCTGGCCCAGGACCTGGGATGCCTTGACCGGTTCCACCGAGAAGTGGCCCGCAGCGTCGCCGCCCAGGATATGGGCGAACAGGGACCCGGAGTCCGGCAGCGGGTGGCTCATCCAGCAGACTTTGGCTTCAGGGGTGATCAGCGCCGTGGACGAGCCGTTGCCGATCATGGAGTGGCGTTCCAGGCCAACGGCATCCTCGCCAAAGAGCCAGGCACGCCGCAGTTCGAACAGGATGGCCAGAACCCGGGCGAAGGATTCGGGGTCCCGGAGGCGGTGGGCGGCCGCGGAAGGGCCTTCCCCTACCTTAATTCCCATGTCGGGGCCGCGGAGGGTGGCCATGGCCAGTTCGTCGCTGGAGGCGTCGCCGGCATAGAGGGCGGCGCTCACGCCCAGGCGGGCACGCAGGTGTTCCAGTGCGTCAGCCTTGGACGGTTCCACCACGGAGAGGTCCAGCACGGATCCGTCCACGATGTAGAACAGGCCGTGGGCGCGGGCCACCTCCTCCGCTTTCGCCAGCACCTTTGCGAGGATCGCGGGCGACGCCGGCCGGGTGTGCACGGAGACCGCCACGGGCTTGCGCTCGATGCTGATCCCTTTATAGGCGCCGATCGTTTCAAGGAGGGCCTGGCTGGCCTGCTGCAGGACCGATTCGGTGGCCAGCGACAGGCCGTGCGCGAAGCCCATGTCGAATTCGGCGCCGTGGGAGCCCACCAGGTGCACCTCTGCCGGGAGCCTCGACACTGCTGCCAGGTCGCGAAGCGACCGGCCGGAAATGACGGCCGCGTGGGTGTTGGGCAAGGCAGCCAGTGCACGGAGCGCAATCGCGGCACTGCCCAGCGGCAGGGTTTCGGTGGAGATCCCCTCCGCATCGCAGAGCGTTCCGCCGTAGTTGCAGGCCACCAGCAGCCCGGGAGTGCGGGCCAGGATCTTCAGTTCTGCGAGCAGGTGCGGCGTGAGGCCGTCGTCTGCGGCGTCCGACTGCACAAAAGCACGGAGCAGGCCCAGCGGCAGGGAACGGGTCAGGAGTGCGGAATCGGCCACGGACTGGTTGAGCGGAGTAGGCACAGGCGACGTCCTTCGGATAATCCCCAATGATGAGAAAAGTCCGGCGAGGGACATACCCCCAGTTTCCGATGCCGTCGTTACATCAGAATATCCCTGTCATTGCGGGAATGTAACGTGTGCGCGTGCCCGGATTGAGGGACGTGGCGGAGCCTACGCCCGTGCCCGCTTCAGCACAACGACTGTGGCGTCGTCGGATACCTCGCGGCCCGAGGCCAGCTCGAGCACGGCGTCGCAGGCGGCCTGGGCGCTGGCGCTGCCGGAGACGGTGCCGGAGACCACGGCCGTCAGGACGTCGACGTCGGGATAAACATCCAGCAGGCCGTCGCTGACCACGGCCAGGGAATCGCCGGGCTCCAGCGAAACCTGGTGCGCTTCCCATTGCTGGTCAGGCCAGGCACCCACGGGAGGTCCGCCGGTGAGCAGCCGGGAGCAGCTGCCGTCCGCCTTGATGTGCAGCGCCAGGCCATGGCCGGCGTCCAGGTACTGCAGGATTCCGGTGGCGGCATCGAGCCGGGCGTGGAAGAGGGTGACGAAGGAGGCGGATTGTTCGAGGTCGGCTTCCAGGATCCGGCCGGCCGAGCTGAAGGCCGCACTCAGCGGCGTCCGGTGGGCCACCGAACGCATGACGGCGCGGACAGTGGCGGCAATCAGCGCCGCGCCCATGCCCTTGCCCATGGCGTCGGCCAGGGTCAGCTGCAGCCCGCCGTCGTTCGGGTACCAGTCGAAGAAGTCGCCGCCAACATTGCGGGAAGGCCGGAACGAGCCGGCGATGTCGAATCCGTCGAGGGACAGGCCCTCCGCTGGAAGCAGGCTGCGCTGGACTTCGACGGCGCGGCGCAGCTCGTCCTGCACGGCGGCTTCGTGAACGGCACTGGCGCGCGGCCTGCGGAACAGGGCGGTGATCCGGGAGCCGAGTTCGCGGGGGCTGAAGGGTTTGGTGAGGTAGTCGTCCGCGCCGGTGTCGAGCCCGGTGAGGCGGTCCAGTTCCTCGCCGCGGGCGGTGATCATCAGGATATAGGCGTCGGAGAACCGGCGCAGCTGGCGGCAGACCTCAACGCCGTCGATATCAGGCAGGTTCAGGTCCAGTGTCACCAGTTCGGCGCCGTCTCGCTTCATCAGCTCGACGCCGGCGCGTCCCGATGAAACGGCGGACACCAGGAAGCCCTGCTTGGTCAGAATGTGGACCAGCAGGCCGCGGATATCGTCATCGTCCTCAATGACCAGGGCACGGCGTACGTCCGGCTCATCAGTCATGCACCCATTAGACTCCGTGCGGGCTGCTATTGTCACATCGGTACCAGCCGGGTCTTTCTGTAACAACAGTGAGTGCAGGGTCCGGCGCCCCGCAGGTGCCGGACCCTGTAGCTCCTGACACTCAGCGGGCGCGGAACGTCACCATGGTGAAGCCACCGGGTGCCACGGTCACCTGCCCGGACCGGGCACCGGCGTGGGGGTGTTCAGGCGGGCACTGCGGGCCGGGGCGCGGGCTGGCCTGGTCCTAGGTGGCGGGAACGCGGTCCAGCCTGGCCACGCCGATCTTCGAGTCAGCCATGCCGTAGAACACGAACAGCTGGCCGTCCACTTCCTCGATGGCGGTGGGGAACACCACGTTGGGCACGATGCCGGAGATCTCGTCTTCTGTTTCCGGTGCCAGCAGCGGCTTGTCGCTGCGGGCAATGACCTTGGAGGGGTCATTGGCGTCCAGGATCATGGCGGCCGCGGTGTAGTTGACCTTCTGCTGGTGGTCGAAGGCGGACTTCTCCAGCGCGCCGGCCACACCGTGGTGGATCAGCAACCAGCCTTCGTCGACGCGGATCGGCGCCGGTCCGCCGCCGATCTTGAGTTCCTCGAACGGGAACTCGCTGAGGGCAACGAGGGTGTGTTTGCCCATGTGCACCAGGTTGCGGATGTCCTTTTCCACGTCCTCCACGGCAACGTAGGAGATCCAGATGCCGGGGCGGTTGTCCGTGACGCCGGCGGGCAGGTGCTCGCCTTCGCCTTCGCGGATCCAGCCCAGGTCCCACATGGGGCGGTGCAGCATGGCGTAGGAGGGAACGCCGTCGGGGTCGTTCACCGGCTCCGGGAAGAACACGGCGTCCTTGTTCGGGAAGAGGTTCAGGTCCATGGAGAGCTCGGCCTTGTATTCGAAGAAGCACGGGCCCAGGCGTTCCCAGCTGCGGAGGTCCTCCGAGTGCGCGAACGCCAGGCGCGGCCCCAGCGGCCCGTAGGCGACGTAGGTCATCAGGTGCTTGCCCAGGCTGGGGACCCAGGTGGTCCGGGGGTCCTCGGTGCCGGCGTTGTTCATACCGCGTTCCCAGCCCTCGTCCGGGGCGAGCACCACACCCTGGCGTTCCACTCCGGTGGGTACGCCGTCTTCGATGACAACCTTGGCAAGGCCCACGCGGGACACATTGCCCTTGGCCACGAGGCGCGGAAGCAGGTAGAGCTCGCCGTCCGGGCCGCGGCCGCTGGCCGGGTTGAGGACGCCTTCCGCCTCGAAGTCGTTGCCCTCCTCGGGGGACATGATGACCCCGGCGCGGGTGAGGGTGAAGGGGACGGTGGGGAGTGCAGAAGTGTGGGGGGAAGTCATTGATTAGCCCTTTACGCTTGATCCGATATTGGTGGAAATGAATTGGCGCTGGAAGAAGATGAACAGCGCGATGGCAGGTGCCGCGAGGACGCAGGCGCCGGCGAGGATTGCCCCGAACGGGTTGGAGGCCGTGGCGGCAACGTTGGAAATGTAGTTGGCGAGGGACACCGCGAGAGGCTGGATGGCCGAGTCCTTGGTGACCAGGAACGGCCACAGGAACTCGTTCCACGGCCCGATGAAGGTCAGCAGGATCGCTGTGACAATCGCGGGCCTGACCAGCGGGATGGCGATCTGCCACAGGATCCGCAGCTCGGAGGCGCCGTCGATCCGTGCTGCCTCAAAGAGCGTGGACGGCAGCTGCATGAAGTATTGGCGGAAGACGAAGACGGCAGTGGAGTTGATGGCGAACGGCAGGATCATGCCGATGTAGCTGTCCGCCAGGCCGTAATCGCGGACGATCATCACGTACAGCGGAATGAGCAGCAGCTGGAACGGAATCATCTGCACCAGCAGCATCATGCCGAACACGAAGCCCTTGCCGCGGAAGTGCATCTGCGCCAGGGCGTAGCCCACCAGGAGGCCGAAGACCACGGTGAACAGGATGACGCCGCCGGTGAAGATGCCGGAGTTGGCCAGGCCCTTCAGCAGGTCGATGGAACCGTTGATGTTGGCGTAGTTCTCGCCGGTGAGGTTGGCCGGATTGGGGAACGCACCCGCCACCGAAGTGTCCGGGGACGTCTGCAGCGAGCCGATGAACATGTAGTAGAAGGGGAAAAGGAACACGAAGGCGCCTACGGCCAGCAGCACGAAGCTGCCGATGCCAAGGTTCCTGCGCTTTTCCACGGTGGAACCTCCGCTGCCGGAACCTCCGCGGATGGAAGGAAGGGCACCCGGCTGCCCGGCGTCGTCGTTCTTTTCGTTGTCGTTGTTGGCGGCGGTGGCCGCGTCGATGACCGACATGTCAGTCCTCCTTTCCGCCTACGAGGCGTTTCTGGATCAGGGCGATCAGCAGGACGCCGATCACCAGGACGACGCCCAGCGCGGCAGCCACATCGGGGTTTCCCTGCAGGATGCCCTTCTGGTACATCAGGAACACCGGCGAGGTCGATGCGCCGTCGGGTCCGCCTCCGCCGGTGAGCAGGTAGGGCTCGGTGAAGAGGTTGGCGCCGGTGATGGTGGCGAGCAGCGTGACCAGCACGCTGGCCGAACGCACGCCGGGAACCGTGATGTTCCAGAACTGGACCCACTTGTTCCCGCCGTCCACCGAGGCGGATTCGTACAGCTCATCCGGGATGTTCTGCAGTGCTGCCAGGTACAGCAGGATGAAGAACCCCAACTGCTTCCAGGTCACGTACAGTGCCACCGTGGGCATGGCCAGCCAGGAGTTGGTCAGCCAGGACGGGTTCGGGGCCAGCGGCCCCAGCAGCGCATTGACCAGCCCGTTCTGCTGGAACAGGAACAGCCAGACGCCGACGACGGCGACGCTCGCGGTGACGTACGGGACGTAGTAGCTGACCCGGAAAAACGTCCGCAGCTTCGTCACGCGGTTGAGGGCGTTGGCCAGGACTAGGGACAGCCCCACGGTCAGCGGGACGTTGATGACCAGGAACACGCCGATGTTGGCGAAGGAACGCTGGACGGCGGGATCGGACAGGACGGTGATGTAGTTGTCCAGGCCGACGAACGGCCGATCCACCTTGACCCGCGGAGCGGTGAAGAAGAAGTCGTGGAAGGAAATGTAGACGGCGTAGCCCAGCGGGTAGGCGAGGACGGCCAGGACGTAGATGACGTACGGAGCGCTGAACAGCAGCCCCAGCGGCTGGCGCCCCAGGAGGTTCTTGCGTTTCCTGGGGGCCAGCCGCTGGTCGGCCGTTCGCCCAACCGGCGCACCCGTAGCGACGCTGCCCGTTGCGGGGCTGCCCGCTGCAGGACTGCCCGCTTCGGGGCCGCCGTCAGAAGAGCGGAGTGACATTGGGGATCACCCGTTACTTCTGGGCTGCCAGTTGGTTGATCTTGTCCGCTGCGCCCTTGAAGGACGAGTCAATGCTTTCGTTGCCGAAGATCACTGACTTTGCGTAGGCGGTGCGGAAGGTCTGCCAGACCTCGACCGAGTTGGGCACGTTGGGCACCTCGACGGTGCGGCCGGCCTGTTCGGCGAACTGGGTGTAGAGCGGGTTCTTGGTGAAGTAGTCGGCGTAGGCCGTGGCCAGGTCCTTGCGCATGGGCATCTGGCCGGTCTCGGCCAGCAGCTTGCCGTCCTGCTCCTGGCTGGTGGCGAACTTCATGACCTCCCAGGCTGTTCCCTGGTTCTCGCAGGCGGAGTACATGGCCACGTTCTTGGCGTCCGAGAAGGTGGACGTATCAGCCTTTGCCTCGGCAGCGGGCACCGGCACGGCACCCCAGTTGACCTTGTCCTTGTAAGCGGCAATGGCCCACGGCCCGGCCATCGCCATGGCGGCCTTGCCCTCGCCGAACGCGTCACCCTGGAAGACCTCCTTGGACGCCAGGTTCTCCTTGTAGAGCGTCTCGAACATGGTGGCGACCTGCTTGCCCTCCTCGCTGTCGAAGGTGGCCTTGCTGTCCTTCAGGAGCGGAGTGCCATCGGTGTTGGCAGCGTAGAACGGGTAGAAGTCGAACCACGACTGGAAGAAGTCGCTTGCAGGGGACGGCCACACGGCGTTGGCCGTGGCGCCTGACTTCACTAGCGTCCGGGCGGTTTCCAGGAGTTCCTCGTGGGAGCCCAGCTTGGGGTTTTCGGCGTCCAGTCCGGCCTTGGCGAACATGTCCTTGTTGTAGAACAGGACCACGGGGTTGGACTTCCACGGCAGCTGGTACATCTTGCCGTCCGTGGACTTGTACTGGTCCGCGAGGTCTCCGGTGCGGTCCTTGATGTACTGGGCGCTGTCGGGGAAGGAGTCAAGTGCGACTAGCCCGCCCTGCTTCTGGAACTGCGGCACTGCGACGGGGGCGGTGTTGAAGACCAGGCACGGGGCATTGCCTGCCGTGATGGCTGCGCCGATGACTTCCTCGGAGCTCTTGCCGGCCGGGATTTCCTGGGCATCGATCTTCTGGTCCGGGTGCGCGGCGTTCCAGGACTCCACCATGGACTTGCCCCACTTCACCTCGAACTCGTTGTTGGAGTACCAGATCTTGATAGGGCCCTTGGCGGCCGTGGCCGAATCGGCGGAACTTGCTCCCCCTCCCCCGCCGCAGGCTGCGAGGCCTGCGCCCATGATGGTCAGGGCGGCCACGGACAATACGCGCGTGGCTGTTGAAAAGCGCTTCATTGCGACTCCTATTTAGGGGAAACAGAGGGTTTGGGGGCGTGTCTGGGTGCTGTCGGGCTTGTTGGGTTGAGCCGGGAACGCAGTGGGGCCGGGCGTTTGGGGCGGCTTAGCCTGCGGGCGCCGGGCCGGTGGACGCCCTGACCAGGAGGGTCGGAGCCTGGAGGACGGTGTCTTCGCCGCCGTGGGCGTTGCTGAGCTGGTTGAGGAGCACCTGCGCGGCAACCCGGCCCCAGAGCATGGGATCGGTGGAGACTGTGGTGAGGGGCGGATTGAGGTATTGGGTGAAGTCTGCGTTGTCATAGCCAGTGACAGACAAATCACCCGGCACAGTGATCCCCTGGGTTTGTGCGTAGGACTGGCCTGCGGTCGCCATCAGGTCATTGGCGTAGACGATTGCCGTGGGCCTGTCGGCCCGCCGGAGCAGCTCGGCTGTGGCGGCCATGCCGCCTGCGGCGGTGAAATCGGCGGCCGCGAAGAGGTCGGCGCGGAGGCCGGCGGCGGCGAGTGCGCTTTCCCAGGCCTGGCGGCGGCTCCGGCCGTGGATGTATTCCTGCCCGCCGCCAACATGCGCAATGCGGGTATGGCCCAGGGCCACAAGGTGTTCAACGGCCGCGGTGATCCCGGCGCAGTCATCCATCGAAACGGCAGGAAACGGCGAATCGGCGTCCGGCCGGTTCAGGGTGACGGCCGGTAGCTTGAGTTCCTGCAGCAGCGGGATGCGCGAGTCGTCGTGACGGACGTCGGTGAGGAGGAAGCCGTCCACACGGCCGTTCTCGGCCAGCTTGCGGTAGCACCGTTCCTCCGCCCCGGCTCCCGTGGCGACGCTGAGCACCAGAGTGTAGTCGTGTTCTGCGAGGGCGGTTTCGATGCCGGCGATGAACGCCGGAAAGAAGGGGTCCGTTCCGAGCAGGGACGGGTCCCGGGCGACGACCAGGCCCAGCGCGTAGGCTTTGGCGGAAGAGAGTCCCTTGGCCCGCAGGCTGGGCTTCCAGCCGAGCTCCTTGGCCGCCTGGAGGATTCGCTCCCTTGTTCCCGCACTGACTCCCGGCTGGCCGTTGAGGGCATACGAGACAGCACCCTTGCTGACGCCTGCCGCGTGGGCGACGTCGCTGATGGTGACTGCCATGGGTCCTGCCTTCTGTGGATCGGCGGCCCAGTGATACAACTCACTGAACCGGTTCAGTGATAACTACTAAACCGGTTCAGTTGAGAGTTGTCAAGGGGAGGGCTTTCAGAAGGGTGGCACCCCACCGTGCGGCGCGGTTTAGGCGCGGACGAGCCCAGCTGCCTTCGCGAGGAGTTCCACGGAGCGCAGTCGGGCGTCGGTTCCGTTGCTCTGGTGGGCCACGATCAGTTCATCCGCGTCCGCGTGGGGGGTGAACTCGTCCAGGTAGTCCATCACGACGTCCGGGGTGCCGACCGCCGAGTACTTCATCATCTGGGCCACGTGCTGCCCCTGGGGAGAATCGAGGATCATGTCCGCTTCATCGTCGGTGAACACCCTGCCGTTGCCGAAGAACAGGGACACACGGGCGCGCTTGGTGGCCCGGAACATCTCCTGCGCTTCGGAAGCGGAATCTGCCGCAATGACATTGACGCCGGCAATCACATGCGGGGCATCCAGCTGGGCGGAGGGCTTGAATTCCCGGCGGTAGATGGCCACGGCGTCCTGCAGGGCGGCGGGCGCGAAGTGTGATGCGAAGGCGTAGGGCAGTCCAAGCTGCGCTGCCAGCCGGGCCCCGAAAAGTGAGGACCCCAGGATGTACAGCGGCACGTTGGTGCCTTTGCCCGGCGTCGCCTCCACGCCCTGGATGCGTGTGGGGCCGGTGAGGTAGCCCTGCAGTTCCAGGACGTCCTGCGGGAAGCTGTCGGCGGACATCGGATCGCGGCGGAGCGCGCGCATGGTGTTCTGGTCGCTGCCGGGCGCACGGCCCAGACCGAGGTCGATGCGTCCCGGGTGCAAGGTCTCCAGCGTGCCGAACTGCTCGGCGATGGTCAGCGGGGAGTGGTTGGGCAGCATCACGCCGCCGGCGCCCAGCCGGATGCTGCTGGTGTGGGCGGCGATGTGGGCGATCAGCACGCTCGTGGCCGAGGACGCAATGGAGGACATGTTGTGATGCTCCGCGTACCAGACCCGGCGGTAGCCCAACTCTTCCGCTCGCTGCGCCATGGCCACGCTGCCGGCGAAGCTCTCAGCCGCCGTCTGGCCTTTCGCGATGGTGGCCAGGTCAAGGATGGAAAGCGGAACAGTCACGGAGGAGCCGGCCTTTCGTAGCGGAGCGTTGCGGTCACTGCTCCGGTGGCGGAACAGGCACACTGGCGACAACGACGGCGGCGCCCGGGTTATTTCTGCAGGTCACCGTGGTGCCGGACACGCGGAAGCGGAGCCGCCGTTTCCGGCAGCCCCGCCCCGTTTTAGCTCGCTCGTGCTATTTGTTCTCCGACGCCTACTTCAGCTTGAAGTTGGCGTCGATGCGGGAGCCGTCAGCCGCGACCATCGACAGCTTGAAGCAAGCGCCGGGGAGGTTCGGCGTCTTCCAGTTGTAGATGTACTGGCCGCCCGTCGAGTCGTACCGCAGGGAGGTGTTCCCGGTGGACGTGATCTCGACTCCGTCCTGGGCCGCCAGCGGGTTGCAGGTCACCTGCGTGATTCCCATCGTCACGATGCTGGTGTCCGTCAGTTCCTTGGACCCGGCGAACAGTTCGAATTTGGCGGGTACGGTGCTGCCGGCCTTCACGGTGTTGGTGATGCCGCCCATGTCGATGGGCTGGTAGAAGCCCTTGGTTTCCCAGGCCTTGACCGTGTAGGTGTGCGTCCTTGTGGAGGTGCGGCCCGCGTTGTCGGTGGCCGTGGCCGTCAACGTGTGGGGACCAACCGACGTGCCGTAGCCGGTCACCTTGCAGCCGGCCGGTCCGGAGCCTCCGTCGGTGGCGGTGCAGGTGGGCGCGGCGCCGACGGAGCCGAAGTAGGCATCCCCGGGGACGGAGTCAAACGTGGCAACCGGATCCGTGAGGTCCACCTTGAAGGAGTCGCTGGTCGCGGCGCCGGCAGGGGTGGTGTTGTCCGCGTCATCCGTGAAGGCCGGGCTGGTGAGGACCATCCCCGTGCCTTCTCCGCTGGAGACAGCCTCCTTGACCGCGGATTCCGGACCCGACAGCCCATCCGTCCCGGTGAAGGTGGCTGTGACCGGGCCGGTGTACCAGCCGTTTGAGCCCGCAAGCCCGCTAAGGCCCGTGAACGAAACGGACGGCGCGCTGAGGTCGATCTTGTAGTTCACGGACGCCTCACCGGCCGCCGCCGTGTTGCCGGCAACGTCCTCGAAAGCGGGGCTGTCAACGACGACGGCCATTCCCTCGCCGACGGACGTTGCGGTCCCGGTGGCTACTGCCGGACCCGAGACGGAATCGGTGCCGGTGAACGTCGCAGTGACCGGTGCGTTGTACCAGCCCTTGGCATTTGGCGCGCGGTCGGCCTCGGTGTAGGCAACCGACGGGGCCGTCCAGTCGATGTTGAAGCGTTGGATGACCGCACCCAGGGCCGATTCGTTGCCTGCGGTGTCACTGAACACCGGGCTCCTCACCTCGATGTCTTCTCCTTCCGCGCCGTCGGCTGTAGTTGCGGTCGCCGTTTGCGACGCCGGGCCGGACGTTGCATCGGTGCCGGTGAAGGTTGCTGTGACAGGACTCCTGAACCAGCCGTTGTTACCAGCCAGGCCTTCGGCGCCCTCGTAGCTGACGTCGGGGTCGGTGGCATCGAGACCCAGCGGCACGGTTTCCATGGAGGCGGTTCCGCCGGCGCTGGTTGCGGAGCAGGTGTAGGCGATTTTCGCCTGGTCCGCCAAAATGTTCTGCTGACCGCAGCCTTCAGTGGTCAGGGAGGTCGGCGAATCCACATCGGTGACAGTCCAAGTGAGGACCAGCGGCACAGTGAACCATTGGCTGAGGCCGTTGGGGGTTCCCGGGTTCAGGGTGTAGCTGATCTGCGGCCGGCTGGGGTCCACGATGTTGTAGGTCGCGGATCCGGTGGCTTCTAGTCCGCCGCCGTCCGTGTAGCTGCAGCTCGCCGTCTGCGCGCCGAGGCCGTCTGCCGCGTAGGTGCCGGTGATGCCGCTGAGCGTTGCGGCAAACGTCTTGTTTCCGTCTTCAGCATCCACGATGTTGCAGGAGGCTGCCGGGACGGCGCCCTTAGAGTACGAGGCGCCAGTGCTGACTCCGCCTACCGTGAGGGTTGGCGCCGTGTTGGCCGGGGCGGGGGCCACCACGTTGACGGTGAATGTCGCCGGCGCAAGGTTGAAGGTTCCGCCGGTCGTGTTGGCGGTCTGGCGGGCGGTGACCGTCGCGGTGCCGCCAGCCACCGGCGTGATGGTCAGCACCTTGGTTTCGCCGCAGCTTCCGAACGTCACGGATGCTGGGCTGACGGTTGCTACTGCAGTATCACTCGATGCGAGACTCAGGGTGAGTACGGTGCTTCCGGTCAGGTTGCAGCCGTTCTTGCCCGGATCGTTCGTCGGGTCAATGGCCAACGTGGTGGTCCCCGCAGCGCCGCCAACGTTCAACGGCATGGTTTCGGCCTCCGCGTCAACGGTCGCATCGATGGTGTTAAAAACATCATCCGCCTGCGCCACACCCGCCCCGGCAAGGAGCAGTCCGCCCGCCGTCACCGCGGCCAGGAGCTTCCGGCCGGCACGTCCCGCGGACCAGGCGAATCCCGGGCCCGCTCCCCGCCCCCGCTTGGTTCCCTGTCCGGGACCCCTTCGATCTAATGTGTTCACTGCAGCGCCTCCCATCGCAACAATGCGGCCGTGATTGGCCGCAAATGTAGTCCCGATGCTAGGGGCAAAAGCTCAGATAAACACCAGTACATTCCACTCGATTTTGGGTGTTTTCATACCTGTTTTTTGTACGCAGTACTCACTTTTTCACTTAGGCGACTTCCGTTGACTTGGTGCACTTTTGTCACACCGTTTAGATGCAGCTACTTGCAGGCGTAGTTGTAGTCGAGTCCGCTGGAGACATACTGGGTCACTGCCACCTTGCTGCCCGGCGTAAGCCCGGCCAGGGAGCAGTTCGACTTGGCGCCATTGAGGGTTCTGGCCCCGGCGAGCCAGCTTGGAAGCCCCGCCAGGTTGCTGGTGGACGGAACCGTTCCGGCAATTTTGCTCCACTGGGCGCCGGTGGAATAGAGCCCGACGCCGGCGTTGATGCTTTCGAAGTAGGCGGTCATTCCTTCCAGGTCAGCCCGGTTCGCAGTCGTGTCGCTCTGCCAGCTGTTCCCCGTCTCCACATCCAGCCACCAGAAATAGTCCTCCGGCCGGTCCACGCCACGCAGCTTTGCGTCGTCGTACGCTTTGGCGTAGCCGTACACGTAGGCACAGGCCGCATCGTTCTTGCCCTCGCACTTCCCATACGAGCTGGTCACGGTGGTTCCCATGTACTCATTGGACGTTGGCCACCAGGAACCGGCCAGCCCCGGGTTCGCGGTGTTCACATAGAGGGCCACGCGCGGCTGGTTCGTCACTGCCGGATCCTTGATCGTCGAATCAGCCCAAGCAAGCTGTTCCTGCAGGCACGGATTCGTGGTGTTCGCGAGTCCGTTGTTGACGCCGACGATCGCGAAGGCGAGTCCGGCGGGAAGGGTCTTGCCGCATTGCGGCCATGAGACATCAATGCCCACGGGATCAGACGGACGCGGCGGGCCCGCCATGGCCGGACCACCGCCCATCAGCGCCAAGCCAAACGCAGCGGCAAAGGACAGAACCATCTTCATCATTGATGCGGCCATACCCAAGGTTATATACCAAGCGGCCCCGGGCAGGAATACTCAGCATGCTTAGCGAGTTGCTGCCCTTAGGAGCCGACCCGAACGGGCCGGCCGGACAGGAGCAACATCATGGCAAACATTCTGATGGTGGTATCCGCTGCCGATTCCCTCACCATGCGGGACGGTACCCAGCACCAGGATCGAGCGGACGGCTTCCGTGAGTACCTCGCCAAGATCGACGCCGAACTTTCTGCGCCGCTGGTGCTCGCCGACGTCGACCCCTCCGGGTATGACGCCGTGGTGATGCCGGGCGGCCACGGCCCCATGGCGGACCTCTACCAGGACGACGACCTGGGCCGCATCCTGGCTGAAGCGGACCGGGCCGGCAAGGTCATCGCGCCGTTCTGCCACGGCCCGGCGGGCCTCCTCAGCGCCGTGGACGGCGACGGGAAGTTTGCGTTTGCTGGGCGTCGCCTCACCGTTTTCTCCGATGACGAGGAACTCAACGGCGGCACCGGACCCAACACCCCGTGGTTCGTCGAGGACGTGCTGAAGGAAAAGGGTGCCATCGTGGAGAACGGCGCCGCCTGGGGCTCCAACGTGGTCCGTGACCGCAACCTGATCACCGGGCAGAACCCGCAGTCCAGCGAGGACGTGGCCAAGGAAGTCATCAAAGCCCTCGGAGAGTAGGCCGGCTTCCCCCGACGGGCAGCGGCGGCCGGGCAGCTTCGTTCCGGCCGCAGCGTCACGGCCGCAGGTTCCGTGACGCCAGCGGACGCCGGATTAACCCCGATTACCCCCTGTATCGCAGGGTTTCAGCGCGCTTTGACCGGGTTTTCGCGCTGACGGATAGTTGCTGGCACAAGCACCGAATCCGCACACTTCCAAGGGGAACCCATGGCCCGTTTTTCACTCAAACCCGCCGTCACAGCAGCGCTGGCCGCCACCACTTTGCTGGGGCTGGCGGCGTGCTCGGACCCCGGGGCTTCTGCGGCTTCGGGGTCCGCCCCGGCAACGTCGTCCACGGGCGTCAAGCAGTTCAACCTTTCGCCGGAGCAGGACCGCGTGAAGGCTGAAGTGGATCCGGCCGCCGCGGCTTTGGTCCCGGAAGCAATCAAGAAGGACGGCAAGCTGACGGTGGCCGTCAGCCCGTTCGCGGCACCGTTGGCCGTCTATGCCACGGACAACAAGACGCCGGTGGGCAATGAGGTGGATATCGCCGTCGCGCTGGCCCAGACGCTGGGTCTGGAAGCTGACATCGTTCCCACGGCCTGGGCCGACTGGCCCCTCGGCGTCGAGTCCGGGAAGTACGAGGCCGTGCTGTCCAACGTCACGGTGACCGAGGAGCGGAAGCTCAAGTTCGATTTCGCCAGTTACCGTGACGACAAGCTCGGCTTCTACGCGAAGGGCGACAGCGACATCGCGAAGGTGGAATCCGCTCCGGATGTCGCCGGCAAGCGCGTGATTGTGGGTTCGGGGACCAACCAGGAGTCCATCCTGCTGCGCTGGGATGAGGAGAACAAGAAGAACGGCCTCCCGGCGGTGGAGTTCCAGTATTACGACGACGACTCCGCCTCCTCGCTCGCTCTCCAGTCCGGACGGGCGGACCTGACGTTCGGGCCGAACGCGACGGCGGCATTCAAGGCGGCTTCTGACGCCAAGACCAAGCTGGTTGGCCTGGTGGACGGCGGCTGGCCGCTGAAGGCCAGCATCGCGGCCACCACCAAGAAGGGCAACGGTTTCGCCGCCGCAGCCCAGGCGGGCCTGAACCACCTGATCGAAGACGGCAGCTACGCCAAGATCCTTGACCGCTGGGGCCTCAGTTCGGAGGCCGTGCAGAAGTCCGAGCTGAACCCGGCAGGACTGCCCAAGAAGTAGTCCGGCTTTCGACGGGGAAAGTGCAGGGCGGCCGGCGGCTGCCCTGCACTTCGTCGTGGCGAAACCCCGGCACTGCGGCGTACGCTCATGGCATGACCCCGCAAGAGCTTGCCAACCTGGCGCACCTGCGCCGGGCGCGGGACCTGATCGACAGGGACTTCGCCCGCGCCTTGGACGTGCCCACCATGGCGAGCAAAGCCCTGATGTCACCGGCGCACTTCTCCCGGCAGTTCCGGGCTGCCTACGGCGAGACCCCCTACAGCTACCTGATGACCCGCCGGATCGAGCGGGCTATGGCGTTGCTCCGCGGCGGCATGAGCGTGACCGATGCCTGCATGGCGGTGGGCTGTACGTCGCTGGGATCCTTCAGCTCGCGCTTCACGGAACTTGTCGGGGAACCGCCCAGCGCATACCGGCTTCGGGAACACAGCGCAGTGGAGGCGATGCCGGGTTGCGTGGCACGGATCAGGACACGGCCTGCGCGGCGGGGTGCCAGGCCCGCAGGTCCCGGGAATGAAGCTGCCGCCCAAGTGAGCAGGATTCGAGAAGCGGCCCTGACGCCCGCGGAATAGCTTTGTTGCATGAACATTTCACTCCAGTACTGCAACATCACCGTCAATGACACCGAAAAGGCCCTTGCCTTCTACCGGGATGCGCTCGGCCTCGAACTGCGCAACGACGTGGCCTCCGGAGGATTCCACTGGATCACGCTCGGCAGCGCAGCCCAGCCGGGCCTTGAGATCGTGCTCTCCGAGCCGCATGCCGGCCGCTCCCAGGAGGACGGGGACATTATGCAGGAGCTCCTCACCAAGGGAGTCCTGCCGATGCTCGTCTTCCGTACCGACGATCTGGACTCCACCTTCGAGAAGGTCCGGGCGTCCGGGGCCGAGGTCATGCAGGAGCCGATTGACCAGCCGTGGGGTCCGCGCGACTGCGCCTTCCGGGACCCCTCCGGAAACATGGTCCGGATCGCCCAGGCTCCGAAGGACTGACGCCTCCGGCGCAGGTCAGGCAGGCCACCAGCACAAAGAATCCCCGCCGGACTCCGTCCGGCGGGGATTCTTTGATGGGCGGGCCCGGTCCTCTAGAGGTACTGCTGCCAGATGGTCAGCTGCAGCTTCACCGTATCTGCGGCCGACTGCCGGTCAGCATCTCCCACTTCCGTGCCGGACACGTCGCCGCCCATCGGCTCAGACCCTCGCTTCCGAAGGCGCAGCCCCGACGGCGGACTCCGCACGTTCCGGCGTGGCCAGTCCCAGGTTTTCCCGCAGCGTGCTGCCGGCGTATTCGGTGGGGTAGACGCCGCGTTCCTGCAGTGCGGGCACCAGGTGGTTGACGATGTCGTCCAGGCCGGTGGGAATCAGCCACGGCGAGATGTTGAAGCCGTCCACGGCGCCGGTGCGGGCGTATTCCACCAGCCGGTCGGCAACCTCGGCGTAGGAGCCGTTGAAGGTGGCGTCCACGCGGCTGGTCTTGGCGGAGACGAACTGGCGGATGGATAGTCCCTTCTCCTTGGCTTCCGCCCGCCACTGGTCGGCCAGCTGGCGCGCCTTGGCCCCGTGGAAGCCGCTGCCGCGGGTCTCGGAGGTTTCCTCCACCACCGGATCAATCTCCGGCAGCGGCCCGTCCGGATCGTATTCACCCAGTTCGCGTCCCCAGAACTGTTCCAGGTAGGCGATGGCCTGCTGGGGTCCGATCTGGAGGCTGCGGACCCAGGTTTTCTTGTCCCGGGCCTCCTCCGGCGTCGCGGCAAGGATGAACTCGCTGGCCGGCATGATTTTGACGTCGTTCGCCCCGCGTCCTGCGTTCAGCGTCCGCTCCACGATGTCGCGCCGGAAGTCCAGGGCGTCGTCGAGCTTGGGGTGGGCGGAGAAAATAACGTCGGCCTGCCGGGCAGCGAAGTTCCGGCCCTCCGGGGAGTCGCCAGCCTGGAACAGCACGGGCCGGTACTGGGCGCTGCGGGGCAGCCGCGGGGTCACGTCAACGGTGTAGTGCTGCCCTTCGTGGACCACGCGCTGCCACTGCCCGGCGGCCGGGTCATGCGAATCCCAGATCCGCTTGGCGGTCTCCACGAACGCCTCGGCATGCGTGTACCGGTCAGCGTGGTCCAGGTACCCGCCGCGGCGGAAGTTGGCGCCGGTCCAGGCGTTGTCCGTGGTGACGATGTTCCACGCCGCGCGTCCGCCGGAGAGCAGGTCCAGCGAGGACAGCCTGTGCGCCAGGTCCGCCGGATCGTTGTAGGTGGTGTTCTGGGTGGCAACGAGTCCGATGTTGGAGGTCACCGCGGCCAGTGCTGCGAGCATCGCCTGGGCGTCGGGGCGTCCGGCAACGTCCAGTTCATGCGGGCGGCCCAGGTGCTCACGGAGCCGGAGCCCCTCACCCAGGAAGAAGGCGGCAAACAGTCCCCGTTCCGCCGTCTGGGCGATGCGGCGGAACGATTCGAAGTCCGTCTGGGAACCGGATTCCGGCGCCTTCCAGACAGTCCCCGAATTCACGCCCTGGAAGAAGATGCCGAACTGGAGCTTGCCGCTCGGCTGGTATTTAGCACGGCTGTGCTGTGTCATGGTTTTCCCCTAATTTCCGACGGCGGTTGCGGCGTAGCGGCTGGCTGGGCGTTCGAGGCCCAGCAGGTCCCTGAAGGTGCCATCAAGCGGCACCGGGGCGAGCACTCCCCTGCGCCGGAGTTCCGGGAGCACCAGGCGGGACAGTTCCTCGAAGTCGATGTCGAACCTGGCCGGATGCAGCCGGACACCGTCCGCCACTTCCAGCACTTCGGTCAGCAGATCGGCCAAGTCGGCCGCGGATCCGGCGAAGCGTGCCCGCCGGGCACCGTCAACCCCGCCGCTGCCTGGCTCCCCGAAGGCGGACGATTCGTCCCCAAGCCGCTGGGCGCCGGCCTGACCGCGGGCGTCGAGAACGACGTCGAGCTCCACCACGACGGCGGGTGACCCGCCGCCCAGCCGTTCCCGCACGTCCCGGACCTCGTCCGCGAGGAGTTCCGCCGTGGGCGCGGAGACCAGGACTGCGTCCACCGCGGAGGGCTCAACCAGGCCTGCGCCGACGAGGGACGCCGGCACGAGCACCGGCAGCTGTCCCTGCAGTGGGCGGGGGATGATGGACGGGCCCTTGACCGAGTAGCCGGGGCCGTCGAAGTCCACGTAGTGCAGCTTTCCGGCGTCGAGGTAGCGGCCGCTGGCGACGTCGCGGATCACGGCGTCGTCCTCCCAGGAGTCCCAGAGCCTGCGGCTGACTTCGATGGACGCCGCGGCTTCCTGCGCAAGGCCGTCACCGGCAACGTACGAGCGCCCGACGGCGGCGGCCGCCGCGGGGTTGTCCTCTGCGGTTGCGATCCAGCCGGCACGCCCGCCGCTGACATAGTCAAGGCTGGCGAGCTGGGTGGAGGCGTGGAAGGGCTCGGTGTAGGCCGTGTCCACTTCCGGGATCAGGACAAGGGAGCGGGTCAGCGGCCCGGCGAACGCGGCGCGCTGCAGCGCGTTCAGCCGTCCCTGCGCCGGGGAATCGCTGAATGTCACGGCGTGGAAACCGGCCGACTCGGCGGCCAGCACGGCGGCGGCGAGTGCCGAAGCTCCCCCGGCAACGCCGTCGAGCTCGAGCGCCAGGAATCCCCAGCCTCCGGCGGTGTTGTTTGTGTTGCCCATCATGCCTCCTGACGTTCGGTGGGGGTCTGCTCGCCGGCTTCGACCGCTACCGGTAGCCGGTTTTCGGCGGGCGGCAGCGGGCATGTGGCCAGGTCTGTGTAGGCGCACGGTAGGTTCACGGCCCGGTTGAAGTCCAGGTGGACCGTGCCATCCGCTCCGGGTGCCGCAATGGTCAGCGAGCGGTTGGCTGCGTAGGTGGTCTTGCCGGACGTTTCATCCGTGAACAGCACGGACAGGCTGCCCGGTGCGTGGCCGTTGAATGCCGTCAGCGTCAGGTCCTTCCCGCCCAGCCGGAACCGGACCTGGCCGGGGGCTTCGTACACATGCTGGATGCCCTCGACGGCGGCCCCCACCGTGGTGGCGCGCGGCTCGTCGAACGGAACGAATGTTCCGTCCACGGCAAATGCCGGGTCCGGTGCGTACGCAGGCGTACCCCTGTACTCCCGGAGCAGCGGGGTCTCCGGGTGGCGCGGCCGGACGATGTATTCACCGCCACGCTTGGCGAGCTCGACGACGGTGTCCCCCGCCGCGAGGTTGACCCCGCCGCGTTCGGCGATGGGCCCAAACAGCACGGTGGCGCCGCCGTCGGCGTTCAGTTCCCTGCCGTCCTGTTGCAGGGTCTCGCCATCCGCCAAGACCAGGCGGACGGCGTCGTTCTCCACATTCCAGGTGCCGGGAACGCCGTCAAGCCGCGCGGGTTCCTCCCCGAGCCAATGCAGGTGCGTGACGGCGAGGAAGCCGTGGGGGTCAGCGCGGTGCCGCTCATGGGCGGCGTGCCACTCGGCCCAGGCTGCATTGAACTGCCCGTCCCGGTGTTCCGGTGCGTCCCGGTGATCGGGGTTGGCGAGATCCGCGGTTTCAGTGTGCGTAGACGTGGGCATGATCGCTCCTGTAGTTGTCGTGGTCGGCGGCGACGGTGGCGGCGGCGTCCGGTTCGGTGGCCCCGGCAGACTCCGGACGGCCGCCGAATGGATCCGGCGATTCCCACAGGCTCGTGGGCGCCGCCGCCCGGACTTTGGGGATGACCTCGAGTGCAAACCGTTCCAGGATCTCCAGCTGCTGCTCAAACGGCAGCGTGGTGGGCAGCGAGATGGACTGGAGGTCGTGGCCGTACAGCCGGTGGTAGCTGAGGATCTTGTCCACCACCTGCTCCGGGCTGCCCACCAGGGCGGGCCCTTCCGCCACCGCATGGTCGATGTCGCGGAACGGCGAATTGTTCCCCGGCACATTCCGGCCGGCGGTCAGTGCCTCGTACACAGGGCCGAACTGCCTCTTGGCCTCCTGCGTGGTGTCCGCTATGAACACGCCGCCGGCGCCGCTGCCCGATCCGAGGAACTGGTGCCGCGGATCGTGCCCGTGGCGTTCGTACTCTTCGCGGTAGTGATCGATCAGCACCTGGTAGTTTTCCCGCGGCTGGATGGCATTGGCGGTGAACAGCGGATCGCCCCACTTTGCCGCGAGCGCCGCGGAGGTCAGGGTGGTGGCGGAGCCGTGCCACACCCGGGGCGCGCCGGCGAACGGCCGCGGCGTGGTGGTGGTCGGTTCTGTCAGCGCGGACCGGAATGTTCCGGACCACGTGACGTTTTCCTCGGTCCACAGCCGGCGGAGCAGCCCGTATTTTTCGGCCAGAAGGTCCCACTGGTCATCAAGGTCCAGGCCGAAAAGCGGGTACTGCAGCACTTCGTTGCCTTTGCCGATAACCAGTTCCAGCCGTCCCCGGCTCAGCTGGTCAATCGTTGCGTAGTCCTCCGCAACGCGCACGGGGTCAAGGACGGAGAGGACGGTCACCCCGCTTTGCAGCCGGATCCGGCTGGTTACAGCGGCGATGGCGGCCAGCACGGTGGTGGGCGACGACGAGATGAACTCGCCGGCGTGCCGCTCCCCCACCGAGAAGCTGTCGTAGCCCAACTCCTCGGCGCGCTGCGCGGTCCGGACCACCTGGTTGAGCCGGTCAGCCGTGGAAACGATCGCCCCTGTGACCGGGTTCTTCAGGTGCGGGATGATGTCGAGGACCTGGAACTTCACTGGGTTTTCCCCGCCTGGGGCGTCCCGAAGTTGGCTTCAGTGACCGTCTTGGACTCCGGCAGTGCTTCCTCGGACAGGCCCCAGCGTTCCAGGACCTTGCCGTAGGATCCGTCCTTGATGGCGGAGTTCAGCGCCTCGGTGATGACCGGCGCCAGCCCGTTGCCCTTGAGCGATGTGGCGGCCACCAGGGTTTCGGACGGCCAGCCGGCGTTGACCTTGCCCACGATCTTGAGGTCGTCCCGGGTGTTTTCGCGGTACGCAGTGGACGGGTAGGGCGCGATGTTCAGGTCGGTGCGGCCCGAGGACAGCGCCAGGATGGTGTCGGCGTCGGAGGAGTAGTACTGCAGCACCGCCGGCGCCTTGCCCTTGCCCTCCAGTTCCTTGTTCCAAGCCAGCAGGATCTTTTCCTGGTTGGTGCCGGAACCCACCGAGACCTTCAGGCCGGAGATGTCGTCCGCGCCCTTGATGTCATAGCTGGAGCTCTTCTTGGCCTCGAAGCCCATGTAGGCGGCCCGGTAGCTGGCGAAGTCGAACAGCTTCACCCGGGCGGCGTTGATGCCCACATTGGAGAACACTGCCTCGAAGTCGCCGGACTGGGTCTTCAGCGGCCAGTTCTCCCAGGACGTGACCTGGACGTCGAGCTCGAGTCCCAGCTTGTCCGCCACGAGCTGGGCGATGTCCAGTTCGGAGCCGATGGGCGTCTTGTCGTCCGTGGCGTGGAAGGACAGCGGGATCGAGCCGGCCGTGGTGGCCACGGTGAGCTTGCCGTCCTTGCCGATGAGCTCGGGGACCTTGGCGGCGAGCGCCGCGTCCTTCTCCGCCCGGATCCGCTGCTGGTCCGGCGAGGTGTTGTAGACGACGCCGTTGCGTGCCGCCGTCGTCGCCGGCTGCTGTCCGGAGGCCGCCGCGCCCGGATCGGCGCAGCCGCTCAGCGCCAGGGTGCCGGACAGGGTCCCGAGGAGGACGACGGCGGGAAGCGCCGCCAGCGTGCGCGTTCGGCCGCTGCTGTTGTGCCGGAAGGTGGAGAGTGCCATGGGGAGGTCCTTTAGATGTTGAAAGCGGGTTCGATCACCTTGGAGAAGAAACTCCGGGTGCGTTCTTCCTGCGGGTTGGTGAAGATGTCCTGGGGTGCGCCCTGTTCCACGATCTGCCCCTGGTCCATGAAGACCACGGTGTCCGCCACGTCGCGGGCGAACCCCATTTCGTGGGTCACGATGATCAGCGTTGTGCCGGATGTGGCAAGCTCGCGGATGACATCCAGGACTTCGTTGACGAGTTCGGGGTCCAGTGCGGAGGTGGGCTCATCGAACAGGAGGATCTTCGGGTCCAGTGCAAGGGCCCTGGCGATGGCCACACGCTGCTGCTGGCCGCCGGAAAGCTGGCGCGGATAGGCGCCGGCGCGGTCTTTGAGGCCAACCCTGTCCAGCAGTTCCAGTCCTCGTTCACGGGCTTCGGCCTTGGTGAGGCGCGGCTTGCCGGAACGCGGTGCCACCACGGGCGCCACGGTGACATTTTCCAGCGCAGTGAGGTGCGGGAACAGGTTGAAGTTCTGGAACACCATGCCGATTTCGGTGCGCTGCTTGAGGATGTCCTTCTCGCGCAGTTCATGGAGCCGCTTTCCGCGGACCTCGTAGCCCACCAGTTCGCCGTCGATGGCGATGAAGCCGCCGTCCACTTTTTCCAGGTGGTTGATGGTGCGCAGCAGGGTGGACTTGCCGGACCCGGACGGGCCCACGATGACGGCCACTCCGCCCGGTTCAACGGTCAGCGTGATGCCCTTGAGGACTTCAGTGGCACCGAAGGATTTCCGGACCTTGGTGATTTCCACGAGCCCGCGGGTTGCTGCGGGGGCCGTTGGATGTTCTGGTGCAGCGACGGCGGTGCTCATCGGGTGCTCCTTGCTCGGTTGTCGGAAGCGGCGGCGTGGGTTGCGAAGAACCTGCGGGCCTTCTGGAGCGGCGTCAGCGGGAGGGTCCGCACAGCGCCCTTCGAATAGTGCCGTTCGATGTAGTACTGGAAAACGCTGAGCACCGAGGTGATCACCACGTACCAGAGCGTGGCCACGAGGAGCAGCGGCAACACCTGCTGGGTGCGGTTGTAGATGACCTGCACGGTGTAGAACAGCTCCGAGTACGCCAGGACGTAAACGATGGAGGTGCCCTTGACCAGGCCGATGATCTCGTTGAAGGCGGTGGGCAGGATGGCCCGCATGGCCTGCGGCAGGACGATCCTGGTGGAACGGCGCCAGGCCGGAATGCCGAGGGCGGCTGCTGCTTCCAGCTGGCCCTGGTCCACCGAGAGGATGCCGCCGCGGATGATCTCCGCCGAGTAGGCCGCCTGGTTCAGCGTCAGGCCCAGGACTGCAGCCGCGAACTGGCTGATCAGCGTGGTGGTCTGGACTTCGAAGAAGCGGACGTCCGTGAAGGGAATGCCCAGGCTGATCTTCTCGTAGAGGTAGCCCAGGTTGTACCAAAGGAGCATCTGCACCAGGAGCGGGGTGGAGCGGAAGATCCAGGAGAAGGTCCAGGACACCGAGACAAGCAGCGGCGAGGCGGAAAGGCGCATCAGGGCGAGGATGAAGCCCAGGACGAACCCCAGGGCGCCGGAGATGGCGGTGAGCTTGAGCGTCTCCACCAGCCCGTTCACCACCGACTGAGCGGTGAACCACTGCGCCACAACCCCCCATTCCCAGCGCGGGTTCGTGGCCAGGGACCACGCCACCGCGGCCACGCCGAGCGCCACTACTGCAGTGCCCACCCAGCGCCACGGGTGGCGGGACGGGACCAGCCGGTAGTCGGCGTAGTCGGTGGCGGGTCCGCGGGACTGCGGGTTCTCGGGTCCCTGGGGTCCGCCCTGCTCCGCGGACGGGCCGGGATTGGAAACACCTGCGTCAGGTCCGGCGGACGCCGGTCCTGCTGCGGACTGCGCTGCCCGGGTTGCTGTTGAACTCATGCGCCACCTCGCTTCTTGTCTTGCTGGATTGGTTTATCGCGTTCGGATTGCTGCAAATCTAGGGACGCCGGAAAGCGGCAGCAAGGCGGCATGTTGCATTGCTTCACGGAGGTTCTCACGGCGTCATGAGTCGTTTTCTTGCGCGGATTTACCCGCTGTTACGCGGCGTGAACGGCCGTGACCCGAGCCTCGACCGCGGTCTGCCGGGCTGCCTAGCATGAGGCGAAAACCCCGGTCCCGGACCACCCCGCCTGAACAGGAGCCCAGCCGTGCCAGCGAACATCCCTACCGTGGCCTTTGTGGGTGGCGGTCCCCGGACGGCGGGCGTCCTGGAACGCCTCGCGGCCAACCGTCCGGAGCTGTTTGCCCGCCCGCTGGCCGTCCATGTCATCGAGCCCCACGTTCCCGGCTCCGGCAGGATCTGGCGCTATGACCAGCACCCCGGCCTGCTGCTCAACTCCGCGGCAGCAGACATCACCATGTTCACCGATGCCTCCGTAACGTGCGAGGGTCCCGCCGCCGACGGCCCCGGACTCGACGGTTGGGCTGCCGGCGTCCTGGACGGCAGCATCACCGACGTTCCCCCGCTCCCCCCGGAACTGCAACGCCAGCTGCGCGCCCTGACCGGCGCCACGTTTCCCACGCGCCAGCTGCAGAGCGTCTACCTTGAGTGGTTCTTCCGCCGGGCGGTTTCCGCGCTGGGCCCCGACGTCGCAGTCACTGTCCACCGGGACACTGCGGTACGGATCGATTCCGACGGCTACGACGGCACCGGCGCGTACCGTGTCAGGCTCGCCGGCGGCGGGACTGTTGACGCCGACGTCGTGGTTTCCGCCCTTGGCCACACCGATTCACTGCCGGACGATGCGTCCGCGGGTTTCGCCGGCTTCGCGGCCCGGCACGGCGGGTTCCACGCCGCACCCAGCTACACCACCGACGTCGACTATTCAGCGCTGGCCCCCGGCCAGGACGTGATCGTCTCGGGCATGGGGCTGGCGTTCGTGGACCTCGTGGTCCTGCTGACCGAAGGCCGGGGCGGCCGGTTCGAGGAAACGCCCGACGGCGCTCTGGCGTACGTTGCATCCGGCGCGGAACCGCGGCTTTGGGCGGGTTCGCGGCGCGGGGTTCCGTACCATTCCAAGATTTCCTCCGCCCTCCGCGGCGAGCCGGCAGATGCGCCACAGTTCTTTACCGCCGCTGCCGTGCAGGAATTGCTGGCGCAGCACGGGGAGCTGGATTTCCGCGCCCACCTCTGGCCGTTGATCGCCAAGGACGCGGGCTACGGCTACTACCGGGAGCTCTTCACGGGCTACCCGGAACGCGTGGTCATCGGCTGGGACGAATTTTCGGACCGTTTCGCCGCACTGGATTGGTACAGCCCCGAACGCGAACGGCTGGTGCTCGAGTCGGTGCCGGACACTGAGTTCCACCTGGACTTCGAGAAGCTGGACCAGCCGCTCGCCGGACGTGACTTCGCTGGCCGCCATGACGTACAGGAGGCCGTGGCAGCCTACATCGAGCACGACCTCCGGCTGCGCACCAGCCCTGACCACTCGGAGACGCTGGCGCTGTTCATCGCCCTGCTCAAGGTCTACATGGACCTGGGCCGGCTGGTGCCGCCCGAACGGTTGAACGCGCGGTCGCAGCGGGAGGTACACGGCTGGTGGCACGGGTTCTTCAGTTTCGTGGACTCCGGCCCTCCGCCACAGCGGCTGCGGGAGCTGCTGGCACTCCACCAGGCAGGGCTGCTGCAGTTCCTCGGCCCTGGGCTGGAAGTCGGCGCCGATGAGGCCTCGGGGCAGTTTGTGGCCGTGTCCGTCAGGGGCGGGGTGCGGATATCCGCCAAGGCCCTGATCGAGGCTAGGCTGCCCGCCCCGGCAGTGGCAGGCTCCGCGAATCCACTGCTGCGGTACCTGCACGGCTCCGGATTCGGCAGCGAGCAGACGGTCCTCACCGCCGACGGGCTCCATGCAACCGGCCGGCTGCTGGTGTCCGCGGCCAGCGAGCTCGTCAGCCCGGTGGGCGAACCGAACCGCAGGTTGTTCGCCGTCGGGCCCAACACCTCCGGCTGGGGCGCCGGCGCCTTTGCCCGCCCCGGAACCAACGCTGCGCCGTTCCGTGAGAATGATGCACTGGCGCGGCGGATCCTTAGCGTGCTGGCGGAAGATGAAGCATCGGCTGTACCGGCCGTATCGGGAAAGGCTCAGTCATGGAACAACTAACCGAGCCGCCGGCGTCTTTGCAGGCGTCCGAACTGACGGTGCTCAGCCTGCCCATGCACGACGCCCGGGTACGGCCGCTGCTGGACGAGCTCGCCCACGAGTACGACACCCGCTACGGGAACCTGTTCGGCCGGGGAGCGGCCGCCGAAGAACTCAACCGTTACCCTGCGGCGGAATTCACCGCGCCGGGCGGTGCCCTGCTGATCGTCCAGGAAAACGGCGAATCCGTAGCCGGCGGAGCGTTCCGGCGGCACGGGCCGGACACGGCGGAGTTCAAACGGATCTGGACCCACTCGGCCCACCGCCGCCGCGGGCTGGCCCGGTTTGTGCTGTCCGAGCTTGAAGCCCTCGCCGCCCGCCGCGGCTACAGCCGGGTGTACCTGACCACGGGACCGCGGCAGCCCGAGGCGACACACCTCTACCTCAACTCCGGGTATGAGCCGCTGTTCGACCTGGCAGCCGATCCCGAAACCATCAAGTTCCTGGCATTCAGCAAAGATTTGGAGCCGCGCGGCTAAGCTGTCGGCATGGCCATCAAATCCACTGCAGATAAAGTCGCCACCATCCAGAAGGGCTACACCTTGGAGGGCGCCACCATCGAGCTGGGAGCCGCGATTGTGGACGGTGAAGTCCACAAGGATGCCCCCGTCCGGCTGCCGCTTTCCATGATGAACCGGCACGGCCTGGTGGCAGGCGCAACGGGCACCGGCAAGACCGTCACGCTCCACATGATGGCGGAGCAGCTCTCCAACGCCGGCGTACCCGTGTTCCTTGCCGACATCAAAGGTGATCTCTCGGGCCTCGCAACCGCCGCAGCGGGCAGCGAGAAACTGAAGGCCCGCACGGACGGCATCGGCCAGGCCTGGGCGGGCAAGACTTTTCCGGTGGAGTTCCTGGCGCTCGGCGGTGACGGCAACGGCATCCCGGTCCGGGCCACCATCACTTCCTTCGGCCCGATCCTGCTTTCCCGCATCCTGGAACTCAACGACACCCAGGAATCCAGCCTGCAGCTGGTCTTCCACTTTGCGGACAAGAACAACCTGGAACTGATCGACCTGAAGGATCTCCGGGCGGTCATCCAGTTCCTCACTTCGGACGAGGGCAAGGACGAACTTGAAGCGCTGGGCGGCCTTTCCAAGGCGACCGCCGGCGTCATCCTCCGCGAACTGGTGACCCTCGAGGCCCAGGGCATGGAGGCTTTCTTTGGTGAGCCCGAATTCGACACCGCCGAGCTGCTGCGCACGGCCCCGGACGGACGCGGCGTCGTCACCTGCCTGGAACTGCCCACGCTGCAGACCAAGCCCATGGTGTTCTCCACCTTCCTCATGTGGTTGCTCGCCGACCTCTTCGAGGACCTTCCCGAAGCCGGAGACCTGGACAAACCCAAACTCGTCTTCTTCCTCGACGAAGCCCACCTGCTGTTCAACGACGCGTCCAAAGCGTTCCTGGAGGCCATCACCACCACCGTCCGGCTCATCCGGTCCAAGGGCGTGGGAATCTTCTTCGTCACCCAGACGCCGAAGGACGTTCCGGCTGATGTCCTGGGGCAGCTGGCCAACCGCATCCAGCACGCCCTCCGCGCATTCACCCCGGAAGACGCCAAGGCCCTGAAAGCCACCGTGTCCACGTTCCCGGTGAGTGACTACGACCTCGAAGAAACACTCACCTCGGCCGGCATCGGCGAAGCCGTCGTGACAGTGATGAACGAGAAGGGCGCTCCCACCCCGGTGGCCTTGACCCGGCTGCGGGCACCGGAATCGGTCATGGGCCCCAGCACGGAGGAGCTGGTCAAGAGCAGCGTGGCCGGGTCCGCGCTGCTCGTCAAATACGGCACAGCCGTAGACAACGTGTCCGCTTACGAGAAGATCTCAGGAACGAAGGCTGCGTCCACCGGCGCGGCTGCCCCCGGCCAGCCGCCCACTCCGGCCAGGGACGTCTTTGTTCCCGGCAGCCCGGTTCCGGGAATGGACCAGGCAGCGGTCGACGCCGATGCCCGCCGCATCGAGGAGGAAATCCTCGGCCGCCCCAGCAGCAGGCCTGCCCCGGCACCCGAACGACCCCGCAGCAGCGAGCGCCAGGCACCCCCGGCACAGCAGGAACAAGGCGGTGGAATGATGGGCGACCTCGCCGGAGCCCTGGGTGGCGCACTCGGCGGCGGTCTCAAGAGCATGGCCCGTTCGCTCGGTACGCAGCTGGGCCGGGAGTTGCTGCGGGGCGTCTTCGGCACCTCCTCGAGGCGCCGCCGCTAGCACCTCCGCCAGGGTGCCTGCAGGGGCCCCAGCGGGAGCCAGCCAGCCGCCGTCGGACTGTCTGACAGCCGCTCTGCAGCGTCATGCGGGGAGGCCTCATCACCTGCTTTCCCGTGCCTTACCGGTAACGTAAGGTGCGTGCAGATGAGTCAAGCGTTGGTGAGGATCGCAGCCGGGTGGCTGCTGGGCCTGATGCTTGCCATCGCCGGAGCCGTTGTTGCGGTGAATCTGGTCAACGCCTCGGTAGCGAGTCCCGAGCAGCCCGTACGTGAATATTTGGACGCACTGCAGAAGGGCGAAGGCGAAAAAGCGCTGGGCCTCCTGCGGGCCTCCGTTCCGGAAAGCGACGCCGCCATGCTGGACGGAACAGCGCTGCAGACGGCCGCTTCCCGGGTGACGAACGTGAAGTTCGGCGAGACGCAGGACCGCACGGGGAACCAGGTCATGGTTCCGATGGAATACACCATTGACGGCAGCCGGCTCAGCACCGAGTTCCTGCTGGAGCGAACCGGCACCGAATGGCTCTTCTTCAACAAATGGGCATTCGTGCCGGCCACATTGCCCGTTCTGGAAGTCACGGTGGTCAACTCCAACCAGGCCACCCTCAACGGTATTCCGGTGAACATGCCTAACGGCCGCAATTCCTTCGCCGTCTTTTATCCCGGCGAGTACGAGGCCAGCCTGAACGGTGAATACTTCTCGGCTCCGGCCAGCCATGCCACGGTGTCCGGACGGGACGTACCCACGGCGCCGCTGAGCCTCCTGACCCAGGCAACCTCCGCGCTGAAGGACGCAGTGGGCGCGAAGGTCAAGGAATTCCTGGACACCTGCGCCGCGGAGGCCGTGAAGGAGCAGAAGCTGCAGCCGGACTGCCCGTTCTACCACGCCACGTTCAACCGGGTCACGCTAGGAACCATCAACTGGAGCATCAGCGAGTACCCGAAGGTATCCATCGAACCCTTCGGCGGCCGCTGGGTGGTGGCCCCGCTGGACGGGAAGGCCCGGTTGAAGGCGCAGCAGACCGACCTGTTCACCGGCGCCGTGACCGACCTCGACGTCGAGCACGACTTCAGCTTCACCACCCGTCTGGACGTCGACGGCGACACTATCAGGGTCACCCCGCTCCTCAGCTACTAGGCTCCCGGCGGCTGCCGTGCTGCTGCCGTGCGCTGTCGCAGTGTGCGTCACGCAATGCAGACTTTCACGCCGCCGCCCAGCATACTTGCCCTAAATCCAGCGGAACTTCATCCCTTAGCGGCTCAAAAGCATGCGTCCAGTGACTGCAGCTCAGGGCCGGCCACCACGGCGCCCGGCAAGAACCGCGAGAACTTCGGCCAGCATTCGCCCCGGGCTGTGGACCACGTCCGCGTAGTAGTAACGAAGCACTGTGTAGCCCTGCACCACAGACCGGTTGTTCCGGCGCTGGTCCTTTTTCACCTGGGTCCATTCGCCGTGCTGGCGCCCATCCAACTCGATCACCAGCCAGCCTTCCAGCAACAGGTCCACGTAACCGACGCCGTCGATATAAACCTGGGCTTCGACCTGGATCCCGGCCTGCCGGAAGCACGTCCTTGCCAGGGTTTCCAACATCGAGTCCGCTCCGCGGTCCACCCACTGCAGGACCTCGCGGGCACGCCCGTTCCTGCGCCCTGGCAGCCTGTGCCGCAGGAACTCCACCGTCATATCTCCCCGTCCCACGGCACATTCGACCATGATCAGCGACTCCCGCAGCGGCAAACACCGTAAGGCATGGATCAGGACGTCTCCAAGGGACGCTACAGGCATGTTGGCGTGTGGTGGCAGCAGCAGGCCGCCGTGCGGCACATCGCCGTCGAACGCATCGCCCCGTCGGTGATACACATGGGCCGGGCCTGACGAGTCCAGCACCCACAGCCCATAGAAGGGTGCGGCACTGATACAGGTAAGGAGCTGGCGGCGCAGGAGCAGGCCCACGGTGTCCGGGTTGGCCGTCTGGAGCGCATAGAGCCCCCGGGCAGGCTGTCGTACGCCAGCCCTCACGGCCCGGCGCAGCGCAGCATCGTCAACGCCGAGCCGGGCGAGTACGGGCCTCCGCGCCGCTCCCCCGCACGCGGCCAAGGCTGTCTCCACATCCATGCCGCCATCCTGCACAAGGCCGGAGTCACCAAGCACCCGCGGGCAAGGTTATGTGGAAATCTCCGCCGCCCACATCCGGCGTCACCCCGTGCAAGCTCTTGCGGCCGGCGCCTCCGTCCCGCGCCGGTTTCGTCCCGGAATCGCGGCGACCAATTGCCCGTGGACGCCAAAAGGCTGCGGCGCGTGACGCTTGGTCACGGGCCGCAGCCTTCAGTAGTGCTTTGGGGAGGACCTCAGTCCATGCCGCGGAGGTCCAGGACCAGCTCGGTGTCGCCGTCGGCCTGCAGCACCACCGGGATGCCCCAGTCCTGCTGGTACAGGTGGCAAGCAGCGTGGTCGGGGATCTCGCCGTCGGCCGTTTCCGGGCCGTCGCAAGCGGCAGCGCGGGCAGTGATGTGCAGGACGCCCTCCGGAACGTGGGATGAGAGCTCCAGCGTCCGCTGCAGGCCCACTGATGTCCCGCCGCCCGCAACCAGCAGCTCGGGCGGGGTGGAGGAGATCTTCAGCTGCGTGGGGTCGCCCCAGCGGTCGTCCAGCTTCTGCCCGGTGGGCGCTGTGAAGCGCACGGTCAGTTCCAGCGTTCCTGGGGCTACGGGGCTCTTGGGCCGGTGGGTCTGCACCGCACCCTCGTCCACCTGCTGCGCTTCCTTGGGGATGGGCACGTAGATCAGCTGGTGCTTGTTGGCTTCCACCACCACCAGCAGCGGCTCGGAGCCGGCCGTGTGCGTGTGGTCCACAATCACGTCGGACGGCTCGGAGAGCCCGCGGGCGAGCGTCGACACGGTACCGGTGGCCGGATCGTAGCGGCGCACGGCACCGTTGTAGGTGTCGGCGATGGCTACGGAGCCGTCCGGCAGCACCGTGACGCCGAGCGGGTGCTGCAGCCGTGCGTCGGCGGCCGGCCCGTCACGGAAGCCGAAGTCGAACAGGCCCTTGCCGACGGCGGATTCCACGGTGACCGTACCGTCGTCGTCGATTACCAGTTTGCGGAGCGCGGAGGTTTCCGAGTCAGCCACCCAGATGTTGCCGTCGGAGTCCTCGGCCAGGCCGGACGACTGCGCGAACCAGGCTTCGTGGGCGGGACCGTCAAGCAGGCCTTCGAGCCCGTTTCCGGCCAGGATGGACACGGCGCCGGAGACCGGGTCGAAGCTGAAGATCTGGTGGACGCCGGCCATGGCCACCACCACGGCGTCGAGCTTGGCGGACCACACCACGTCCCAGGGCGAGCTCAGCGCGACGTCCAGGGGATGGTCGCTCAGTCGTCCGGTGAAGCCTGCCGCGTCCTCGTCCACCCGCGCCGGCCCCGTCTCCAGGAGGCGCTGCACGCCGCTGCCGGCGAGCGTGGTGACGGTTCCGTCCGCGAGGGACAGCCCGCGCAGGCGGTGGTTGACGGAGTCGGCAATCACGACGTCGTAGCCGGTCTTCGCCGCCACGTCTTCCGGCAGCAGGACAAGGCCCTGCGGTTCGTTGAACTGTGCGGTGGCCTTGACGGAGTCGACGTCGGCGCCGGGGCCGTCGGCGTAGCCCTTCGTTCCGGAACCGTAGGTGCGCAGCACCGTGTGGAAGTCCGTGTCCAGCTCCACCAGGCGGTGGTGGCCCGTGTCCGTGACGAGCCAGGAGCCGGCGTCAGGCGCGGCGCCGTCGGACGTCCCGCCGTCGGACGTCCCGTTGGAGCGGGTGCCGCGGCCGGCCGGGAGGAAGAGGGCCTTGCCCGGGAAGCGCAACGTGCCCGACGTCGGCTCCGGGGCAACGTACGGGCCGTTGCCCCGGTGCAGGGTTCCCTTGGACTCGTGCTGGGCGATGAGTTCCGGGATCAGTACGGACAGGCCGTCAGCGTGGCCTTCGCCGGACAGGTGCGCCACAATGTAGCCCTCGGGGTCGATGACCACCAGGGTGGGCCAGGCGCGGGCCGTGTAGGCCTTCCAGGTCTCCAGCTCGGGGTCGTCCAGGACGGGGTGGTGGATCTCGTAGCGCTCCACGGCGGCGGCGAGGGCGACGGGGTCGGCCTCGTGCTCGAACTTCGGCGAGTGCACGCCCACCGTCACCAGGACGTCGGAGTACTTCTCTTCCAGCGGGCGCAGCTCATCGAGCACGTGCAGGCAGTTGATGCAGCAGAAGGTCCAGAAGTCCAGGAGCACGATCTTGCCGCGCAGGGCTTCCAGGTCCAGGGATTTCCCGCCGGTGTTCAGCCAGTTACGGCCCACCAGTTCGGAGGCGCGGACCCGGAGGTGGGTGCGTACGGTTTCGCTCATCAGCGTCCTTCCAGCTTTGAGTTGCGTTCAGCCAGCTTGGCGTCGCGTTCAGCCAATTTGGCAAACATATCGTTGTAAGCAGTGAGATCGGCGTCGTTATTCCTGTCGGCCGCGCGGTCGGTCCGTTTGGACTCCCGTGCATCCGAACGGGACCACATGATGGCGACGCCGATGGCCACCAGGAGCGTGGGTACTTCGCCGATGCCCCAGGCCACTGCGCCGCCCATCTGCTGGTCCAGCAGCGCGGAGGGTCCCCAGGCCCGGCCCAGGTTGCCGAAGTAGTCCGCGGCCAGCAGGTTGGTGCCGCCCATGATCGCGACGCCGAAGAAGGCGTGGAAGCCCATGGTGGCCAGCAGCAGCAACAGACGCATGGGGTACGGCGCGCGGCGGGGCAGCGGGTCCGTGCCGATCATGGTCAGGACGAAGATGTAGCCGGTAAGGGCGAAGTGCAGGTTCATGAGTTCATGGCCCACGTGGTCGCGCATCGCGTAGCCGAACGCATCCGAATAGTAGAAAAGCACGATGGAACCGGCAAAGTTGGCCGCGGCGAAGAGCGGGTGGGTGACCAGCTGGGAGAACTTGGAGTGCACAAACAGCAGCAGCCATTCACGCAGGCCCCGCGAGCCGTCTCCGCGAGCCGGCAGGGCCCGCAGTGCGAGCGTCACGGGCGCGCCAAGCACCAGGAAGATCGGCGCCACCATGGTCAGCGCCATATGGTCCACCATGTGCGCGGAGAACAGCACCCGGCCGTAGACCGACGGCGGTCCGGACGTGACG
This sequence comes from Arthrobacter sp. GW460-12-1-14-TSB2, assembly GCF_059423525.1. Classification (NCBI taxonomy): domain Bacteria; kingdom Bacillati; phylum Actinomycetota; class Actinomycetes; order Micrococcales; family Micrococcaceae; genus Arthrobacter; species Arthrobacter sp. GW460-12-1-14-TSB2. The sequence goes on from NZ_JBWKYC010000023.1 coordinate 49,234, forward strand.
TAGGTGAGCACCACCAGCCCGATCACCCAGTTGATGCTCCGGAACCAGGACCATTTATCGCCCCGGCGAAGGACCTTTGCCACGCCGAGGAAATACGAGACCAGGCCGAAGGCAGCGACGGCGATCCAAAGCCAGTCCAGACGCCACTCTGTCAGCCAGCGTTCCGGGGTCAGCTCAGGCGGCAGTTCGTAGCCGGAGAGGATGAACGCCGGCGAGGCGTCAGGAGCGAAGGTGGTCGGCTGCGGCGGGGCGGAACGGCCAAGGGCGACGGCGATGCCTGAGGTGGCGCCCATGATCAGCACTTCTGCGATCACCAGCTGCCAGAGCACCCGCCGGGAGGAGAGGGCGCCGCCCTTGCGGTTCAGCTGCGGGATGACCCACTGGCGGTGCATGAGGCCGATGCCGCCGAGCATCAGCGTGGCGACGGCCTTGGCAAGCACCATCTGCCCGTAGGCAGATCCGAAAAGGTCGTGCCAGTTGGTGATCCGGATGCTCGCGTTGATGATGCCGGAGGCGAACACCAGGACAAAGGCGAATCCGGCCAAGGAGGAGAAGCGGCGGAGCGTGGGCTCGGTGATGTCCGCCTTGCCGGCTGCTTTGGCGCCCGCGTTGGCGTTGGCCCCCGTCAGGATGCCGGACAGGACAGCCAGCATGATGATGCCGCCCACCCACGCGGATACGCCCACAAGGTGCAGGGCCAGCGAGTTGATGGCGCCTTCATGGTCGCTTGAGCTTGAGGAGTGGCCGATGAGGGCGATGGGCACCATGCCCACCAGCGACAACACCAGCGTGAGGGCCAGGCCCGTCAGAGACCTGACTCCGAACAATGCCGTGGTCACTATTGCGGCAACGATGGTGACGGCGAGCCAGGCCCGGCCGGTCTCAATGTCCGTCATGAAGTAGACCAGCGCGCGGGTGAACTCGGCATCCCCGGAGAGGGACTGGCCGGCCACATCCGCATAGGTCAGTACCAGCACTGCAATCGCTGACAGCGTCCACGCAGCGCCTGCAGCAGCAGCCACGGCCAAGGCACGGGAGAACGCCGGATGCTCAGGTGTGGCAGTGTCCTTGGACCGGGATCCGTTGGCGTTGCGGGGCAGGATGCCTACGGCGAAAATCAGGCCGCCGATCACTGTGGCCAGCGAGACGTTGTGGATGGCTTTGCTGACGGGCAGTCCCCAGCGGATCAGTGCCCCTGGATCTGACACCTCGCGTGCGGCGGCTGCCCCGGAGAACAGGAGGGCGCCCACAAGTCCCAGGAAGAGTGCGGCAAGGCCGGCGAACTGCCATGCCCGCGAAATGCCCGTTACGCTGCCGGATGCCACAGTCTTTCCCGGAGTGGGGGAAGGCTGCGGAACGGTGGGGCGGGATTTTGCTGCTGAGGGCACCTATCCATTGTCCGCTACGGGTGCCTGCGCCGCGAATCGGCCGGTTTCGCCAAACACCAGTTAACGCAAAGGGAGCGGCAACCCTCAGGTTGCCGCTCCCTATCAAGCGTTGGACGCCGGGTGCTACTTCTTGGAGACAGCAGCCTTCAGCTTGGAGCCAGCGGTCAGCTTGACGCTGTGGCCAGCGGCGATCTGGATGGTCTCGCCGGTCTGCGGGTTGCGGCCGGTGCGAGCTGCACGGTCGGTGCGCTCAACTGCGAGCCAGCCCGGGATGGTGATCTTCTCGCCCGCGGCGACAGAGGTCTCGAAAACCTCGAACAGTGCATCGAGCACGGAGTTGACGGCTGCCTGGCTGGTGCCGGCCTTGCCTGCTACCTCTGAAACAAGTTCACTACGGTTCTTAGCCATTGATGTCCTCCTGGACGGTCATGATTTCTGGAGCCTGAACGCGGCATGCGCACAAGCCACTGTTCGAAAACTTACCAGCTTGCCGCGGTCAGGTCCGCAAATTCCGCGTGTTTCCGCCATTTTTTGAGGTAAATCACCGGTTTTGAGGCCTTTTGACCCCGTATTTCGCCATCAGCGGACGGCCGCCGCAGCTCCCGCAGGGACGGGGACGGAACGCTCTCTCACCTTTCGCACTCACCACGGCGACGCTCTCTCACTTCCTGCGGGTTTTTCCCCGTCGCTCTCGCACTTTGGGGGGAGGTTCGACGGCGGTGGCTGGCGTGGGTGCCTGGCCGGTTTTGCCGGGTGGTGGGTGAGGGTCCGGCGAAAGGGGCGCCAGGATCTGGCAGTGCGTTGCCCGGGGGCGGTTCCGGGTGGTGCCGGGTCGGGGGTGTGGTGTTAGGGGTGGTTTAAATGCGGGAGAGCCCCAACCG
>NZ_JBWKYC010000024.1:0-47536 GCF_059423525.1 Arthrobacter sp. GW460-12-1-14-TSB2
CGCCACCGCCCGCGCGGTCGCCCCCGCCGCCTGGGTCCCGGCCGCCAAACCGCTCGGTGAAGCGGATGCCTGCCGGCGGTTCAACCATGGCAGTGCAGGACGCGTCCTTGGGCAGGCCTTCGGCGGTCATGTCCTTGAGGTAGCTGCGGGCATCCCGGTACCCCATGCCGATCAAGGTGTCCGCATCGATCCGGTTGAGGTAGAACTCCGGATCCAGCGGGAGGGGATTCTCAGGCCTGACAACGTGGAGGATGAAATCCCTGCCGGCAGCCTTCGCGGCCTCGAAGTCGGCCAGGAGTGCGCCCATGGCGCTCATCTCGATCATATGGACGTACTGTTCAAGCGGGCCGTCGCCCCAGTACCCGGTGTTGCCGATGCACCAGACCAGCCACACCTCGTCCGCCCCTCGGCGGAGGGCTTCGGCCACGTTGGCGTCGCGGACCCAGACTGCGTCAGTCCAGATCTTCCCGTCACGCCGCAGCGGCGTGAGGAAAATGGGCAAGGACATTCCGGCTGCCAACAGTCCGGCATCGACGTCCCGGGCGTCGAGGGCGTGGCATAGCTTTCCGGTAAATTCCACTACGTTGAAGGTGCCTTCGACGGCGCCTGGCAGGGCTGCCCGGCGCCTGATCTCGCCGTCGTCGATCCCGAGGGCCGGAAAAACCTTGCGGAGCAGGCCGTCCGCGTCGCCGATGGCGGGCAGCGACCACGGCCCCTTCGCGTAGTCGCCCAGCGGCAGTGCCGAGCCGAAGTCCTTGACGTTCACGCCGGACCAGTTCCGACACATATCCTCCGCAGGCACCCCGGACAGCAGCATGCCCGCCGTCAGGATGCCGCCGGACGTCCCGTCCACATGGTCGAAGTGCAGGCCTTCTTCGGCGAGCGCGCGGACCACGCCGGCCTGCCAGGCCACCCGCATTCCGCCGCCGGCCAGCACAAGGGAGCGCTTCACGGCCCCGTCCCCTGACTGCGGCCTTTGCCTGGCCCGCTCTCCCAGTAGACCCGGCGAAGGTAGATCAGGCAGAGGGCCGCCGTCGCAAGGTCGAAGACCGCTACTGCCAGCGCCACCGGCGCGAAAACGCCGTTGATGACCCCGATCGCGACGGCGGCACAGGCCCCCGCCTTCTGCACGCCGGACCAGAGCAGCACCTCGGCCGTCGGCCGGGGACGCAGCAGCGTGTGCAGCAGGAGTCCGCCCACCACCACCATGAACATGCCCACGGTGCCGAACAGCTGGCGCGCAGCCGTCGTCGGCTCCGCCCCCAGCAGCTCAAGAACCGCGCCGCCGAACGGTATCTGGACGGCCCCGGAAAAGACGGTGACGACGGCGATCGCGGCCAGGACGGCGCGCAGCGGGTCCGCCGTGATCCAGGCGCCGACGCCGGGAACAGCCGGCCCCGAAGGGCGGGCAATCCCGCTCATGACCTGTCCCCGCTCATGACCTGTCCCCGCTCATGCGAACGCCTCCCACAGCCGGCCCCGGTCCACCAGCAGCCAGACGATGGCCAGCCATGTGAGCGTCGAGACGTAGAAGCGGATGTCGTTGAGCAGCATCCACCGGCGGAGCAGGGAACGCAGTTCGGCGTCGTCGGCGAAGTCCCCGCCCCGGATCCTGATGTTGACGGGAATGATCATGGCCTGGCCCACCACCGTGAGGACGATGATCCCCAGCAGGCAGAGCGCCGCGGGGACGATCCGGACCGTGCCCCACTCCGTCCAGACGAGGATGATGCCGGCGATGAACATCGGCGGCACCACCACAGTGAAGAACTTGGTGGCCTGGCGGGTGGGGATGCCGAAGTGCATGTCCACGTTGCCGCGGTCCAGGGACTCCCAGGTGGGGTAGAGGAAGAACTTCAGGACCCACATGGTGCCCACGTACATGGTGGCGCCGAACAGGAAATACAGTGCGTTCAGCAGCAGCAGCCAGTTCACGGCGCGTCTCCGGTGCCGGCACCGTCCGACGTGCCATGGGACGTGGCGGGGGACGTACGTCCCCGGTCCGGTGCGGGCAGCCATTCCTGGCCCTGGCCCAGGCCGACGACGGATTCGAGCGGGTCGCCGCCGCGGATCCGGGCGGCCTCCTCGGCGGTTGGTGCGGTCAGGAACCACGCCTCGTAGTGGTCGTCCAGTACTCCGCGTGCTTCGGGAAGGTAGGCGGTGAACACCGGTTTGTCCGCCGGCTGGAGGGTTTTGAGGGCGGCAACGCCCGGGGCGTCGCCCAGCACCAGCCGGGCCCTGGCGTCGCCTCCCAGGGCGATATCCCCGGTGGCCTCGAAGTAGATGTCGGACTTCATCAGCATCCCGCGGAAAGCACAGTAATTGGAGGCTGCCAGCTTCAGCGGGATGCCCATCGGCCGCGGGCGTTCAATTTCGATGAAGCAGCCCAGCCTGCCGCTGTCGTCGTACTGCGCGGAAACGGTTGAATCGGTGACCACGAAGTCCAGGCTGGCCCGGTGCTTGGGCATGCCCCAGATGCCTTTGCCGCCCTTGACCGAAATCTCGGTGCTGACGGGTAGGTCCACCACGTACTGGCCGAGCCCGAACGTCTTCTGGAATACCAGCGGCAGGAGCGGGGGCGCCGGCCGGGAACCGTGAGTGACGGCGATTGCCAACGAGTATTCAATGTATTGGCCGATGTCTGTCGACTCGTAATTGACCACGGTGACCACGAGCAACCCCTTCCCGCCGAGGCTGAACGGCCGGAGCTCCGTGCCGGGAAGGACGGCTGCGGCGGCGCGCTTGTTGATGGGGAACGCCGCCATCAGGACCGGGGAATCGTCCGAATTGACGGGCATGGAGTATTTGATGCCGTCCACCGTGGCATGATGTCCGCGCAGGCGCTCCTGGCGGTGCGGCACCGGGGAGGGCACCAGCCGTAGCAGGGATGCAGCCAGTCCGATGAGTCTGTTCATCTGTTCAGCTCCTTGAGGATGACGGGATAGGTCTCCGCCCAGGCGCGGGCTCCAAAGAAGACATCCAGGTGCCCGTAGCCGGACAGCAGGTGCAGCGAGTCCTTGCCGGGGCGATGACCGTCGAAGAAGGCGAAGGTCCGCTCCTGGCTTTCGGGCAGGAAGCACCGGTTGTTGCGACCGGCCAGGAACGAGAACCTGGCATCCGTCTGGGGCGCCTCAGCCAGGAAGTTGGCGGGCAGTTCCGGGTGGTTTCCTGCGGCCACCATGCGCCTGGCCAGCACGCTGCGTCCCATCTCGGAGAGAAAAGTGAACGGCACTTCCGCGAACTCACCGCTGATCCAGTTGTGGGTGGCCTCATCCAGGTTCTCGTGCGACCAGAGCGCGGGCCGGCCGCTGCCGTACGTGAAGCTGACCAGCCGGCACACCAGGTTGTTGCATTCATGGTGGGTGGCCTTGACCATGGACCGGAGGATCCGGGACAGGTATCCGTTGGACTTGTAGCCCCATGCCGGCGACAGGTACGGAGTGAACGGTTTCAACAGTTCGGCCAGGTACGTGATCTTGACGATCGACCACAGCGGGATCACCGGGTGCAGGGATACGGCGTTGGAGACCACCGTGTCCACCCGGGGGAGGAGCCCGGCCACGGCCGCCATGGTGAAGGACACCGAGCCCTGGCAATGGATGACCGCCTTCAGCGTTTCGGCCCCGGTCGCGCCCAGGACATAGTCGACGGCGGCGGGGTGGTCGTACACCGCCGCGTCACCCAGCGTCCACGAGAGGGGTTCAAAGTCGATGGAGGCCCGCCAGTTCAGCAGCCAGACGTCCCAGCCGTCTTCCAGCAGGGCGTCCACCAGCGTCCGCGGCAGCGGCGGGCGGAAGAGCTCGGCCCTGACGCCGGCCCCGTGGACCAGTAGCACGGGTCCCTTCTCCGGTGCTCCGGCGTCACGAGGCACGGCGGAGGTGATGTGCACCAGGGTCAGCGGGGTTCCGTCACCGGCGGGAAAGGGGATGACTTCCGTGACGTGGTCCGCCCGGGTGATGGTGCGAGGGTTGGTCATAGCGGGAATCCCTCCCTTGCGATGGTGATCGGCGGTTCGAAAAGCCGCAGCGGCGGCAGCCCGCCGGCAGGGACCGGGCGGAGGCCGCCGTCGTCGGTCCTTTCCAGGTCCCAGTCCCGGCAGACCCGGTCCACTGCCACCGGATAGACCGTCAGGTTGCCATCCGGGGCGATGCGGATCCGCAGGAAGCCCTTGTGGTCTTCAATGGCCTGGCCGGACATTGCCCACGAGGCAACCTCCCCGCTTCCCGTGCCCAGGATGAAGAAGGCAAACGCTTCGCTGCCGACCGCGTAGCCGGTTGTAAACGTGAAAGTGAGCACCAGCCCAAGGGTCAGGAACGGCGGCAACCCGGCCGGCCAGGGAAGGAGGAGGACGACGGCGATCCCCGCCCCGAGCGCCGACAGTTGCCAGAGCGCGCCGCGGGAAACGGTGAACCCGGCGCCGTTCTCCCCCGGATCCCGGTTGAGTCCGAGCGCGGTGCCGAGGGTGGCCAGCAGCAGAAGCAGCAGCAAAGGTACGGCGAGGATGGTCAGCGCAAGGAGCACGGTGTTGCCGGTTTTCAGGGTGGTGAGGCTGTCCGGGAAGGAGAGTCCGCGGAACGCGCTGAAGACGGTCCAGAGCGTCAGGGCGGCCAGCATGTGGGCGACGCCGAGCGCGGAGCCGAACCCGGGGTTGCGCACCGGAAGCCAGAAGGGCGAGAACGGATTGGCCAGGCGTCCGCGGAACTGCCGGGACTCCGCCCGTCCCGGGAACGTCCCCGGAGCCAGGACGAAACGGCGGCCCTGGGCCGGCTGGTGGTCCGGTTGCCGGTCCGCCGTCGCGTGGTCCGCCGGTGCGGGGTCCGGCCGGTGTGCGGGAAGTGTGAGCTCCGGCGGCAGCCAGCGGGCGTCCGCTAGAAAGGCGCCGCCCAGGCCGCAGGTCATAAGCTGGGTCCGGCGCGGGTCGGCCCCGGTCCTGCCGGATGCGGGCAGGCCCGCATCCCCTGGCAGTTCCCCTGGCAGTTCCCCTGGCAGTTCCTCGTAGCGCGAATAGTGGTGCAGGTCCCCGGTGAGCCACAACCGCACGGAAGCGCCGGTTTCCTCGAACATCCCGGCGCGGCGGTTGAATCGGCGCCGAAGGTAGTCCTGCTCGAAGAAATGCACCTGCCGGAAGGCGCTGGCGTTTTCCGTTTCCCGCACCCAGTAGGGGGCCGCCACGCAAAGGATGACGGCGTCGCCCGGCAGCAGCCTGGTGGTCACCGTGTTGTAGAAGTAATCCAGCTGTGGTTCGTCGATGTATTGGCCCAGCTGGCTGTCCAGCCCCACAAGCCACCAGCCGGGAGAATCGTCCCCGCCAGTCAGGCGGAGGGCAAAGTAGCTTCGTGTCTGGATGGTCCGCCAGCCGCCGATGTTCCGTTGCCGGGTGAACAGGCGGATGAAGGAGGTCAGGCCGTCGTACCAGTCATGGTTTCCGGGGAGGGCCAGCAGCACGCCGGCGCGGCCGGGGGAGCTGCCGCCGGGAAGGGCCGTCCGGTAGGGACCCACCATGCGGTCCTCGTACGCGGCGGGCGATGCCACCGGATACACTTCGTCGCCGCCCAGCACCAGCACCTTTCCGCGGCGAAGCTCCTGCCCGTCCACCTCCAGCGACGCTTCCGCCAGCAATGACGCCACCGTGTAGGTGGAGTCGAAGCCGTCGCCCAGGTCAGCCGTGAAATCCAGCCACAACTCCTCGGCCCCGGAAGACCGTTCAGACCCGACGGCGTCGGCCGCCGCCGTGCCAGCCGCCGCACCGGCTTTATCAATCCCGGGCAGGCCAAGGTCGCGGACCACCGGCTGCGCGGGCTGGCCCGCGACAGGCAGCCGTTCCAGGTCCAGCTCGTAGCGGGGAAAGCCGCCCTCCAGTTCGCGTTTGTCGCCGAAATCGGCGAAGACGGACGCGAGGACAACCCGCACGGCGGTCCTGCCCAGCTGGGCCGGGGCCAGCCAGCGCACAGCGTCCCGCGGAGTGAAGCCAAGTCCGTTGCTGTGCTGTGCCAGCTCAGCCCGCTTCACGCCGCGCCGCCCTTCATCGCCGGCCGGTGACCTTGCCGGTGGCCCGGCCGGTGACCTTGCCGGAGTACACCTGCCAGAGCTCACCCAGGAACACCTTCCCGAATGCGGCAAGGGCGCTCGCCGGGGACGGGCCTTCCGCCCGGAACGTGGTTAATTGCCGGGCGAAGTCCCACGGCCGGATGTACAGCACTCCGGCCCCCGCCACGGCGGCAGTGGCAGCGGCAGTGGAAGTGGCCGATTCCGGCGGCGGCAGGTGTCCGCGGAGGACGGTGACGTACAGCGTGGTGGTGTCAGCCCAGACGTCGAAGCCTGCGTCGTTGCGGACGTCCTTGTGGCCCAGGAAGGTGAGCGGGGTGCCGCCGGGATCCCGCAGCCAGAGCCGGTAGAGCATCTTCCGTCCGGCCGTGTCGGGACCGCCGTCCTTGACGAGGAGATTGAACCAGCCGCGTTCCACCGGAAGGCGGCCGCCGAACTGGTCGGCCAGGACGTAGCCTTCCGCGGTGGCCGGATGGAGCGGATCACGGACAAACGCGTCAATATCCGGGGCGGTTATGGTGAGCTCGAACATCATCCGGAGGCTCCGGTCACGGCCCAGGCCGCGGCCCGTCTCGGGGTCTGACGCGCCGGCGCTGAACCACCCGTGCATCTGTTCGGTAAAGCTGACCGACGCAGGCCCTGTTTCGGCCTGCTCCGTTTCCTCTTCGATTTCGGCCTCCTGCAAGGCCTCGCTTTCGGAATGCACGCCGGCATCTGCGGATCCGGTGCCGGGGAGCCCCAGGGAACGTCTGCCGGTCCGCGGGACCAACGTTCTTTCCTTCCGGGGTGCCTTCGCACCTTTGGTGGCGTCCGGCACCAGGGCGCGCGGCGGCCCGGCGTCGTAAGATCCGCCGTCGTACGTTCCGCCGTCGTACGTTCCGCTACCCAGCGGTCCGTTGGAAGAGACAGCCGGGACGCCGGCCCCGGCCAGGCCGCCCCGCTGCCTGGCGCCGTCGGTTCCCTCCAGGATCCGGTGGCAGGCCCGTTCGGCAAAGGCGGCGATGGTCAGGGCGGGATTGGCGCCCACCGGCCCGGGCATCGCGGCGCCGTCCACCACATGCAGCCCGGGGTACCCAAACACCTCACCGTACGCGTCGCACACGCCTTCGCTGCTGTTCCGGCCGGCCGGGGCACCGCCGAGCGGATGCACGGTGATGACGCGTTTGCTCCACCACAGCGGATTCTGCTTGAAGCTGCCGCCCAGTTCCTTGGCGATCGCCTGCATGGTGGCCTGCATCCGGCCGAAGTACGCGGCTGAGGTGGCCAGGGTCCAGTTGATGGCCAGCCGGCCGCCCTGCAGGGTCATGACGCCGTCCGGGATGTCCCGTCCCATGCCGAGCAGGGGAACTGACGATGCCGAGAGCCGGCCGTCTCCCAGGGCGGCGGCAAGATCGGCGGAAATGTTGGATCGCTGGGCCTGGAAGAGCCGGTCCTTGAGGAGCTGCACCATCACTTTGCCGGCGCGCCTGGCCACCTGGCGGAACTGTCCCGTTTCCAGCAGCCAGTTCATGAACGAGGGGTACCCGGCGTCTTCGATGTAGTAGCCGCGGCCGTCACCGCCGTCGGTGGAATCGGGCGTGCGGATGGCCGTGGTGATCACCGGTCCGATGCTGCCCGAAAGGGTGCGGGTGGCGCCGTCGGGGTCCTTAGCGTCCAGGACGAAGCCCAGCAGGTCGCCGTTTCCGCTGAACCGTGTACCGAGTGCCGGGCTGAGGGCGGGCAGCGACGCGCGGTTGCGCAGCAGCAGGAACGTGGTGCCGAAAGTGCCGGCGGCGAGGATGAGGCGGCGGCAGCGGATCACCTGTTCGGGCAGGAGCCCGGGCCGGGCGTCGGCGGGATCGTGGACGACGTAGCGGACCTCATAGCCGCCCGCCGGGAGCGGGCGGATGCCGCGGACGTCGTGGTGGGTCCGGATGTCAGCCCCGGCAGCCTTGGCCGCGGACAGGTAGTTGTGGTCCAGGGTGTTCTTGGCGCCGGCGTTGCAGCCGATGTCGCATTCCCCGGACAGGGTGCAGGTGGTGCGCACGGCCCCCTCGCCGTGGACGCTCCCGTACGGTGCCGGCGCCAGCACCTGGTTCCTGGCCGGAGTGGAGCCCGGGGACTGGGAGAACGTGACGGCGATGGGCGGCCGCGTGATGCTGAGTCCGAGCGCGCGGGCAGCCGTTTCCATGGCCAGGGTCTTCGGCGTGTCCTGATAGGGGTAGGGCACAGGGCTGAGCATGGCTTCGGCGGCCTCGTAGTAGGGGTCGAGGTCCTGCCTGCTGAACGGCCAGCTTTCGTAGCCTCCGCCGGGCACAGGGGATTCCTGGACGAACCACTTTTCGTCCTTGCGCAGCAGCACGTTCGCATAGATGAGTGAGCCGCCGCCCAGTCCGCTGGAGACGATTCCTTCCAGGCCGCGGAAAGTCCAAGCGTCAAAAAGTCCGTAGAGGCCCTTGTCCGGATCCCAGAAATTCCGGCCCATCTCGGACGGCGTCCGGGCGAAACTCCCGGGCGGGTAGGCCCTGCCCCGTTCCATCAGGACCACAGACTGTCCGCCGGCCGCCAAGCGGTAGGCCGCTACCGATCCGCCAAAGCCGGACCCCACCACCACGGCGTCCACAGACTCCGCGGGTTCATCGTCCCCTTGCACCACCGGTTCCACGCAATTCCCCTCGGAAGAGCTGCCCCGCCAAACGCCCCGGCCGCCACGCACCGGAACGGTACGAAGGCGGCCACGGGGGCGGTCAGACGCAAACCATAGCGACATGTTCCCACTGCGGACCGGGTCTGTCCACGGATCCGGCTGCGGAAACGGGGCACGGAACCCCAAGGGGGAGTGCTAGACCCGGATCCGGTACCCGCGCTTAACCACGGTTTCCACCATCCGGCCGTCCGGCAGGGAGGAGCGCAGCCGGCTGACGGTCATGTCCAGGGCATGCACGGAACCGCGCAGTTCGAGCAGGTCGGAGAGCGATTCCCGGGACAGGACGGCGCCTTCGGCACCAAGCAGGGCACGCAGAAGCAGGAGCGGCGCGGGTGCCATTTCAACGGCTTCCCCGTCGATCCGCAGCGACCGTCCGCGGAGCTCCACGTTGCCGGACCGGGTGTCCAGGCGGCGCACATGGTTCAGGGCAAGGTGTTCGCAGACCAGCCGGATCAGGGCACCCATCCGGAAGCGTTCCGGAATGAGCGGGGACAGTCCGGCGTCGATCAGCGGCTGCGCAGTGATGGGACCCACGACGGCGGTGGTGACGGTGGTTTTCAGGGCATCGACGAGCTGCTTGTAGAGCCCCATCTCGTGGGCCGTGCTCCACATGGCGTCGACGGCGGGCGCACTGGTGAACGTCAGGACGTCCAGGTTGCCGCTGCAGACGGCCTCGATCAGGCGCGGAAGTTTGTCCTCGCCGTCGGGCTTGACCCAGCGGTAGGGGGTGACGGTCAGGACGGTGGCGCCGGACATCCTCAGGCGCTCAAGCTGGCGGACGTCTGTGTAGCCGTGCAGCTGGACTGCCACCGTCTTGCCGCGGACGCCTTCCTTCAGCAACATGTCCACCAGGGTGGCCGTGGTTTCGTCGCTGCTGATCCCGACGTCGGCCAGTCCCGCGGCGCGGACGGCACCGCGGGCTTTGGGCCCGCGGACAAACATCCGGCAGGCCGCGAGGGTCTCCAGCAGCTCATCGCCGATGCCGGACGCGTCGGCCGCCTCGCACCAGCGGCGCATGCCGTAGGCGGTGGTGGCGATGCAGAGGTCGGGCTTGGCAGCAATGATGGCCCGGGTGTCGTCGATAAGCCGCATGTCCTCCTGCACCGGCGCAATCTTGAGCGCAGGTGCGTGCAGCACCTCGGCTCCGCGCCGCTCCAGGGCCTCGATCAGGTCCTGGGAACGCCGGTGCGACGTCACACCGATCCGGAATCCCTCCAGGGGCGAATCGGGGCCGTCGGCAGCAGGGGAGTCCTGCGGGCCGGGGGCGGAAGCGGGGGCAATAGAGTTCATGGCGCTCATGGGTTTTCTTTCACGATTCCATCAGTGACGCTGCGAGGCGGTCGAGATCAGCCGCCGCCTCGGCGTGCCCGCGGTTGGCTTCAGCCACCCGCACCACCTCGCCGATGACCAGCACAGCCGGGTTGGTGCAGTCGGCGGCCGCTGTGACAATCGTACCGAGCTGGGCGATGGTGGTGCGCTGGCCGGGGCGGTAGCCGCGTTCGACGACGGCCATCGGCATGTCTGCCCGCATGCCCGCCCGGCGCAGGCCGGCGGCCAGCTGGTGCAGCGTTCCGATGCCCATGAGGACCACGATGGTCCCGCCCAGCCCGGCCAGGTGCGTGAGCTCCTTTTCGGTAAGCGGCGCGTGGCCGGACACCACGGTGAACATGTGGCTGACCTCGCGGTGCGTGACCGGGATCCCGGCGGCGGCCGGGACGGAGATGGCACTGGTGACACCGGAAACGACCTTCACCGGAACACCGGCAGCCACACAGGCGGCAACTTCCTCACCGCCGCGGCCGAAGACGTAGGGGTCACCGCCCTTCAGGCGGACCACGTTGTTTCCGGCCAGGGCGCTCTGCACCATGAGCTTTTCAATGTCGCCCTGGCTCACCTTGTGGTGGCCGGGCTGCTTGCCCACATCCACCAGCTCGGCCGAGGTCAGGGACGGCAGCTCCTGGTAGGGGGCCAGCCGGTCGTAGAACACGACGTCGGCATCGCGCAGCGCCTTGACGGCGGCAACGGTCAGCAGCTCGCCGACGCCGGGGCCGCCGCCCACCAGGGTCACGTGCCCTACTGCTCCGGCAGCCGGTTCCACGGCCACGGGGATGCCGGTGGCGCGGCAACGGTCCAGCAGCGCGTCCCAGCCGGGCTGGCCGTCGTCGACCGCAGCCACGAGGAACGGACGCTCGGGCAGCGGCCCGTCGTGGCTCGCGCCCTGCGGGGTGCTGAGGCGTGAGACGACGGCGCCGGCAGCCTGGTAGCGGCGGACCGCCTGCCGGGCGGCGTGGTCGGATCCGGTGACCAGGACTTCACGGCCCGTGAGATCAATGCTGAGCTGCATGCCTATACCTCGTTCTTGTCGAGTTCCGGGGTGGAGGGACGCATCGGGATGGTGGCCCCGATGAGGACTTTCCCCTTCTCTTCTGCCGTAGCCGGGCGCATCTGGCCGCGCTCGTCCGAGACAAAGGTGATGGAGTCGTCCTTCTGGTCCGGGGCGTTGACGAAGGAACGGAACCGGCGCAGGCGCTCGGGATCCTTCAGGGTGTCAGCCCATTCGTCGATGTAGGTGTCAACGTGCTTCTCCATGGCGGCCTCGAGGTCTGCGGCGATCCCCAGGGTGTCCTTGACCACCACATCCTCGACGTGCTTGATGCCGCCGTCGAGCTCTTCCTGCCAGCGCGCGGTGCGCTGCAGGCGGTCGGCGGTGCGGATGTAGTACATGAAGTACCGGTCGATGTACTTGATCAGGGTCTCGTCGTCGAGGTCCTTGGCCAGCAGCTGGGCGTGGGCCGGGGTGGCACCGCCGTTGCCGCCGACGTACAGGTTCCAGCCGTCGGCCGTGGCGATCACGCCGACGTCCTTGCCGCGGGCTTCGGCGCACTCGCGGGCACAGCCGGAGACGCCCATCTTGAGCTTGTGCGGGCTGCGGAGGCCGCGGTAGCGAAGCTCGAGCTGGATGGCCATGGCCACCGAGTCCTGGACACCGAAGCGGCACCAGGTGGAACCGACGCAGGACTTCACCGTACGGAGGCTCTTGCCGTAGGCCTGGCCGGATTCGAAGCCGGCGTCCACCAGTTCCTTCCAGATTTCCGGGAGTTCCTCGAGCCGGGCACCGAACATGTCGATGCGCTGGCCGCCGGTGATCTTGGTGTACAGGTTGTACTTCTCGGCCACGGCGGCGATGACGCCGAGCTTCTTCGGGGTGATTTCGCCGCCGGCGATGCGGGGGACCACCGAGTAGGTGCCGTCCTTCTGCATGTTGGCGAGGGCGCGGTCGTTGGTGTCCTGCAGCGTTCCGCGGCCGGCGTCCAGGACGTAGGCGCTGTTCTGGCTGGCCAGGATGTTGGCGATGGTCGGCTTGCAGATGTCGCAGCCGGCGCCGGTGCCGTACTTGGCCATGATCTCTTCGAAGGAGGTCAGTTCCAGGACCCGGATGGCGTCGAACAGTTCCTGGCGGGAGAGTTCGATGTGCTCGCAGAGTGCCTTGGAGACCTCGACGCCGGACTTGGTGAGTTCGGTTTCCAGCAGTTTCTTGAGCATCGGCACGCAGGAACCGCAGCTGGTTCCGGCGCGGGTGCAGCCCTTCAGCTCGCCGAGTTCCTGGACGGGAGCGTTGCCGTCGCAGGCACCGCAGCCGTTGACAGTGTCGCGGATGGTCCCGGCAGTCACGTTGTTGCAGGAACACAGGATGGCGTCGTCCGGCAGTTCCGTCTCCGGGGCCTCACCGCCGCCGGCAGCGGTGAGGTAGGCGCCCGGCTCGGCGGCCAGTTCGCGGCCCAGCATGGGACGCAGGCTTGTGTACGGGGTGGCGTCGCCTACGAAGATGCCGCCCAGGAGGGTCTTGGCATCGTCCGTGGTGACGATCTTCTGGTAGACGCCGCGGGCGGGGTCGGCGTAGACGATCTCCAGCGCGTGCTCCGTACGGGCGAATGCGTCGCCGAAGCTGGCCACGTCCACGCCGGAGAGCTTGAGCTTGGTGGCGGTGTCGAAGCCGGGGAAAGTTGCGTCGCCGCCGTGCAGCCGGTCCGCGACGATCTCGGCCATGGTGTTGGCCGGGGCCACGAGGCCCAGGCACATGCCGCCGAAGTTGGCTACCTCGCCGATGGCCCAGATGCCGGGAACCTGGGTTTCGCAGCCGTCGTTGATTACGACGCCGCCGCGCTGGCCCAGATCGAACAGCTGCTCCTCGCCTTCAGCGGCGCGGAAGAGTTCATCGCGCGGCTTGACGCCGATGGCCACGATGACGAGGTCGGCGGGGATGATGCGGCCGTCCGCCATCAGCACGCCGGTGACCTGGCCGTCTTCGGAAAGCACCTCGGAGGGGAACACGCCGCCGTGGACCGTGAAGCCCTTGGCTTCGATCAGGCGGCCGAGCGCCTGGCCGGCGCCTTCGTCGAGCTGGGTGTTCATGAGCCACGGGGCGCCGTTGATCACAACGGGAGTTGCGCCGAGCTGTTCAGTGCCTGCAGCCGATTCGAGGCCAAGGAGCCCGCCGCCGATGGTGACTGCGTTGATCTTGCGGCCGAGCTTCGCAGTGAGTTCGGCGATCGCCTTGTTGATCGCCCATACGTCCTCGAGAGTGCGGTAGACGTGCACGTGCTCCGCGCCGGGGATCGGCAGGCGGGCGGCGTCCGAACCGGTGGCGACAACCAGTTCGTCGAATTCGTAGGTGTTGCCGGCTGCCGTCTCAACGGACTTGGCAGCGTGGTTGATCTTGATGACGCGTTCGCCGGTCTTCAGGGCCAGGGCGTCGTGGTCCCACATGGAGGCCGCGCCGAGGGTGAGGTCCACGTCGCTGTCGGTGAGCGCCTTGCTGAGGGCCACGCGGTCGTAGGGGAGGTGGGCTTCCTCAGTGAGGACCGTGACATGCCAGCCTTCGAGGCCGCGGGCATGCATTGCGTCCGCAAAACGGTGGGCCGCGGGGCCGCCGCCGGCGACGACGATGCGGCGCGGAGTCTCGGTGCTTGAAGTCTGTTCGGTCACTGTGGGCCTTTCGCATGGGGCGCAGCGGTGATCTGCGACCATCTCAATCGAGGTGTCCATCCAGACTAGGTATGCGCAGTTTCGCTTCAGTTTCCCTTATGTTTCGTGAACTTAACTTCTGCATCACGAATGGATTTCCGGACAGGTGAGTTGCCTTTTACGTGCCGGACACATTGACTGCACGCCGCCGAAACACCGCAGCCCTAGTTTTGAGATGTGGCCGCGTTGGCGGTCCGGGCCCGGCTGCCGTTCCAAGGAGCGCCGGGCGGCAGGCAATGCGAGAGGGGTCGGAAATGACCGCAGTACTTGAACTTGAAGACCAGAGCACCGGCTTTGCAACGGGCTGGAACCGCGTCTGTGCCGTGGAGGAACTGGAACTGGCCTGGGGCGAGGCAGCATTGATCGCCGGCCGCCAGGTGGCATTGTTCCGCACGGCGCCTGCAGAGGTATTCGCGGTGGCCCAGGAAGATCCCGCTACAGGCGCCCATGTGATGGCACGCGGCATTGTGGGCTCACGCGGAGCGCGCCAGACCATTGCGTCCCCGCTGCACAAGGAGGTCTACGACCTGGAAACCGGCGAGTGCTTTGGCACTGCAGAGCTCCGCCTCCCCACGTACCGCACCCGTGTGGTGGACGGCTACGTCGAGGTCGAGCTCTAACTAGAGCCCCAGGGCCTCCCGAACGTCTCCCAGAACGCCGTCGAGGGCTGCCCGTGCCGCCTGCCGCGCCTCGGGCAGTTCCGCAGCTGAACCCACGCTCCGGATAACTTCGAGGTAGCACTTCAGTTTTGGCTCGGTGCCGCTGGGCCGGATGATCACCCGGGTGAGGTCCTTGGTGAGATAGAGCAGGCCGTCCGTCGGCGGCAGGTTTTCGCTGCCTTCGGCCAGGTCCTTGAACGTTTCGACGGCGGATCCGCCGAATGATTCCGGCGGGCTGACCCTGAGCCGGTTCATCATGGCATCCAGCAGGCCCAGGTCCGCGACGCGGATGCTGAGCTGGTCGCTGGCATGCAGCCCGTGCACCAGGTACAGCTCGTCCAGCGTATCGAAAATAGTCTTGCCGTCGGCCTTGGCCGCGGCTGCAAGTTCGGCGATGAGCACTGCGGCGGAGATGCCGTCCTTGTCCCGGACCAGTTCCGGGGCCACGCAGTAACCCAGTGCTTCCTCGTAGCCGTACAGCAGGCCCGGAACGCGGGAAATCCACTTGAACCCGGTCAGTGTCTCTTCGTGGGCGTACCCGGACGCGGCGGCAATCTGTGCCAACAGGCGCGAGGAAACGATCGAATTCGCGAAGACACCATGTGCTGCAGTTTCGCCGCCGGCGAGCCTGGCCACAATGTGTGCCCCCAGCAGCGCGCCCACTTCGTCACCCCGCAGCATGCGCCAAGCACCCGTGTCCGGATCCTTGGCGGCGACGGCTGCACGGTCGGCGTCGGGGTCGTTGGCCAGCACGATGTCGGCGTCCACGCGGGCTGCCGTTTCCAGTGCCAGGTCAAGGGCGCCGGGTTCCTCCGGGTTGGGGAAGTTCACCGTGGGGAAATCCGGGTCCGGCCGGGCCTGTTCTGACACCAGCGTGACGTCGTCGAATCCCGCCGCCTGCAAAACGGCAACAGCCGTGTCGCCGCCCACGCCGTGCATGGGGGTCAGGACGATCTTCAGGTCCCTGGCCGGGAACTGTGCGGGGAGGGCCAGCGCGGCCACTGCTGCCTCGTAGTCGGCGGTGATCGAGGGCTCCAGCACGGTCCAGCCCGCAGGGGCGAGCGTGATGGAGTCCAGGGTGCCCACGCGATCGATTTCCGCGGCGATGCGGGCGTCGTAGGGTGCCACGATCTGCGCCCCGCGTCCGCTTTCCTCCACCGCGTGCCGGCCGAGGTACACCTTGTAGCCGTTGTCCTGCGGCGGGTTGTGGCTGGCAGTCACCATCACGCCGCCGTCGCAATCCAAGGCACGGACGGCGTAGGCAAGCAGCGGGGTCGGGAGCGCCTGCGGCATCAGGAAGGTCTCGATTCCCGCAGCCGTGAAGACCGCGGCGGTCTCCTCCGCGAAAATGTCGGAGTTGTAGCGGGCGTCATAGCCGACGACGGCACGGGGCCGGGCGCCCGGCGAGGCTTCGGCGACGGCGGCGGTCAGGAACGCAGCGAAGCCGGCGGCCGCGCGCCGGACAACGACGCGATTCATGCGGTTGGGGCCGGGGCCAAGTTCAGCGCGGAGGCCTGCCGTGCCGAACTGCAGCGTTCCGCTGAAGCTGTCCTCGAGCTCCTGGCGGGCTGCGGGAACCCCGTCCGAGGAAAGCTGGACGAGTTCTGTCAAAGCGGCGGCAGTTGCGGGATCCGGGTCCTGGGCGGCCCAGTTGCGGGCGGCGCTCAAAAGCTGCGGAAAATCGGCATCGGAAGACGTCATAGGAACAAAGCTATCGCCTAACGACCCGGATGCGGTGCCCGGCATGCGCAACCCGGAACCTTGACAGTAAATTTTCCGGACACGTAATGTCTGAAAAATGAAGATGGGTCAGGGGGTTGAGTGGTCGCTGCACTGCTGCGTCAACATGTCCTGGGCCCCTGCCGGTGAGGCCGTAAACAGTGCCAGGCTGGCGGAGCTGTATCAGTTGCCCGCGGCGTATCTGAACAAGCAGCTCCAGGCGCTGGTCCGTGCGGGCATCCTGTCCTCCGTATCCGGACCCCGCGGCGGTTTCCAGCTGGCGCAGCCCGCGGAAAAGATCACCGTGCTGGACGTTGTCCTGGCCATTGAAGGTCCGGAACCCGCGTTTCGCTGCGAATCCATCCTCGCGAACGCACCCGGCGCAGAGCCCGGCGAGGACTATCTGCGCAGCTGCCTCGTGTCGCAGACCATGCGGCAGGCCGAGCTTGTGTGGCGCCAGACGCTGTCCCGGCAGACCATCGCAGGCATTGCCGCCTCGGTTGAGCGGAAGTTTCCCGGCTCCCGGAAGGACGTTCTCCGTCGGCTGATGCCCGCCAGGTACTAGAACAAACTGCTGGAACGAACTTCTAGGACCCGGCGGGCGCCGTGCACAGGTGTGCGGTCAGAGCTTGGCGATGATTTCGGCGAGCAGCTTGGAGATGCGCGGGCCGGCAGCCTGCCCGGCCTCCAGCACTTCCTGGTGGCTCAGCGGCACCGGGCTGATTCCGGCGGCGAGGTTGGTCACCAGCGAGATGCCGAAGACCTCCATGCCTGCGTGACGGGCGGCGATGGCTTCGAGCGCTGTGGACATGCCCACCAGGTCGGCACCGATCCGCTTGGCGTACTGCACCTCCGCGGGAGTCTCGTAGTGCGGTCCGGTGAACTGCGCATAGATGCCCTCGTCGAGGGAAGGGTCCACTTCGCGGGCCAGTCCGCGGATCCGTGCAGAGTACAGATCTGTCAGGTCAACGAAGGTTGCGCCTTCCAGCGGGGACGTGGCGGTGAGGTTTATGTGATCTTTGATGAGCACTGGCGTGCCGGGAGCCCAGTCCTCGTTGAGGCCGCCGCAGCCGTTCGTTACCACCAGGACCTTGCAGCCGGCCGCCGCGGCGGTCCGTACTCCGTGGACTACGGCGCGGACGCCCTTGCCTTCGTAGTAGTGCGTCCGGGCTCCGAGCACCAGGGCGCGCTTGCCTTCCTTGGTCAGGACGGAGCGGATGGTGCCTACGTGGCCCTCCACCGCCGGTGCATGGAACCCGGGGACTTCGTCCGCGGACAGCGTGGCTGTGGTCTCGCCGATCAGGTCCGCGGCATCGCCCCAGCCCGAGCCGAGGACCAGTGCGACGTCGTGGCTGTCCACGCCCGTCTCCTCGGCGATATAGTCGGCGGCCGCGCGGGCGGCGTCAAACGGGTCCGTGTTCAGGAATTCTGTATTACTCACTGGTACAAGTTATCCTGCCCGCGGCGCCCTGCCCAGCAGTGGCGCAGGTCCCTTTTATTGGTGTGCGGCGCCGCATGGGTAGAGAATGGATCTTTGTGACTACGCATCCGGATTTCAGCTCACCTCGCATCGCAATCCTCGGCGGAGGGCCCGGCGGCTATGAAGCCGCCATGGTGGCCGCCTCCCTGGGGGCTCAGGTCACCATCGTTGAGCGGGCGGGCCTGGGCGGCTCGGCGGTGCTCACCGACGTCGTGCCTTCCAAAACCCTGATCGCGACGGCGGACCTGATGACCCGCGTCGGTGAGGCGGGGGAGCTGGGAGTGAAGTTCGACGTCGACGGCGGCGATTTCGCCCCGGTGATGAGGGCGGACCTGAAGCACATCAACGACCGGCTGCTCACCCTTGCGCGGAAGCAGTCCGAGGACATCCGGGCGGGACTGGAACACCAGGGCGTGCGCATCCTCATCGGCTCCGGCCGGCTGCTGGACAGCCACACGATCGAGGTCCTCACGGCTGAGGGCACCGAGACGGTGGAAGCGGACACCATCCTGCTCGCGGTCGGCGCCCACCCGCGCGAACTTCCCACCGCCCGGCCGGACGGCGAGCGGATCCTGAACTGGGCGCAGATCTACGACATGGACGAGCTTCCCGAGGAACTCATCGTGGTGGGCTCCGGTGTTACCGGCGCGGAGTTCGCGTCCGCCTACAACGGCCTGGGCTCCAAGGTCACCCTGATTTCCAGCCGCGACCGCGTGCTGCCGGGCTCGGACACCGACGCCGCAGAGGTCCTGGAAGGCGTTTTTGAACGCCGCGGCGTGAAGGTGCTCTCCCGTTCCCGTGCGGAAACGGTTGAGCGGACGGACGACGGCGTGGTGGTCACCCTGGGTGACGGCTCCAAGGTCACCGGCAGCCACTGCCTGGTGTGCGTCGGCTCCATTCCGAACACGGCCGGCATCGGCCTCGAGGAAGCCGGCGTGGCAGTGACCGAAGCCGGCCACATCAAAGTGGATGGCGTCTCCCGCACCACGGCACCGAACATCTACGCCGCGGGCGACTGCACCGGCGTCCTGGCCCTCGCGTCCGTCGCCGCCATGCAGGGCCGCATCGCGGTTGCCCACTTCATGGGCGACAGCGTCACCCCGTTGAAGCTGCACCAGGTGGCCTCCAACATCTTCACCTCGCCCGAGATCGCGTCGGTCGGCGTGTCCGAGGCGGAGATCGACTCCGGCAAATACCAGGGCGATGTGATCAAGCTGTCGCTGCGCAGCAATGCCCGCGCCAAGATGCGCAACCACCGCGACGGCTTCATTAAGATCTTCGCCCGCAAGGGCTCCGGTACCGTGATCGGCGGCGTGGTTGTCGGCCCGAACGCGTCCGAGCTGATCTTCGCGATTTCCATTGCGGTCACGCAGAAACTGCACGTCGACGACGTCGCCAGCACCTTCACGGTGTACCCGTCACTCAGCGGGTCCATCTCGGAAGCGGCACGGCGCCTGCACGTGCATATGTAACGCCAGACGGGCGGACGCCGTCAGGCGGGCGCGGCCCGGATGTGTTCCGTGGCCACTGCGGAACGGGACATCCGGGCAGCCGCCAGGTACAGCAGCCCGGTGATCAGCGGGATCACGCTGATGGCGGAGAGCGACACCACCCCGGCGAGGCTGCCCAGGGCCGAGAAGGCTATCGGGCCGATGCCGAGGGCCACGAGCAGCCAGCCCGCAGCGGCCGTCCGTTTCAAGCCCAGTACTGCTGCCGGTAAGGCGATCACCAGGACTGCGACAGCGCGGACGGGGCCATTGGCGTTCTCGAATGCCCGCCACGATGGGGAATCCATGGCGAACCACATGCCTGCCACGACCAGCAACGCGGTCAGTAGGGCAAGGGCAGGTGTGGCCCACGCGGGACGAAGCCAGGCAAGCACGGCCAACGCGGCCAGTGGAACAGCCCAGGATAGGACAATCGTGATACCTTCGGCGCCGCCGGGATCAGTCAGGGCGTAGCCGCTGATGAACAGGCCGGCGAGGACCGTAAACGCTGCCATGATGGCGGCCGCCGTCCAGGTCAGTGCCCTTGCCCGGGCGGGGCGGTCCAGCTTCCGCAGGGAGACGATGCCCATCACGGCGGCAACCACGATGAGTGCGGCCGCGGCCAGGAAGATCGTGACGGCGAACATGGCAACCCTCCCTTGGATCCACGGACTCTATGTTCCATGACACCCCTTGCCCCGGTTTCAGGGCAAGGGGTCCAAGGTCCCTGGAAAACCGGGCGCGCTGCGCCTCTAGCGGATGACAGCAAGAATGGTTTCGAGGGCGTCCTCCGGCACGGTGCCAGGGATGTTGCCGAGTGAGGCGTTGTAAATATGGCTGCCGGTGCAGACCTGGGCTTCGTGGACACCAGCTTCCTTCGTGGCGGTCCACGCCTGCCATCCACGTTCCCGGGCAAGGGTCTCGACCTTTGTCACACCGGGGGCCAGCTCACCGTACTTGCAGCTTGCCGCCAGCAACGCCTGCATCTCACTGCCAACAGATAAATCGGTGAAGGTCAGCACGGCAAAGGGTCCTGTTTCGTCACCGGACTCAGAATAGGCGCACCCGGTCGAATCCGGGGACGGCGGGCGTTTGCCCTCGGGCTCATAGCGTGGCAGGCCCTGAAAGCGTGCCAGGCACACCGCTCCGGCCGCACAGAAGTCAGGCACCGGCTGCCCTGACGAAGGAAAAGCGGCCGGGGAATCGGGAGGAGGGCCGGATGTTTCCGACGAAGTGTAAACGGTAGCCGTAGCCTGCTGGACGAGTGGCTCGGTGCGGGACTCAATTGATCCCGGGGCGGGGGCGGCGCAACCCGAAGCCATCAGCATTAATGCAGCGGCCAGAACCTGCACCACAGCCTGATTCACAGCACCCCCCACGTCGTGATGGTTCAGGCTAGCAGGCGGGGACACGAAGCGGCAGGGGCCCCCGGGGGGCGCCCCCCCCGCTTCACGTCACGTTAGGCGGCTGCTGCCGCCTGGAAGTGTTTTTCGATGATGTCCTTGATGTCGGAGTGGCAGCCGCCGCAGCCGGTGCCGGCGCGGGTTGCTCCGGAAACCTCGGTCACGGTGGAGCACCCGTCGGCCACGGCGTCCGCGATCTTGGTTCCGCTGACGCCGGCGCACCGGCACACGGTGCGCGCAGGGTCGGTGTTGGCGGCGGCAGCCAGCTGGTCCGGGCCGTCCAGGCGGAGCAGCAGCGACCTGTCGGCCGGGAGTTCGTCGCCGCGCTCAAACAGCGACACAAGCTCGGCTGCGGTGCGCGGCATCCCCACGGCCACGAGGCCTTCGAGCACTCCGCCGCGCGTGGTCATTTTGACGTAGCGGCCGTGTTCCGGATCCGCCCACTGCGCAATCTGCAGGCGCGGGCGGCCGTCCACGGCACCGGCTGTGAGTACTTCGTCGTCCCACGGCTCGGCGGCGTTGTCGCCGGCCACTGCCATGTTCAGGCCCCGTGCCTTGAGGACAATGACGCCCGGCTTCTCCATAGGGAGTTCCGGCAGGGAATTGGCAGCCTCCGCCGACCCGGCCTCGCTGGCGCCTTCGGCCGCTGCCTCGGCTGATCCCTCGGCTGATCCCTCGGCAAGAAGGGTCAGGTACTCGGCGAGCCACTCTGCCTGGCGCCAGCCCGGGCCCACCAGGCCGGACGGGCCGCGCGCAGTGCGGCACTCGCTGCAGGAAGGATCCGGGCAGCGGACTTCGGCGCAGTCGCCGATTGCGAAGATGTGCGGCTCGTGGTGGGCCCGCAGCTTGTGGTCCACCAGGATGCCCGTGGCCGTGGAGAGCCCGCAGCCTTCGGCCAGTTCCACGCGCGGACGCACGCCGCAGGACAGCACCAGCAGGTCGCCGTCGATCGCTGAACCGTCATCCAGCAGCAAGGCGGAGAACCCGCCGTCGGGAGCGTTGTGTTCAAGGCCGGTGGAGCGAGCATTTCCGGCCATCCGTACGCCGCAGTTACGCAGGTTGGCGGCCAGCACCGCTCCGCCTCCGCGGTCGATGTTCCGGCCCAGCGGGTGCGGTCCGTTGTGGACCACTGTCACGGTGGCGCCTTCCTCGGCGGCGGCCAGGGCCGTCTCGAGTCCGAGGACGCCGCCGCCGAGCACCACCACGCGCTTGCCGCCGGAAACGGCCGCACGAAGCGCCTCGGCGTCGCGCAGGTCGCGCAGGGCGGTCACACCGGCGGGCAGCACGGGGTGGGCCGGGTCCGGGTTGAGGCCGGTCAGGTTGGGAATGACGGGACGGGAGCCGGTGGCGAACACCAGGCGGTCATAGTGCGGGGTGGTGCCGTCGGTGAGGATCACCTGCTGGCGGGCGCGGTCCACCCGGCGGACGCGGACGCCGAGCCGGACATCCACGCCGTCGGCGATCAGGGCGGCGGCGTCGGACAGCGCCAGCGCCGCGGCCGTGGTACGCCCGACACCGAGGTCGGCCACGAGCACGCGGTTGTAGGCGGCGTCTGCCTCCTCGCCGATCACCGTCAGGCGGGCCAGCCCGCTGCGCACTGCCGGCAGCAGCTCGTCGATCAGCCGTGCGGCAACCGGACCAAAGCCAACAACTACAATCTGCTCACTCATGAGGCCTCCGATGCTTGAAGAACGCTGTGCTGAAGTCCGTTTGCGGCCGCCCGGACCCACACCTTATTGAATTTGAACTCGGGCATTCCGGAGATGGGATCCGTGGCCGCCTCCGTCAGGCGGTTGGCGCTCTCGAGCTCCGGGAAGTGGAACGGCAGGAAGACCGTTTCGGGGCGGATGGCCGTGCTGAGTTCGGCCCGGCAGAGCACCTCGCCGCGCTCGTTGGCCACCGACACGAAGGCGCCGTCGGTGATGCCCATGGACGCGGCCGCCGCGGGGTGGATCTGCATCTTTGCCTCCGGCTGGGATTCCAGCAGCTCGGACACGCGGCGGGTCTGCGACCCGGACTGGTAATGCTCCAGCAGGCGGCCGGTAATGAGCGTCATGGATTTGGCGTCCTGATCGGGGTTCGGAACAGGAGTACGACGGCGGCGGGGCGCCACCGGCGTCATGACCGCCTTGGCGTCGGCATGGGCGAAGCCGTCCAGGAAGAGCCGCGGCGTGCCGGTGCTTCCCACGGGGTAGGGCCAGTAGGCTGCCTCGCCGCGGTCCAGCATGGCGTAGTCGATGCCCGAGTAGTCGGCGAGCCCGCCGGCTGAGGCCAGGCGGAGTTCCTCGAAGACCGTCTCGGGATCCTCGCTGTAGGTGGACGGGGCATCGAGCGCTTCGGCGAGCCGGGCCATGATCCACAGTTCACTGCGGGCCCCGGCCGGCGGCTGCAGGGCGCGGCGGCGGCGCAGAACACGTCCCTCGAGGTTGGTCAGCGTGCCTTCCTCCTCTGCCCACTGAAGGACCGGCAGGATGAGGTCGGCTTCGGCCGCCGTCTCGGAGACGAAGAAATCGCAGACCACCAGGAAGTCCAGGCTGCGCAGGCCCGCAATGACGGCGTTGGCATCGGGGGAGGCCACCGCGATGTTGGAGGCGTGCACGAAGAGGCAACGGACGCCGTCGGGCTGTCCCAGCGACTTCAGGAGCTGCACGGCGGGGAGGCCGGGGCCGGGAATCAGCGATTCCGGCACGCCCCATACCCCGGCCACGTGCGCGCGGGCCGCGGGGTCGGTGATCTTGCGGTAGCCGGGGAGCTGATCGGCCTTCTGGCCGTGCTCGCGGCCGCCCTGGCCGTTGCCCTGGCCGGTGAGGGTGCCGTAGCCGCTGCGGGCGGAACCCGGCAGGCCGAGCAGCAGGCTGAGGTTGATGGCGGCGGTGGCGGTGTCCGTGCCGTCCACGTGCTGCTCCACACCGCGGCCGGTCAGGATGTAGCTTCCGCCCTTGGTGGCCCCATGGGCCAGCCTGCGGGCCGTCTCGCGGATCAGGTCCGCGGGAACGCCGGTGAGGGACTGGACGCGCTCGGGCCAGAAGGCGTTGACGCTGCGGGCCAGGGCTTCGAAGCCGCTGGTGCGCGCCTGGATGAAGTCGGTGTCCGCCAGGCCTTCGTGGATCACCACGTGCGAGAGGCCCAGGAGGAGGGTGAGGTCGGTGCCCGGCAGCGGCTGGAGGTGCAGGCCGCCGCCGTCGGAGGTGAACGCCGCAGTCGCGGAACGGCGGGGGTCCACCACAATCAGTCCGCCGGCGTCGCGCGCACCCTGGAGGTGCTGGACGAAGGGCGGCATGGTTTCGGCAACGTTGGAGCCGAGCATCAGGATGGTGCTGGCGCCGTCGAGGTCTGCCAGCGGGAACGGCAGGCCGCGGTCAACGCCGAAGGCCCGCATGCCGGCGGCGGCCGCGGAGGACATGCAGAACCGGCCGTTGTAGTCGATCCGGGACGTGCCCAGGGCGAGCCGGGCAAATTTGCCCAGCATGTAGGCCTTCTCATTCGTCAGGCCGCCGCCGCCGAACACACCTACCGCGTCCGAACCGTAGCGGGCACGGGTGTCCTTCACGGCTGCGGTAACGAGCTTCAGTGCGTCATCCCAGCTGACGGGACGGTGCACGCCGTCTGAACCCTTCAGCATGGGCTCGGTGACGCGTCCGGGATGGCTCAGCAGGGACGCTGACGTCCAGCCCTTGCGGCACAGTCCGC
Source organism: Arthrobacter sp. GW460-12-1-14-TSB2 (assembly GCF_059423525.1). Classification (NCBI taxonomy): domain Bacteria; kingdom Bacillati; phylum Actinomycetota; class Actinomycetes; order Micrococcales; family Micrococcaceae; genus Arthrobacter; species Arthrobacter sp. GW460-12-1-14-TSB2. The sequence continues at coordinate 24,195 of NZ_JBWKYC010000024.1, forward strand.
CGCGGTTGGTGGGGAAGTCGCGGCCGGAAACTTCCAGTACGGGTCCAGCCGGGGCGGTCACGCTCGGAGCGGGTGGAGCCGGCACGGGGTCTGACCCCGGCTGGACAGCCGGGGTCAGAGCCGCTGGGGACTTCAGCGTCATGGCGCACTGCAAAGCGCAGTAGGGGCAGTGCGTGTCGGCGCTTGTGGTCATGTTAGACGTGTCCCATCGCATTTCGGTTGGCATTGCGGATATAGCAGGCCCAGCAGACCACCAGCATCAGGACGTAAGCCCCGACGAAGCCGTAGAAAGCCGGGGTGTAGGAACCGCTGGCCGTGTTGGAGGCGTTCAGCACCTGCGGGATGACGAACCCGCCGTAGGCGCCGATCGCCGAGATCAGGCCCAGGGCCGACGATGCCAGCCGCTGCGTTGCCACGGTGCTGGCGCCGTTGCGTGCCGCCCGGCTGCTGGTGGCAAAGATGATGGGGATCATCCGGTACGTGGCGCCGTTTCCGAAGCCGCTGGCGGTGAAAAGCATCAGGAAGAGGACCAGGAAGAGCCAGAAGTTCTTCATCGGCAGCGTCCAGATCATCGTGAGGGTGATGACGGCCATGGAGGCAAAGGCTGCGACGGTCATGCGGGCGCCGCCCATGCGGTCCGCCATGCGGCCGCCGTAGGGGCGGGCCAGGGAACCGACCAGCGGGCCGAGGAAGGCCAGCGAAAGAGCCACCGTACCCACGCCGATCGAGGAGAAGGCGGGGAAGTAGTCCTTGATGAGCTTGGGGAATACACCGGCGAAGCCGATGAACGATCCGAAGGTGCCGATGTACAGCAGCGCCATGATCCACAGGTGCGGTTCCTTCAACGCAGCGATCGAACCTGCCACGTCACCCTTGGCACTGGTGAGGTTGTCCATGTACTTGTAGGCGCCGAACGCTGCGAGCAGGATCAGCGGGACCCACATGAGGCCTGCGACCGGAAGGTTGACGGTTCCGGCGGCCAGGAGCGTGATGGCGATCGGCACAGCGAGCTGTGCGACGGCGGCACCCATGTTGCCGCCGGCGGCGTTCAGGCCCAGGGCCCAGCCCTTTTCGCGGGCCGGGTAGAAGAACGTGATGTTGGCCATGGAGCTGGCAAAGTTGCCGCCGCCGAAGCCTGCGAGTGCTGCAACCAGCAGCATGACACCGAACGGAGTCTCCGGGTTGGAGACACACATTGCCAGTCCAATGGAGGGGATGAGGAGCAGCAGTGCCGAGACGATGGTCCAGTTGCGGCCACCGAACTTCGGAACCATGAACGTGTAGGGGATGCGAAGAGTTGCACCCACCAGGCTGGGCATGGAGATCAGCCAGAAGATTTCAGAAGTGGAGAACGTGAAGCCTGCCGCGGGGAGCTGGACCACCACGATGGACCAGAGCTGCCAGACGACAAAGCCGAGGAATTCGGCGAAGATGGACCAGTTCAGGTTGCGCCGGGCGATGGAGCGGCCCTGGGTTTCCCACTGCTCCTTGTTCTCGGCATCCCAGTTGGCGATCCAGCGGCCGGGGCGGACTTCAAGGGCGGGGGCGTGAACGGTGCGGGTAGTGCCGGGCTGTGCGCCGGCCTCTGCCGTGCGGTCAACAGTCACGGTGTACCTCCTTCGGGGGTTTGTTGTTCTTCAAAGGTAGGGAGCGCGCGTTTCGTGAAGCGTCGCCGTTTGTTAACGTGCTGTGAAGTTTGCCTATCGGGGCATTTGTGACGGCGTGAGGCGCAGTTAGTGAGACGAATCCAAAAGTCCGCATAGTGGACCCTTTGTCCAGTCGCTGGACGGCGGGAACTATTATTGAGAGATACGTATCCCTTAGCCGGGCAGTCTTTTGGGGCACCCGCCCGGTTTCTCACGAAAGCGTTACTACATGTCATCCACTGCCACCTCACCGCAGCCGGGGTCAGCCAAGCAGGTTAACTCGCGCGGGCGCGTGATCGTCGCCAGCCTCATCGGCACCACCGTTGAGTTCTACGACTTCTACGTCTACGCCACTGCCGCTGTGCTCGTATTCCCCAAGCTGTTCTTTCCCGGACAGAACGAGACCACCCAGCTGCTGAGCTCCTTCGCCGTGTTCGGCGTCGCGTTCATTGCCCGCCCGCTCGGATCGATTGTCTTCGGCCACTTCGGCGACAAGTTCGGACGTAAGGGCACCCTGGTGGCATCGCTGCTGACCATGGGTATCGCCACGTTCCTGATCGGCTGCCTCCCCACCGCTTTGGTTCCGGGCTGGGGCTTCTGGGCTCCGGCGCTGCTGGTAGTGATGCGCTTCGCCCAGGGCCTGGCCCTCGGCGGGGAGTGGAGCGGCGCGGCCCTGCTGGCCACCGAGAACGCCCCCGCCAACAAGCGCGCCATCTACGGCACATTCCCGCAACTGGGTGCACCCATCGGGTTCATCATTGCCAACGTGATCTTCCTGGTGGCCAGCTACACGCTTTCACCGCAGGCGTTTGAAGCCTGGGGCTGGCGCGTTCCGTTCCTGCTCAGCGCCGTCATGGTGATCATCGGACTCTACGTCCGCCTGAAGCTGATCGAAACCCCCGCCTTCACCAAGGTGCTGGAATCCAACGAGGTTGCCAAGCTCCCGCTGGCCCGCGTCTTCAAAACCAGCTGGCGCCCGCTCATCCTGGGCACGTTCATCATGCTGGCCACCTACGTGCTGTTCTACCTGATGACCACGTTCACGCTCACCTACGGAACACGCCCGGCCACGCTGGACGCCGCCAAGGCAGCCGCAGAAAAGACAGGGAAGCCGATGACGGAGGCCGCAGCCGCCGCATTCGTCCCGGGCCTGGGCTTCACGCGCAACGACTTCCTCTGGATGCTGATTGCCGGCGTCGTGTTCTTCGGCATTTTCACCCTGGTTTCCGGCCCGCTGGCTGAAAAGTACGGCCGCCGCAAGATGCTCATCGCCGTCACCGCGGGAATCTTCGTCTTCGGCATGCTGTTCGTTCCGCTGTTCAGCGGCGGCTTCGTGGGCACCATGGCCCTGCTGATCCTCGGCTTCACCCTGATGGGCCTGACCTTTGGTCCCATGGGCGCGCTGCTGCCGGAACTCTTCCCCACCAACGTCCGCTACACGGGATCGGCCGTCAGCTACAACGTCTCCAGCATCCTGGGTGCTGCGGTGGCCCCGTTCATCGCGGTGTGGCTCTGGGAAATGGCCAAGGGCAGCCCCGTGCTGGTGGGTGTCTACCTCAGCGCCATGGCCGTGCTGACCCTTATCGCGCTGTTCCTGAGCAAGGAAACCCGGGACCTGGATTACGAGAACAACGTAGCCTGACCCTTTTCGCTCGCAACAAATGCCCGGTGCCCCTTTGGGGTGCCGGGCATTTTGTCGTTTCCGGCGCTACTTCGCGTAGCGCTCCACGAAATTGCGGAGGATCTTCATCGGTTCCGTGGCTATGAACTGCCGGGCGTCATTCATCAGTGTTTCGGCCGATTCCGGCGGGAAGTAGCCGGCGTGGCGGTAGATGTCGATCCTGGTGACCAGCCCTTCCGCATCCAGTTCCGGGTGGAACTGGGTGGCATACAGGTTGTCCTTGATCCGGAACATGTGCACCGGGCAGGCCGCTGAACTGGCCAGCAGCACCGCGTGGGCGGGGAGGACGGTGCAGCCTTCCTTATGGCCGGTGAAGGCCGTGAAGCTTTCCGGCAGCCCGCGCAGGAGGGGATCCTGCAGCCCTTCCGCCGTCAGCTTGATGGTGGTGCCGCCCAGCCCCTCGCCGTAGGTCCTGTCGATGACCGCTCCCTGGTGCAGGCCCAGCGTGCCGACCCCGTAGCAGGCCCCCAGGAACGGGAAGTCGGCCGGCACAATGCGGTCCAGCAGCAGGCGCAGTTCACGCTCCACCCTGAGCTGCGCTGCACTTTTGTGGTCCGCCGGGTCGCTGGATGTAAAGGGGCTGCCGCCCACAATCACGCCGGAGTAGTCGGCCAGGTCCAGCTCCGGTAGGGGCCCGGCTTCCATGCGGATGCGCCGGAGTTGTGCGGGCTCGAGGCCGCCATAGCGCAGGTAGGCCTCGTATTCTTCCTCGGCTGCCTTGTCCTCGGCGCGCGATGCAAGAAGTAGAAATGGCTTCACACGCTAAGTCTGCATGCAGCCGCCCCCCGGCGCCATGGGCGCGCCGGGGGCGGCGGGTAATGCTGTGAGTCGAGCTGACGGTGAACCGGCCGGATCAGTCCTCGATCGTGGCGATCACGGCACCGGCGGACACAGTTTCGCCGGCGATGGCGGCCAGGCCGGTAATGGTGCCGGCCCGGTGCGCCGTGAGCGGCTGTTCCATCTTCATCGCTTCGAGCACGACGACGAGATCACCTTCGGCAACAACGTCGCCTTCGACGACGGCCACCTTGACGATGGTCCCCTGCATGGGGGAGGTCAGGGCGTTGCCGCCGGCAGCTGCAGCCGGTCCGCCGGAGCGGGAGCGCTTCTTGACCTTGGCCGGCTTTGCCGAGCCGCCGCCGCCGCTGCTGAACGAACCGAGCGAAGCCGGCAGCACCACCTCAAGGCGCTTGCCGCCCACCTCGACGACCACGCGCTGGCGATCGCCGGCGTCGGGCGCTTCACCTTCCGCACCGTTGGGCGTCCACGCGGGAATTTCGTTGACGAAAGCCGTTTCGATCCAGCGGGTGTGGACCTTGAACGGTCCTTCCACAGGGGCGAAGTCGGGGTTGGTGACCACGGCGAGGTCGAACGGAATGACGGTGGGGATGCCTTCGACCACCATCTCCTCCAAGGCTCGGCGGGAGCGCTGCAGTGCCTGCTCGCGGGTGGCGCCTGTAACGATCAGCTTGGAGAGCATCGAGTCGAAATTGCCGCTGATGACATCGCCCTGCTCTACGCCGGAGTCGATCCTGATGCCGGGTCCTGTGGGGTTTTTCAGCGTGGTGATGGTGCCAGGGGCGGGCATGAAGTTACGGCCCGGGTCTTCGCCGGTGATGCGGAATTCAATGGAGTGTCCCCGCACTTCGGGATCGTCGTAGCCTAGCTTTTCGCCGCGGGCCAGCCGGAACTGTTCGCGGACAAGGTCGATTCCGGTGACTTCCTCGGAAACGCAGTGCTCCACCTGGAGGCGGGTATTGACCTCCAGGAAGGAGATAGTGCCGTCCTGGCCCACCAGGAATTCGCACGTTCCGGCGCCGAGGTAGCCGGCTTCCTTGAGGATGGCCTTGGAGGATTCGTACAGGCGGCGGTTCTGCTCTTCGGTGAGGAAGGGTGCCGGTGCTTCTTCCACCAGCTTCTGGTTGCGCCGCTGCAGGGAGCAGTCGCGGGTGGAAACCACCACGACGTTGCCGTAGGCGTCCGCCAGGCACTGGGTTTCGACGTGGCGGGGGGCGTCCAGGAAGCGCTCAATGAAGCACTCGCCGCGGCCGAAGGCGGCGACGGCCTCGCGGACAGCGGATTCGAACAGTTCGGGGATTTCTTCGCGGGTGCGGGCCACCTTGATGCCGCGTCCGCCGCCGCCGAAGGCAGCCTTGATGGCCACGGGCAGCCCGAATTTGTCCACGAACTCGAGGATTTCCTCGGCTGATTCCACCGGGTCGGCGGTGCCGGGGACCTGCGGGGCGCCGACCTTTTCCGCGATGTGGCGGGCCTGGACCTTATCGCCGAGGGCGGAGATTGCCTCCGGGGACGGGCCGATCCACGTAATGCCGGCGCCGATGACCATGGCCGCGAACTGGGCGTTTTCGGCCAGGAAGCCGTAGCCGGGGTGGATGGCGTCGGCGCCGCACTCGTGGGCGACCTCGATGAGCTTTTCCATCACCAGGTAGGACTCCGCGGCGGTGTTGCCGCCCAGCGCGTAGGCTTCGTCCGCCAGGCGCACGTGCAGGGCGTCGCGGTCCGGGTCGGCGTAGACGGCCACCGATGAGATGCCTTCGTCGCGGGCGGCGCGGATGATGCGCACTGCGATTTCACCGCGGTTGGCGATCAGGACTTTGCTCAGCCGCTTGGAGCTCGTCAGGGCGGCACCTGCGTGGCTGGGGGCGGTGGACTGCTCTGGACTTGCGGACTGCTCCGTATTTGCTGACAAGGCGTCTCCTTCTTTCCTTCAGGGAGCCTAGCGCGATTTTGAGGGTTCCGCCGATATTACTTGCGGATTCCGCGTGTAAAGCTCCGGTCCTTTGTAGGGATGCTACAAAGAGTTGCGAATTGGCTCACTCAGCGCGGACTTCGGCGGGGTCTATGGCGCCGCCGGTCCACAGCTCGGTAATGCCCACCTGCGCCTGGCCCAGTAGCGCGCGCAGGGTGGAAATGGAAAGCCCGACGACGGTGTGGGGGTCGCCGTCGACCTTGCGGATGAAGGCCCCGCCGTAGCCGTCGATCGTGAACGAGCCGGCGCACTGGAGCGGCTCGCCGGTGGCGATGTAGGCATCGATTTCGTCGACGCTCATGTCCATGAAGTGGACCTCCGCGGAGGTGACGGAGCCCAGTGTGGCGCCCGTCCCGGTGCCGGTGTCGGAACCGTATCCGTCGTCGTTGCCGTCGTCCTCGTCCGGCTCGGTGTCGCGGCAGTCCACCAGCCAGTGGCCGGTGTGCAGCACGCCCATGGCGCCGCTCATGCGCAGCATCCGCTCCTTGGCGACGTCGGCCGTGTACGGCTTGCCGTGCGCCTCGCCGTCGAACTCGAAAACTGAATCGCAGCCGAGCACCAGGGCGCCCTCCGCTTCCGGCAGCGACGCCACGGCCTCCGCCTTGGCGCGGGCCAGCAGCAGGGCGGTGTCGTGCGGGTCGGTCACGCCGTAGCGGGCCTGGACCGCGTCCTCGTCCACATCGGAAACCAGGATCTCGTGCCGGATGCCGGCATGGCTCAGCAGTTTGGTGCGTGCGGGGGACTGGGAGGCAAGAATGAGGCGGGTCACCGGTCCAGCCTAGTTCCCTTCGGCCCGGTTGGCAGTGCTTTATTGTCGTGGGGCGCTGGGTCAGTCGCCCGGGCTTTGTCGCTCAAGTCTTATTGTCGGAGGTCGGCGGCATAGTGGGTTCATGGACGGGAAACATGGACCGAAGGGGGCACGGGCAATGGCCGAACGGGATGAGGTCAACCTCCCCGCGGTGGTGGCGATATGCAGCCTTGCGCTTCGACAGATTACTGTGCCCGAGGGCAGTGCAGAGCAGATCGAATTCTGTCGGCGGCTGGACGATGTGGTCTCCGCTTTGGCTATCGTCAGGACCCGCCTTCAAGTGGCGGCTGTCCTGAGCCGCGCGCCCATAGCCACGTCAGGGATCGGGACCTCACCGCTGGCATCCGAAGCGGCTGACCGGCTCCGCCGCGCCATGATCAATCTCCTGGCCGTTAACATCAGGGCAGTTACTGTCATAGCCCAGAGGGACACTTGAGTTGTGGATGGCAGTTGGGGGTCCGAAGCGGTTCTGGCGGCAGCGGAGTGCTGTTGTGTTTGCTGCTGCCGTCGGGAGCCGGCAACGGATTATGCAGCCGTTGCGATGGGCGCTGGAGCCTTGGGCGGCGGTATTTCTGCGGGTGGCAGCTCTGCGGGGGACGCGTCTGAGGAGGGTGGCGCCCGGCTGATTGATGAGATCCGGGCTTTGGAAGACAGGAAGTCTGCTTTGGCTGCCCGTCAGGCCCGGCTCGCGGTCGTCTTTGACCAGCTGCAGCGCCGGCAGCAGTCCGACGCCGGGATCCCCACTGACCAGCTCGGAGTCGGCGTCGGAGCGCAGATCGCCCTCGCCCGTCGCGAATCCCCGGCCAAAGGAAACCGGCTGTTAGGCCTGGCCAAGGCTTTGGTGACGGAGATGCCGCGCACGCTCGCTGCCTTGGAGACGGGGCAGCTGAATGAGTGGCGGGCCACCTTGCTGGTGCGCGAAACGGCGTGCCTGTCCCCGGCGGACCGGTATGGCGTCGATGAGGAACTGGCACCCGATTCGGGGACGCTGGCAGGTGTGGGTGACCGGGAGCTGGTGGCAGCCGCCCGTACCGCCGCCTATCGCCGCGACCCGCGCTCCGTTACGCAGCGCGCCGCCCACGCCGCCACGGCGAGGCACGTCAGCCTCCGTCCCGCGCCGGACACCATGTGCTACCTGACCGCCCTGTTGCCCGTCTCGGCCGGTGTCGCCGTTCAAGCGGCGCTCATCCGGAACGCGGACTCTCTCCGCGCCGGCGGGGATCCCCGGTCCCGGGGCCAGATCATGGCCGATGATCTGGTTGAACGCGTCACCGGGACACCGGGCGGGATCAGCGGGATTGAAATTCAGCTCGTCATGACCGACCGCACGCTCTTCCAAGGCGACAGCGAACCCGCACGCCTCCCCGGCTATGGGGTGGTTCCCGGCGGGTGGGCCAGAAGCATCATTGGCCGGGGCGGTCGGGCGCAAGCAACCTCGCTGACCGGCGCTCCCGCGCCTGCCGGACGCCCGCCAGGCGCTTTGCCATCAGGAGCGGCAGCTGATCAGGCGTTCAACACGTGGATCCGTCGTCTGTACACGGCCCCCGCCACGGGCGAGCTGGTGGCGATGGATTCCCGCGCCAGGCTTTTCCCCGCGGGGCTCCGCCGCTTCATCGAGGCACGCGACGACACCTGCCGCACCCCCTACTGCGACGCACCCATCCGCCATCTGGACCACGTCGTACCCTGGCACGTCGGCGGCGCTACGACACAGGCCAACGGCGCCGGGCTCTGCGAAGCCTGCAACCACACGAAGGAAATGCCGGGCTGGAAAGCACACCCGCCCAACGGACCAAACGCACGCGGCGGAACCAGCGCCCCGGGCGGAACCAGGCATGCCATCCGACTGACAACCCCCACCGGCCACAGCTACCAATCCATCGCGCCGCCGCTTCCGCGGACTCAACGCGGCGGCCCGGCCACAGAGTCCTTCCACCCGAAAGAGACCCGCCACTGGAAAGAGATCCGCCACCACGCCAAGATTCACAGGCGTGCCCTCCGGTCGCGGCGGGACGCTCCATTCGCGGCGTAGGTCGGCCACGGATCGCAGAGAACAGAAGCAAAAACGGGCCGCCCGCCGATCGGGTGATCAGCGGGCGGCCCATCTGGGACTGGAACCCGTGCGGACTAGAAGAGGCCCGTCAGCGTGCTCCGACTTCTTCCGGTTCCACCTCGGCGGCCGGCGCCGGCTTGCGGAGCTTCGCTCCCTCTACATCCACATCCGGCAGGATGCGGTCGAGCCAGCGCGGCAGCCACCATGCCTTTTCGCCGAGCAGGTACATCACGGCCGGAACGATCGTCATGCGGACCACGAAGGCATCAATCAGCACGCCGAAGGCCATAGCGAAGCCAAGCGGCCGGACCATGTTCAGGTGCGAGAAAATGAAGCCGGAGAACACGCTGACCATGATGATCGCGGCGGCTGTGACCACCGCGGCGGCGTGGCTGAAGCCCGAGCGGACCGCGTGTTTGGCCGATTCCCCGTGCATGAACGATTCCCGCATGCCGGAGGTGATGAACACCTGGTAGTCCATGGCCAGTCCGAACAGCACGCCGATCAGGATGATCGGCAGGAAGCTCAGCACAGCACCGGGATTTTCGACGCCGAACACCGCACCGAGCCAGCCCCACTGGTAGACGGCGACGACCGCGCCGAAGGCTGCGGCGAGCGAGAGCAGGAAGCCTCCGGTGGCCAGCAGCGGCACCCAGATGGAGCGGAACACCAGCAGCAGCAGTATCAAGGAGAGGCCAACCACGATCGCCAGATACGGCGGCAGTGCGTCACCGAGTTTGGTGGATACGTCAACGTTGCCGGCGGTCTGTCCGGTGAGTCCGATGCTGACGCCGGTGGAGTCCTTGATCTGGCCCTTCTCGGCGCGAAGCTCGGAGACAACCTGGACGGTGCTTGCGCTGGCCGGGCCTTCGTTCGGGATCACTTGGAACACCGCTGTGCGGCGGTCCTCACTCAGCGCCAGCGGCACGGCGGCGGTGACATTTCCGGTCTCGCGCAGGATGTCCGCTACATCGAACTGCTTGGCCTGCGCCTCGGCGTCGCTGAGTCCCTCGGGGAGGTCGCCCACCACAATGATCGGGCCGGTCATGCCCTCGCCGAAGCTCCGCTTGGTGACGTCATAGGCCTTGAAGGCCTGCGAGGCGACCGGCTCTGAGCTGGCATCCGGCAAAGCAAGCCTGAGCTGGCTCGCGGGCAGCGCCACCACACCGAGCAGGACCACGCCAGCCAGCAACGCCAGCCACGGGTGGTTGGTGACCATGCCGCCCCAGCCGTGGCTGCTGCGGTATTCGTCCCTGGTGCGGTCCTCAGTTTCGTGCCCCGGAGCGGCGTTGTGCTTTTCCGCCTTGGCCCATGTCCGCTTGGAGATCAGTTTCCGGCCAACCAGGGAGAGAACAGCGGGCGTCAGGGTCAAGGCAACGACGACGGCGACAGCCACCGTGGCGGCCGCCGAGAGACCCATAACGGCCAGGAATGGAAGCCCGGGGACCACCAGGGCAGCCAGCGCAATGATGACGGTCAGCCCGGCGAACATTACCGCGTTGCCCGAAGTGCCCGTGGCCAGGGCTACGGATTCTTCAGCATCCATGCCGGTCAGCAACTGGCTGCGGTGCCGGTTGACAATGAACAGCGAATAGTCGATTCCCACTGCCAGGCCGAGCATCAGCGCCAGCATGGGCGAGATGGAACTCATTTCCGTGGCACCGCTCAGGGCGATCGTTCCGCCCACACCGACCGCGACGCCGACGACGGCCATCAGCAGCGGAAGTCCGGCGGCGATCAGGGTTCCAAGCATGACGACCAGGACCAGGGCCGCAACCGCGATGCCGATGATCTCAGCGGTGCCAAAGAGCTCGGAGATGTCCTCACTGATTTCCTTGCTGGGCAGGGCAGTGACGTTGGCGGCCGAGACCTCCTTCACGATGTCCTGGACTTGCTGGCGGACATCGGGCGTCAGGCCGTTGATGGAGGTCCTGAACTGGACCTGGGCGATCGCGGCTTTGCCGTCCTCGGAGACGAAGCGGAGCCCCTTCGAGGCCTCCAGCTGGCGGGCGCCAAGCGCAAGCTTGGCTTCGCCCGCTTCCAGTTCCCTGCTGCCGGCGTCGAGCTTTGCCTGGCCTTCGGCGAGGGCAGCCTTCTGCTGGCCGAGCTGTGCCTCGATCGCGGCGGCCGGCAAACCGGCGGCCGTCATCTGCTGTTCTGCTGCCCCCAGCTGTGCTTTTCCGGCGGCAAGCTCGGCAGCGGCCTGGTCCAGCCGGGCCTTGCCGGCCGCGGACTGCCCCCTTCCGGCGGCGAGATCGGCGACCGCCTTGTCCAGCTGCGCCTGGGTGGCGAAGGGATCAACCGTGCCCTGGACATCGGGGAGGGTCTTGAGCTTGGTCAGTGCAGCCGTGACGGCGTCTTTTCCGGCCTGGCTGAACTGGGCGTCGTTGGCTTCGAACACAACGCTGGCTGAGCCGCCGGAAGAGGAGGGGAGCTCCTTTTTGAGCTTGTCCGCCATCTGCTGTGTTTCGGTGCCGGGGATCTGGAAGTTGTTGGACAGTGTGCCGTGGAATGCGGCCGCAGACCCGCCCACGGCCACAAGCACGGCAAGCCAGAGCGAAATGACCAGCCAGCGGCGGCGGTACGAGAACTTGCCGAGGCGGTAGAGGAAGAGGGCCATGTCAGTGCCGATCTGTGGAGAGGTTGGCGGTGGGCGTAAAGCCTGAGCCAAGGAGGCCCATGGCGTCGATCAGGAGCTGGCGGAGCCTTGCAAGCGACGTGGCTGAAAGGTCCGCGCCGCACTCGGCAAACCAGACGTCCATGGCGGCCTTCCCGCAGGAGATGATGGACCCCGCAAGCGCACGGAGGTAAAGCTCGTCGAGCTCCTCGCCCGTGGTCCTTGCGAAGCGTTCGCGGGCCGCGTCGATGATTTCCGCAGTGCAGTGGTCCCACGCTTCAAGTTCGGAACGGTTGAGCTGCGGATTGGACTGCGCCAGGCTGTACAGCTCGGCCATGGGGGCCACCGTCATGGGGTCGGCCAACTGAATCAGGGCAGCCCTCGCCGACTCAAGGATGGGCTCGTCGGCGGGCCTCAGCCGGAACTGCGCCAGTGCATTTTCCAAGAAGCCGTGGGTCACCGAAGCCAGCGCCGCCTCGGTGCTGCTGAAGTAGTTGAAAAAGGTGCGCCGGGAGATGGCTGCGGCATCTGCAATGTCTTCGACGGTGAAGTTCCCCGGCCCCTTGCTGCGCAGAAGCTCCAGGGCGGCATCGGTGATGGCCTGGCGTGTTGCGGCTTTGTTGAGTTCCCGGCGCGAGGGCGGCGGCGGGTCGCCGGTTTCACTGCGCGGCGGGATGGCTGGAGCATTCTGGGTGGCGGGCACGGCATTACACTACGTGCATTTTTACACTCTGTGCAAGTTTCTCGGCAACTCGGATTCACAGCTTCCTTACAGCTCATTCTTATGTAGGTGCGGGAGCCTTAGGGAAGGTAGGCGTACTGTACCTGCCACCAGAAGCAGCCGCGATGCTGCGGCAGATCGAGGAGACGTGCCATGACAAGCAGAAAGAAGTTGGGCCTCGGCCTGGGCGCCGCTGCCCTGGTTGTCGGGGCCGGGATCGGCGTCAGCGGAATTGCGTCGGCGGCCACCACTCCGACCCCCACTCCGTCAGCCAGCGCATCGGCCGATGCCAATACCGACGGCCACGACCGCGGACACAAGGGCGGCCGTCACGGGCACGCAGGTGGCGTGCAGGCATCGGAGCTTGCCGCCAAGCTCGGTGTCGACGAGGCAAAGGTCACCGAGGCGCTGAAGGCGTTCCGCGATGCCAACAAGCCGGCGACGCGGCCTGCCGAGGGAGAGAAGCCGGACCGTGCTGCCAGGGAAGCAGCCCTCGCCAAGTCCCTCGCGGAGTCGCTGGGGATTGACGAATCCAAGGTCACCGCAGCCATTGAGGAGCTGCGCGCAGAGGAACGGTCCGAGCGCGCAGCGGCCCTGAAGACCCGGTTGGATAAGGCAGTCGCGGACGGCAAGCTCACCCAGGCGGAGGCCGACGCCGTCACCAAAGCCGTGGAGAACGGCGTGATAGGCGGCGGAGGCCACTAGGACGTCCCGCCACATCAGCGCGAACGTACAGTTGAGGCCCCAAACCCGTGTGGATTTGAGGCCTCAACTGTACGTTCGCGCTTCGGCGACGAAGCGGGTTACGCCTTGGCGTCCGCCAGCTCGCGTTCGTCCCGTTCAGTTGCCGGAGCGGCCGCCGTCGGATCTGTAGTGGCGGAGTCATCCGCGAACGGGTCGCCGTTGCGCGGAGCGTTGTACAGCGCCTCGTCCAGGATTCCCTGGCGCTTGGCCACGATCGTGGGGACCAGCGCCTGCCCGGCCACATTGACCGCAGTGCGGCCCATGTCCAGGATGGGGTCGATCGCCAGCAGGAGGCCGACGCCGGCCAGCGGCAGTCCCAGCGTGGAGAGCGTCAGGGTCAGCATCACGACGGCGCCGGTGGTACCCGCCGTCGCCGCGGAACCCAGTACGGAGACGAGGGCGATCAGCAGGTACTGGCTGAAGTCGAGCTGGATGCCGAAGAACTGGGCCACGAAGATCGCGGAGATCGCCGGGTAGATCGCGGCGCAGCCGTCCATCTTGGTGGTGGCGCCCAGGGGTACGGCGAAGGAGGCATAGGCGCGGGGTACGCCCAGGCTCCGCTCTGTCACGCGCTGGGTCAGCGGCAGGGTGCCGACGGACGAGCGGGACACAAATGCCAGCTGGACAGCGGGCCAGACACCGGAGAAGTACTGTTTGACAGACAGTCCGTGGGTGCGGACCAGCACCGGGTAGACCACAAACAGGACGAGGGCCAGGCCGACGTAAATGGCAAAGGTGAACTTGCCCAGCGACCCGATGGTGTCCCAGCCGTAGACGGCCACGGCGTTGCCGATGAGGCCCACAGTGCCCAGCGGGGCGATGCGGATGATCCACCACAGCACCTTCTGGATGACGGCGAGGGCTGACGCGTTGAGGTTCAGGAAGGGCTCGGCAGCCTTGCCAACCTTCAGTGCGGCCACGCCGACGGCGATCGCGATCACCAGGATCTGTAGGACGTTGAAGCTGACGGCGGTCGTGGCCACGCCCTCGGTGACGGTGGTGCTGGCTCCCAGGCCCAGGAAGTTCTTGGGGAAGAGGCCGATCAGGAACGCCCACCAGTCGCCGGATTTGCCCGAGTACTTGGCTTCCTGGGTGATGCCGGTGCTGGCGCCGGGCTGCAGCAGCACACCGAGGCCGATGCCGATCAGCACCGCGATCAGGGACGTGATGGCGAACCACAGCAGCGTGTTCCATGCCAGTTTCGCGGCATTGGAGACCTGCCGGAGGTTCGAGATGGAGCTGACGACGGCCGTGAAGATAAGGGGAACCACGGCGGTCTGCAGCAGCGAGACGTAGCTCGAGCCAATCGTCTGCAGTGTGGCGCCGAGGGCGTTGGGGTTCGCCTTGGTGCTGCCCGTGTACTTGGCCAGGAGGCCAAGGCCAAGGCCCACGATTAGGGCGGCAATGATCTGGAAGCCGAATGAACCGGCCCATGCGGGCAGCCGGAAACCGGTGTTTCCTGCGGGGGAGGGGGTGCTGGTTTGAGTGGTCACCCGAACACGCTAGGCCGTGCAAAATACAGCTTCTACTCGATATTGAGAAATATTACGCAGTCCTAGCCGGCCCCGACGCCAACAAGTCCGGATTTTCGGTGTCAGACCAGCCTTTTATGAAGTTATTCCCGGGAAGCATGTGGCAAACGTCTCGCAAACGGACCGAAAGGACGGGCATCCGGCAGCGTGCGTCAAAGCGACGCAGGAGCAGCACGCCGAGGACGTCCGTCCCTCCGGGACGCACGGGGACGAGGCTTACCCCAGCAGAGCGCGCTTCAGCGTATCGAGGCCTACGGAGCCGATGTTGAGTGCCTTGGTGTGGAAGGTCTTCAGATCGAAGCCGGGGCGCGCTTCCAGTTCGGAACGGATCTGCTCCCAGAGGCGCTGGCCCACCTTGTAGGACGGAGCCTGGCCCGGCCACCCGAGGTAGCGGGCGAATTCGAAGTTGAGCTGGCCTTCGCTGATCGCCAGGTTCTGCTTCAGGAAGTCGTAGCCCTTGTCCGGCGTCCAGGTACCGTTGCCCCAGCGTTCCGGCACTTCCAGCTCCAGGTGCACACCGATATCGAACACCACCCTCGCGGCCCGCATGCGCTGCATGTCCAGCATGCCCATGTGGTCGCCCGGGTCCTTGAGGTAGCCCAGTTCCTGCATCAGTTGCTCGGCGTACAGCGCCCAACCTTCGCCGTGGCCGGAGGTCCAGCAGACATTGCGGCGCCACTTGTTAAGCAGCTCCCGGCGGTAGATGGCCGTGGCGATCTGGAGGTGGTGTCCGGGTACGCCTTCGTGGAACACCGTGGTGGTTTCGGCCCAGGTGGTGAAGGTGTCCTCGCCCGGGGGGACGGACCACCACATCCGGCCCGGCCTGCTGAAGTCGTCCGAGGGTCCGGTGTAGTAGATGCCGCCTTCGTCGGTGGGGGCGATCAGGCATTCGAGCGTCTTCATGATGTCCGGGATCTCAAAGTGCACGCCGGCCAGATCCGCCACAGCCTTGTCCGAGAGGCCCTGCATCCAGGCTTTGAGGGCGTCGGTGCCTTTGAGCTGGCGGGCGGGATCGCTGTTCAGGATTTCCTTGGCTTCCGCCACCGACGCGCCGGGACGGATCTCGTTGGCCACTCGCTCCTGTTCCGCGATGAGCCGTTCCAGTTCCTGGACGCCCCAGGCGTAGGTCTCGTCGAGGTCCACCGTCGCGCCGAGGAAGGCCCGGGATGCCAGCGCATACCGGTCCCGGCCCACTGCGTCCTTGGCCGGTGCCACGGGCAGCAGTTCGGCGGACAGGAAATCCGCCAGCTTGAGGTACGCCGCGCGGGCCGCCGAGGCGCCGTCGTCGAGCTTTGCCTGCAGTTCCGCGGAAAGCGGGCCGTCCGCGGTCTTCGCGCCTGCGGCCATCTTGGCGAAGAAGCCGTCCTCGGCGGCGTATTTGGTGGCCTGCTCGACGACGATGGACACCTGCCGGGAGGCGGAGACCTTGCCCTGTTCCCTGGCGTGGCGCAGGGATTCGATGTAGCCGTCGATCGCGCCAGGGACGCTGTGGGCGCGGCCGGCGATGTGCTCCCAGTGCTCCACGGAATCGGTGGGCATCAGGTCAAAGATGGCCCGGATGTCCTGTGCCGGCGAGGAGATGTTGTTCAGGTCCGCGGCATCCCACCCGGATTCGTGGATTTCCAGCTGCAGCCCCAGCCGTTCCCGCATGGCGTCGAGCGTGACGGCGTCCACGTCGTCCACGGGCTCCAGGCCGTCGAGGTCACCGAGTGCCTTCCGCGCCGCCGCGATGAATTCTTCGATGCCCGCAGGCGAGAAGTCCTGGAATTCAGTTTCGTGGCCGGGCACCCCGAGCGTGGTGGCGAAGCTGGGGTTAAGCCTGATCAGGGTGTCCGTGTAGGCGTCTGCGACGGCGTCGATGGCTGTGTGGGGGCGCGCTGAGGCTGCGGTTTCGGTAGTCACCCCACGAGACTAACGGGGCGATCCCAGTTATGAAAGACTCACTGAACTTTTCGGTGTGTCAGTTCCCGGCCCGCTGCGGTTATGCGGCGGACCCGGCCTTAGCCGCGGCTTCGCTTCCACGCACCCGGCCCCGGGGTGGGGGCCAGCCGCAGCTGCTGCCGCCGCACCCAGTGGCGGACGCTGGGCTTCGCATCGCCCTCGGGCCCGGCATTGCCCAGGGACAGTACGACGGCAGTGAGCGCCGCGAGTTCCACGTCGGTCGGTTGGCCCTTGACCACGGAGAACAACGGCTCCTCGGCTGCCGTTTCAGGCGCCGGTTCGTTCCCGGCCGGGGAAACGGCAGGGTGCGCGGCAGGCTCCACGTCCGGGATCACAGCGGAATGTTCCCGTGCTTCTTGGCGGGAAGGCTGGCGCGCTTGTCCCGCAGGGCACGCAGGCCCTTGATGATCTGCACCCGGGTCTCGGACGGCGCGATGACGGCGTCCACGTACCCGAGCTGGGCGGCCTGGTACGGGTTGAGGAGTTCCTCCTCGTACTGCCGGATGACCTCTGCGCGCTTGGCCTCGACGTCGCCGCCGGCCTCCGCCACCGCAGCAAGTTCGCGGCGGTACAGGATGTTGACGGCGCCCTGCGCCCCCATGACGCCGATCTGGGCCGTGGGCCAGGCCATGTTCAGGTCTGCGCCGAGCTTCTTGGAACCCATCACGATGTACGCTCCGCCGTAGGCCTTGCGGGTGATGACCGTGAGCTTGGGGACGGTGGCTTCGGCGTAGGCGTACAGGAGCTTGGCGCCACGGCGGATGATGCCCTGGAATTCCTGGTCCTTGCCCGGCAGGAAGCCCGGTACGTCCACCAGCGTGATGATGGGGATGTTGAAGGCATCGCAGTGCCGGACGAAGCGAGCGGCCTTTTCCGATGCCGAGATGTCCAGGGTGCCGGCGAACTGCATGGGCTGGTTGGCCACGATGCCGACGGTGTGCCCCTCGATGCGGCCGTAACCGATCATTACGTTGGGTGCGTAGAGGGCCTGCATCTCCAGGAAGTGCCCGTCATCCACGATCTGCTCAACGACCTTGCGCATGTCGTAGGGCTGGTTGGCGGAATCCGGAATGAGCGTGTCCAGGGCGAGGTCGTCGTCGTCGATTTCCAGGTCCTGCTGGTGCTCCAGGACCGGAGCCTCGGCCAGGTTGTTGGAGGGGAGGAAGTCCAGGAGTTCACGAACAAACTCGACGGCGTCCGCCTCGTCCGACGCCAGGTACGTGGACGTGCCCGTGGTGGCGTTGTGCTGCCGCGCCCCGCCCAAAGTCTCCATGTCGACGTCCTCGCCCGTGACGGTCTTGATCACGTCCGGTCCGGTGATGAACATGTGCGAGGTCTTATCCACCATGACCACATAGTCGGTCAGGGCGGGGGAGTAGGCCGCGCCGCCGGCGGAGGGGCCCATGATGAGGGAAATCTGGGGGACGACTCCGGAAGCGTGCACGTTGTTGCGGAAGATGTCCGCGAACATGGCCAGGGAGGCCACGCCTTCCTGGATGCGGGCGCCGCCGCCGTCAAGGATGCCAACCACGGGGCAGCCGTTGCGCAGCGCGAATTCCTGCACCTTGACGATCTTCTCGCCGTTGACCTGGCTGAGCGAGCCGCCGTAGACCGAGAAGTCCTGGCTGTACACGGCCACGGGGCGGCCGTCCACCGTGCCGTAACCGGACACCAGCCCGTCACCCAGGGGCTTCTTCTTCTCCATGCCGAAGGCCGTGGAGCGGTGGACGGCCAGTGCGTCGAACTCCACAAACGATCCCTCATCCAGGAGGAGGTCGATGCGCTCGCGTGCCGTGTTCTTGCCGCGGGCGTGCTGCTTTTCGATGGCCTCGGGGCCGGATGGCTGCTCGGCACGCGCCTGGCGGTCGCGGAAGTCTGCAATCTTTCCCGCAGTCGTTGTCAGATCGTGGCTCATCAAGTGTCTCCGGCTCTGTAGCTGATGGTCGCTGGCCCTGTGTCGCAACGGCGCTTAAGTAGCTTCCGCACAAAAGCAGGACCCTGTTGGCTAGTCTAGTGACGCTATTGGCCGGGACCGCTGTAGAAAACCTACAATTTTCTGCCGTCGGGTGACGCTGACCGTTATGTTACTCACCAGTAACATACTTCGGCTAGAGTGTCCTTATGACTTCAAGCAACGATGCTTCGGGCACCGCCGCAGGGCCGTATCAGGCCGCCGGTTCCCTTCAGGGACGCACCATTTTGATGTCGGGCGGCAGCCGCGGCATCGGCCTCGCCATAGCGCTCCGCGCCGCGCGCGACGGCGCCAACATCGTGCTGATGGCCAAGACCGGCCAGCCGCACGCAAAACTCGAGGGCACGGTCTTCACCGCCGCGGAACAACTGGAAGCAGCGGGCGGCCAGGCGCTCCCGATCGTCGGCGACGTCCGCAATGACGACGACGTCGCCGGGGCGGTTGCCGCCGCCGTCGAACGGTTTGGCGGGATCGACATCGTGATCAACAACGCCTCTGCGATCGATCTGTCTAAGACCGACGCCGTGGACATGAAGCGCTACGACCTCATGCAGGACATCAACGTCCGTGGAACCTTCCTGCTCTCCAAGCTCGCCCTGCCGGCACTTCGACGCTCAGCAGACGCCAACATCCTGACCCTCTCACCGCCGCTGAACCTGGATCCCAAGTGGGCGGGCATGCACCTTGCCTACACCATGGCCAAATACGGAATGAGCCTCACCACCCTCGGCCTGGCCGAGGAGCTCAAGGGGGACGGCATCAACGTCAACTCGCTCTGGCCCTGCACGCTGATCGATACGGCTGCCATCCGGAACATGCCCGGGGGCGAGAACATGGTCAAGGCAGCCCGCGGACCGGAGATCATGGCGGATGCGGCACATGCCGTGCTGACGGGAAGCAACCTGGCAGGCGGGGCTGGCAGGCGGAGCGGCAACTTCTATACGGACGAACAAGTGCTCGCCGCGGCCGGGGTAACCGACTTTTCGCCGTACAGCCTTGGCGCCCCGGAGGACCGGCTGGTCCCTGACATTTTCCTCTGAGAACCCGTCCTCCCGCCGCCGGTGCGGCACCAACTCGGTAGGATTCAACTATGGACGCCCCACAGCCTGCCGACGGCCAGGACCCGATCACCCCGCAGTCTCCCGCTGCCCGCGTAGGACTCAACAGGAACGAACTGGGCAATGAGGATTTCCTGGCTGCCAACGGCATAGCGCAGCTCACCGTGGTGAACTCAACAGGTTCCACCAATGCGGACCTCCTGCAGGGAGTGACCGTGGATCCCCGCGCCTGGCCGGACCTGTCCGTCCTCACCGCCGAGCACCAGACCGCGGCCCGCGGCCGCCTGGACCGGCACTGGGAGGCGCCGCCGCTCAGCTCCGTGTCCGTGTCAATCGTGCTCCGGCCGGTGAACGCCGAAGGACGGCCGCTGCCCACCCACAGCTACTCGTGGTTCTCGCTGCTCGCCGCCCTTGCCCTCCGCGAGGCCCTCCTGGAGACGGCAGGGATCCCGGCAGAGATCAAGTGGCCCAATGACGTCATGGTGCGCGGGCGGAAAATTGCGGGCATCCTGGCTCAGCTGGGACCGATGGGGGACGGCACTGTTCCGCCTGTGATCCTGGGCACCGGGCTCAATGTGACCCTGACTGCCGAGGAGCTCCCCGTCCCCACGGCCACGTCCGTGCTGCTGGAAAATGCCCGGACAGTTGACCGGACCGCGCTGCTCAAGAGCTACCTGTCGCGCTTTGCCGCCCTGTACCGCAATTTCTGCAATGCCGACGGCGACCCCGCCGCCGGGATGGCCGGCGGACCGTCGCTGCACAAGCGCGTGGAATCCGTGATGTCCACCCTCGGCAAGCAGGTGCGCGCACAGTTGCCCGGCGACCACGAGATCATCGGCCACGCTTCCCGCCTGGACGAATACGGCTCCCTTCTCGTGGTGGACGCCGGCAAGCACGAGCACGTGGTGACGGCCGGCGACGTCGTCCATCTCCGCCCCTGGACCCCGCCCGGTACCGGAACCGATACGGGAACCGGCACCGCGGAAAGCGGATATGCGTAAAGAGCTCCTGCCGGGTGAACAGGTCATCACTGTTACCCGGCCGCAGCCCCGGAAGCTCTTTTTCCCGGGGCTGCTGTTCATCGCTGGACCCGCTTTCGGCGCCTTCGCCAGCGCATGGATCGTCAGGGGCGAGCCGGCCAGGCTCGTTCCGCTGATCTCCGAAGAATGGACTATTTGGCTTGTCGCAGTGTGCGTCGGCGGAGTTGCGTGGATACTGTTGGGATACTGCCTGCCGCGGCTGCTCAGGTGGCACGCTACCCAGTACGTGCTGACGAGCCGACGGATAATTGCCCGTTACGGTATGTTGCGCAGGCGGGACATGCAGATCCCGCTCGCGGCGGTGCATCATGTCGGCGTCAGTCAGTCATTGTGGCAGCGCATATTGCGTTCCGGGAATATATCGTTGGATACCGGACACGGTGCCGAATCGGTCATCCCGGACGTTCCGGAAGCTGTGAAGTTCCGGAACTTTGTGCTCGATGCCATCGATGAACTGCCTGCCGGAGTGATCTACGAGGCAGACCGGGCGCAGGACAGCGCCGCGGACATGCCGCGTTACCGGCCGTGGGATAGGGGAGAGACGTGGGATACGAGAGAAGGTGGAAGAGATGAGCGCTGAGAATGCCGGACCCGTGGACAACGCCGGAACCGTCGACCAGGCAGAGCCGTCTGAGCTGCCGTCTCCGCCGGACGCCGTAGTGGAGACCGCCACCCTCGAAGCCGCTGTCCTGGAAACGGCCACCTTGGGCCCTGTTTCACTGGACGGGCCGGTTTCCTTGGAGCCGCCCGTTTCACTGGAGGCGCCGGTGCTTGAGACGTCCGTGCCCGGCGACCCCGCCGGCACCCCGGCAGCCGCCCACCAGCCAATACCCCACGACCCTGCCCAGTACGATCCTCCTCTGCCGGGATCATCCTCGAATGAAGCCACTCCCACGGGAACCCTTTCTGCCGAACGGCTCGCCGCGAAGGCGCTGGAGGCCAGGCTCCTCGGCGGTGAGCGCAAGCTGCGCCGCCGTGAGGTGGCTGCCGGTGCCGGGCTGTCGCTGCTGTCCGCCCGCAAGCTGTGGCGCGCCCTGGGCTTTCCCAACCTTGGCGACGAGGATGTTGCCTTCACCGAACGCGACCAGGCTGCATTGTCCACCGTGGTTGACCTGGTCCGGGCGGGGAAGCTCACCGAGGAAGCGGCTATTTCCGTTACCCGGGCCATCGGGCAAATGACCGACCGCATGGTGGTCTGGCAAATCGAAGCCCTCGTGGAGGACATGGTGCACCGGCAGGGTGTGTCGGACGCCGTAGCCCGCAAGCGGCTGGTCAACCAGCTGCCGTCCCTGGTGGACGCGCTCGAGGAAATGCTGGTTTACTCCTGGCGCAGGCAGCTCAACGCCGGGGTCCAGCGCCTCGCCGTGCGGGCAGAGGCCGGGCTGCAGGCCAGTGAAGAGGGCCGCGAGGGCGACGAGGATGACGCACCGCTGCCACTGGCGCGGGCCGTAGGATTTGCGGACCTGGTTTCGTACACCAGCCTTTCGCGACGCATGAACGAGAAGACGCTGGCTCAACTGGTACAGCGTTTTGAGAACAAATGCGCCGAGATCATTTCGGTCGGCGGCGGCCGGCTGGTGAAAACCGTGGGGGATGAAGTCCTCTATATTGCCGAGACGCCGGCAGCGGGCGCCGAAATTTCCCTCGCCCTGTGCCAGGCCTTTACCGAGGATGAGATCCTGCCCCAGGCCAGGGTGGCCATGGTGTGGGGGAGGATCCTGTCGCGGCTGGGCGACATCTACGGTCCCACCGTCAACCTTGCCGCGCGGCTGACTGCACTGGCGGATCCGGGCACCGTTCTGGTCGATTCGATGACGGCCGCCGCGCTGGAACACGACGAACGGTTTGTATTGGTCCCGCAGGCAGCCGAAGAGGTGCGTGGCTTCGGTGAAATACACCCCGTCCTGCTGCAGCGCGGCAGTGGCCGGGGACTCGTCCTGGACTGAAATCCACAAGCCCGTTCCGCCCGCGTCCTCCGGACTCCCGCATTAGCGGACGGCGGGGGCTGGTTTCTCAAATCGATGGTCTTATGACATAGTCGGACTGTCCCCGTATGTCGCTCTATGGGGCCTTAGCATGCCCGGAATGCATTTTTGTGGGGGAAATCTGGCAATGAAACGGCTACTTCGATCCGTGACGCCCAAACCGGAACGGACGCCGAACCACCGGCGTACCAGGATCCTCCGCGGCACGGTTTTTGCGGTGGCCGGTGCTGCGTTGGTGGCGGGTGCGGTGATTTATCCGGGGTTTAAGACCACTGAGGTGGAATTGAACGATGGTGGTGTGTGGGTTGTCAGTAAGGCCAGGAATGCTGTTGGCCGTTTGAATTATCCGTCCCGTGTGCTGGATGGTGCGGTGACCCCGGCGAGTACGACTTTCGATATCCTGCAGAATTCCGGTGACGTTTTTGTCGATGATGAGACGGGTTCGACGCTGAATCAGGTGTCTCCGGCGAATATGCAGTTGGGCGGGGATAAGCAGTTGCCGGGTGCGGCTGATGTGAGTTTTGGTTCCGAGGTTATTTCGGTGACGGACCCGGCCAAGGGCAAGGTGTGGGCGCTTTCGCCGTCCACTGTCAACGGTTTTGACGAGGAGTCCACGGAGCCGGTGTTGGCGGGTTCGGAGGGCCTGGTGTCCGCTGTTGGTGCGGATAACCGGATTTACAGTGCGGATCCGAAGACGGGTGCGGTGACGGTGACGGCTGTTGATGCCAACGGTGCGGTGGCGTCGGCCGAGTCCGGTACGTGGGACGGGCTGAA